>JBPOIX010000139.1:0-15971 GCA_052034175.1 Actinomycetota bacterium
GTGGCGGCCGCGACATAGTCCTTCTGGCGCTCGGCCATCATCGAGCTGCGCAACAGCCGGGCGAACAGCGGGATGTTCGGGACGGCCACGGCGATCATCACCGCGGTCTGGCTCTGCCCCAGGACGGCTGCCACGGACAGCGCCAGGAGCAACCCGGGAACCGACAACAGCACGTCGGTGATGCGCATCACCGTGGAGTCCACCCAGCCGCCGAATGCGCCGGCGAGAAGGCCGAACGCCGCACCGATGCTGGCCCCGATCGCCAGCGAGACGACGCCGATCATCAGCGAGGATCGCGCGCCGTAGATGATCCGTGACAGCTCGTCGCGCCCGCTCTCGTCGAGGCCGAGCCAGTGGCTGCTCGAGGGGCCAGGGATGCTGGACGGGCGAATCTGGTCGAACCAGGTGTTCGCCCGCGGATCGTACGGGCTCAGCCATGGCGCGAAGATGGCCACGGCCACGAAGAACACGATGAGCGCCGCGCCGACCATCGCCAGCCGGTTGGCACGAACCCGCTTCCAGGCCTCCTTGCCGAGGCTGGAACCGTGCACGTCGACCTCGTTGCTGCGCATGAGGAGACGGAGTTGATCCTGTACCGCGGTCATCTCACTGCACCCTGATTCGTGGGTCGATGACGGCGTACAGCACGTCCACCATCAGGTTCACCAGGACGAACACCACAGCCAGGAACAGCACCCCGCCTTGCAGCACCGGATAGTCCTTGTCGAGGACCGCGTCGCTGATGAAGCGGCCGATGCCTGGCCACGAGAACACGGTCTCGGTGAGCACCGCCCCGGAGAGCAGCAGACCGACCTGCAGGCCGACGACGGTGACGATCGGCAAGAGGGCGTTGCGAAGGACGTGGCGCCGGTTCACCACGCGCGGAGCCATCCCCTTCGCGCGGGCGGTGCGCACATAGTCGTCGTTCAGCACTTCCAACACCGAGGCGCGGGTGATGCGCGCAATGATGGCCAACGGGATGGTGCCGAGCGCGATGCCCGGCAGGACAAGGTGTTTCACCCCGTCCCAAAACGCGCCGAAGTCCAGTTCGATCACCGAGTCGACGAGCACGAAGTTGGTGTGCGCTTCGAGGGTGCGGACCGGATCGAGCCGGCCGATCGTGGGGAACCAGCCCAGCTTGAAGCCGAAGATCCACTTGAGGATCTGCGCCAGGAAGAACACGGGCACGGAGACACCGATCAGCGAGAGCACCGTCGAGCCGTGGTCGACCCACGTACGCTCCCGGCGAGCCGCCACGAAGCCGAGTGGAATGCCGGCACCGACGGCGAACAGCATCGCTGCGCCCGCCAGTTCGACCGTGGCCGGGAAGCGGCGACCGAGCTCGTCGATCACATCGCGTCGGGCCGTGATCGATTGCCCGAAGTCCAGCCGCGCGATGCGGCCGAGATACCTGAAGTACTGCTCCAGCACCGGCTTGTCGAAGCCGTACAGCCGGTTCACTTCTGCGACACGCTCCGGAGTTGCACGCTCGCCGAGCAGGGCTGTGGCCGGCCCGCCGGGCAGCGCACGCACCCAGATGAACAGCAAGAAGCTCAACCCGAGAAGGATCGGGATGAGCAACAGCAGACGGCGGACGACGAACCTGAGCATGGTGTGAACACACGAGGAAGTGGCCACCGGCAACGTAGCCGGTGGCCACCCCTCGCGTAACGGGCTGGATCAGCCGATCGAGACCACGGAGAAGTCTTCGAGGCCGACCGGGCTGGGGACGTAGCCGTGCACATTGGCAGCGAACGCCAGCGCCGGCTGGGTGTGCACGTACGGCACGCCCGGCAGGAACTCCATGATCATCTGGTTCGCCTGCTCGTACAGGGCCGTGCGCTCCGCCGCATCTGCGGTGTCGCGGGCCTGGGTGAGGATGTCGAAGATCTCCTGGTTCTCGAAGCCCCACGCCGGCTGCGGCGTACGGAAGAAGACGCCGATGAAGTTGTCCGGGTCGCCGTAGTCGCCCGTCCAGCCCAGCAGGTACACCTGAGCGTTACCAGCGTCGACGTCGTCGAGGTAGCCCGAGCGCCACGGTGCGGTCTTGGGGACCACCGTGAAGCCGACTGCTTCGAGGTCGGCCTTGAAGGCCTCGAAGTTCGCCGTCGGATCCGGCATGTACGGGCGGCTGACGTCGCTCGGGTAGTAGAACTCGATGGTCAGGTCGGTGACGCCGCTCTCTTCGATGAGCTGCTTGGCCTTCTCGGGGTCGTACGAGTAGTCGGTGACGCTGTCGCTCCAGCCGAACAGCTGCGGCGGCATGAACTGGGTGGCCACTTCTGCCCCTTCGGGGTACTTCGCGGTCACCAGTGCTTCACGATTGAGTGCGTAGGCGATGGCCTGACGGATCTTGGGGTTGTCCAGCGGTGCCTTGGCCTGGTTGAAGCCGACGTAGCCGACGTTGAACGCCGGCCGCAGGAGGATCTGATAGCCGCCGTCCGCCAGCGCCGACACGTCGGCCGGGTCCACCAGGTCGAAGCCCTGGATCTCGCCGGTCTCCAGTGCGGTGCGCCGGGCAGGGCCGTCGGCGATCGGCTTGAAGATCACCGAGTCCAGCAGCGCCTTCTCGCCCCAGTAGGCGTCGTTGCGCACGATGACCAGCTTGTCGCCGGGCACCCAGCTTTCGAACTTGAACGGGCCGGTGCCGATCGGGTGCTCCGTGCCGAAGGTCCCTTCGAAGGCCGGCGCGTCCTCGGTGCCGCCGACCTTGTCCGCCTCGTACTTGGTGAGGGCGTCGGGGCTGGCAATGGCGAACGCCGACACGGCGAGGCCGCTGAGGAACGCCGCCGAGGGCGCCGTCAGCGTGATCACTGCAGTGCCGGCATCCGGTGCCGCACATCCGCCGTACAAGCTGTCCGTGGCGCCATCGCTGAAGCCGCCGAACACGGTGCTCCAGTAGTAGCTGACGGCTGCGCTCTGGGCGACGCCGGTGAAGTTGTACCAGCGGTTGAAGTTGAAGCACACGGCCTCGGCATTGAAGTCGGTGCCGTCGTGGAACTTGACGCCGCTGCGGAGCTTGAAGCTCCACTCCAACCCGTCGGCGCTGGACGTCCAGCTCTCGGCGAGCTCCGGCTGCACTGCGGTGCCGCCCGGCTCTGTGGTGACGAGCGTCTCGAAGATCTGGTCCACGACTCGCAGGGATTCGCCATCGCTGACGAACGCCCCGTCGATCAACACCGGGTCGGCGGAGGTGCCGAATACCAGCGTGCCACCTGCCTTGCCCGTGTCTGCGGTGCTGTCCTTGGTGCCATCACCCGATGGCGCGTCATCCTCGCCGCATGCCGCGATCACCAGCGCGGCAGCCAACGTGAGCGCGAGTGCCGTTCGAGACGTGCGCATGTTGTTCCCCCTTGGATTGAACCCCCACCGACGTGGGCGTCGTGCCGGAACCCTATCAGTACGGCAACGATGGATGGAACGTTCGCTCCGCCGCTGGCTCACCCGTGGAACCCCAGGTGCACGGCGCGCCACGAGCGGGAGCCGCGGCCGCGCACCCCACCGCTCCAGACCCCGCTTGGGCCGAAAACGCAAATGACCAGGGCAAAAGCCCTGGTCAAGTGGTGTCGAAGGGGGGACTTGAACCCCCACGGGAAATCTCCCACTAGCACCTCAAGCTAGCGCGTCTGCCATTCCGCCACTTCGACGTGGTGAGCTTCCAAGGTTAGCGCCGCGGCGTCAGCGGACCAACAGGAAACTCAGGGCGACCACGGTGCCGATCCACACGATTCCGAAGATCGTGGTGATCCGCGTGAGGTTGCGTTCCGCAGCGCTGCTGCCGAGGGCCGTGGTGCCAGCGCCGCCGAACATGTCGCTCAAGCCACCGCCACGGCCGCTGTGCATCAGCACACCGGAGACCAGGCCCAGCAGAGAGAGAACGTTCACCAGCACGGTGAGGTACATGACGATGTCGCGCACGTTGATCGATCCTATCGTCGGTCCGTCAGCGTCCGACGCTCACGGCGACGGGAACCTCGGCCACTTCGGGGAAATGGCACGCCACCGGGTGCCCACCGCCTCGATCCACCAGGGCAGGCTCCTCCACCGAGCAGATGTCCTGCACCTTGGGACAGCGGGTGCGGAAGCGGCACCCAGAGGGAGGGTTGATCGGGCTCGGCACGTCGCCCTCGAGCACCACGCGATGCCGGGCCCGTTCACGAAGAGGGTCGGCGATCGGCACGGACGACAGAAGGGCTTGCGTGTACGGGTGCGCACTGTGGTGGTACACCTCGTCGCGGGTACCGATCTCCACGATCTTGCCGAGATACATCACGGCAACCCGATCGCTGATGTGACGTACCACCGACAGGTCGTGGGCGACGAAGACGTAGGTGAGGCCGAGACGGGTCTGTAGGTCCTCGAGCAGGTTGATGACGCCGGCCTGCACGCTGACGTCCAGAGCCGACACCGGCTCGTCGAGGACGATCAGCTTGGGGTCGAGAGCCAAGGCTCGGGCGATGCCGATCCGTTGCCGCTGACCACCGGAGAACTCGTGCGGGTAGCGGTTGCCGTGCTCGGGGTTCAGCCCCACCAGCTCCAGTAGTTCGCTCACCCGCTCCATCCGCTCGACGTTCCCCACCCCTTGCACGGCCATCGGCTCGCCGATGATGGCGTTCACCTGCCACCGCGGATTGAGGGACGCGTACGGGTCTTGGAAGACCACCTGCATCTGGCGCCGCATCTGGCGCATCTGATGCTTGGCCAGCGAACGGACGTCCACCCCGTCGAAGACGATCCGCCCACTGTCGGGCTCATGCAGGCGAAGAATCGCGCGAGCCGTGGTGCTCTTGCCACAGCCACTTTCACCAACGAGGCCGAGCGTCTCGCCACGGTTGACGGTGAACGACACACCGGACACGGCATCGACCACGGCCACCGTCCGACCGAAGAAGCCACCCTTGATGGGGAAGCGCTTCACGAGGTCGGTCACTTCGAGAATGGGCTCGCTCATACCGCTGCCTCCGGCGAGAACAGGGCCCGGACGTGGGCTTGGTCGATTTCCGCATGGCGCAGGCACGCCGCGGCGTGGCCGGCCTCGGCGAGGGCCAGCAAACCTGGCGTCTCCCGCCGGCAGACGTCGCTCACCATCGGGCAGCGCGACGAGAACGCACAGCCAGGCTTCAAGTTGATCAGCGAAGGAGTGGTGCCCCTGATCTGCTGCAGGCGCTTGCCGTCTCGGGCCTCACTCGGGATCGCACCGAGTAGCCCGATCGTGTACGGCATCTTCGGGTTGTAGTAGACGTCGTCGACCTTGCCGACCTCCACCGCAGCACCGGCATACATCACCAGCATTCGATGTGCCATGCCCGCCACCACACCGAGATCGTGGGTGATGAGGATGATGGCGATGTTCGTCTTCTGCTGGATGTCGATCAGCGTCTCGAGGATCTGCGCCTGAACCGTCACGTCCAGCGCGGTCGTGGGTTCGTCGGCGATCAGTACCTGCGGGTTGTTGGCCATCGCCATCGCGATCATCGCCCGCTGGCGCATGCCACCGGAGAACTCGTGCGGATAACTGCTGACACGCTTCTCCGGCTGGGGAATGCTCACCAGGTCCAGCAACTCCACCGCACGCTCCCGGGCTTCCTTGCGGGAGACCTTGCTGTGCGCCCGCACCGCCTCGGCCAGCTGCCAGCCGACGGTGTACACCGGGTTGAGGGAGGTCATCGGGTCCTGGAAGATCATGCCGATGTCGCGGCCCCGGAACCGGGTCTGTGCCTTGCGCGGCAGCCCGACGAGCTCGTTGCCGTCGTACAGGATGGAGCCGTCGATGCGCGTGGTGCGCGGCAGCAGCCCCATGATGGCCATGTTGGTGACGGACTTGCCGGAGCCGGATTCACCGACGATGCCCAGCACCTCGCCACGGTCCACCGTGAACGAGACATCGCGGACGGCATGCACCACGCCATCCTCGGTCGGGAAGCGGACGTTGAGGTTGTTGACTTCGAGGAGCGCCATGGGTCAGGCCTTGATCCGGTTCTGCTTCGGGTCGAATGCATCGCGCAGGCCGTCGCCCACGAAGTTCACGCAGAGGCAGAGCAGCACGATCGACAGCGACGGGTACCAGAACAGCCAGGGCCGGGTCTTGAAGGCCACCTGGCCCTCCTGGATGAGCGACCCCAAGGACACGTCCGGCCGGCGGACGCCGAGCCCGAGGAACGACAGTGCCGTCTCGGTGAGCATCGTGCCGGCGATCGACAGCGTCGCAGCCACGATGATCGGGCCCGCCAGGTTCGGCAGGATGTGACGGAAGATGATCCGCCGGTCCGGAGCGCCAACGGCCCGCGCCGCTTCGACGAACTCCTTCTCCCGCATCGACATGAACTCGGCACGCACGATGCGGGCGACGCCCGTCCACCCGAACATGCCGAGCAGCAGCGGGATGACGTACCACGGGGAGCCGGGGAAGCCCACCGACACCACGGCCACGATGACGAGCAGTGGGATGGTGAGCACCAGGTCGGTGAAGCGCATCAGGATGGCATCCAGCCAGCCGCGGAAGTAGCCGGCGATCGACCCGATGAACACCCCGATCGTGGTGACCAGGAACGAGGCGATGAACGCGATCTCCAGCGACCGTTGGGCCCCGCGCATCACTCGGCCGAGCCCGTCCTTGCCGAGCTCATCGGTACCGAACGGGTGTGTCCAGGACGGTGCGGCACTGAGCGCTTCCTTGTCGCGCTGGGTGAACGGCCACTTCCAGAAGATCGGGAAGATGAACACGAACAGGGTGACCGACACCAGGATGAACAGCGAGATCATCGCCGGGCGATGCCGCAGGAAGCGGCGAATGATCGTCTTGCTCTGCGATCGGGCCGCAACGGTGAACTCGCGGTCGTCGGCCAGCGGGTTGGGGGTGAGGGTTGTGTCGCTCACAGACGGATCCTTGGGTCGAGTTGGGCGTAGACGATGTCGGCCACAAGGTTGAACACCACCACCGACACGGCGGTGACCATCACGAATGCCAACAGCGCTCGATGGTCCTTCTGGACCAGCGCTTCGACGAAGAAGCTGCCCATGCCCGTCCAGCCGAAGATGGTCTCGGTGATGATGGCCCCACTGAGCAGCGCACCAAAGTCCAGCGCCACCACGGTGATCAGCGGGATGAGGGCATTGCGCACACCATGCAGCATGGTGACGCGCCGCTCGGAGATGCCCTTGGCGCGGGCAGTGCGGACATAGTCCGAACTCATGACATCGAGCATCGAGGCGCGCATGAAGCGGCTGTAGCCGGCGAACCCGATGAGGATGAGCGCCGTGGACGGCAGCAGCATGTGCCAGAAGTAGTCCTGCATGCGCGCCCAGAAATCACCGTCGAAGCCAGGCGTGGTCTGGCCAACGGTGGGAATGAGCGGCTTGGGGTTGCGGGCCCGATAGGTGTTGCCACCCCAGACCACCTCGAAAACGGTAACCGCCGACACGGCCAGCGCGAGGCCGACGCCACCACCGACGAAGTATCGGCTGCGAGGCTTGACCCGCTCGTACTTGTAGCGATTGCGCATGATCATCACCCCGGCCACGAGGCCGAAGGCGATCAGCGGAACCATCACATTGGCCGCCATGCTCGGTTGTCGCAACCACGGGTTGAGCTTGATGGCAAGGTATTCCTTCAACACGCCGGCCAGCACCAGGGCCGGGATGGAGAAGAAGAGAAAGGCCAGGAAGGTCATCACATAGTCGAAGGCCGTGTACTGGCGGATGGCACCGATGATGCCGACCAGGACGCCGAGGATGACCGAAACGATGGCGGCGGCCACGAGCAGCCGCAGGGTGACTTGGATTCGCTGCCAGATCGTCGAGCGAATGTCGGCGCCGTCTGCGTCCTCGCCCCAGTCGCCAGTGACATAGCCCGAGACCCACTCCGTGTAGCGATCGACTGCGGGCTTGTCGACGCCGAACTGGCGCCGGAGGCTCTGGATCTGCTGTTGCGACGCGTTCGGCTTGGCGAGTGCGTCTTCGATCTTCTTGGGGGTGCCGATGTTGGTGACGAGCAGGAACGTGAGGATGCTCGACGCGAACAGCAGCGGGATGGCGATCAAGAGCCGCCGAAGGATGAAGCGAATCATGGTGTGGTGCCGCCATGGCGAATGGGCCGGGTCCTGGACGGACCCGGCCCATTCAACGCATGTTGCTTGCGGATCAGGCCGTGATGGCCCATTCGTTGGCGTTCCAGGTAACACCGAGCGGGCCGTTGAAGACCACACCACTGACGGTGTCGCTGAAGGCGACCATTTCCTGGAACTGGAACAGCGGCAGGGTTGCCATGTCGTCCCACAGGATCTGGTCGATCTGGTTCATGAGGTCGGCGCGAGCCGCCGCATCGAACTCGGCGTTGGCCTGGTCGAACAGCGCCTGCAGATCGGGGTTGGCGTAGGCGTTCCAGTTCTGGCCGCCGCCAGCCACGTAGATGGAGGTGTTCGACGACAGCAGCGGGGTCGACACCCACGCGAACAGCGCGATGTCGTAGTCGCTGGCCGGCAGACGCACGGCGTTGAAGTCCTCGGCCGGGTCGTCGGTGAGCTCGATGCCCGCCTCGGCGCACTGCTCGGCGAACAGCTCGTTGGTGCTCTGACGACGCGGGTTCGGGTCGCGACGGCCGAGGCGAATGCTGAGCCGACCGTCGGTCGGGTGGGCGTACACGCCATCGTCGCCGGCAACATAGCCAGCACCCTCGAGGAGGGCCTTGGCGCCGTCCACGTCCTGGGCGAGACCGCTGCTGTTGTCGGCGTAGTCCGCTGCCGACGGCACGTAGATGCGGTTGTTCAGCACGGTGGCGTCGGGGTTGATCGGGGCCACCAGGGTGGCGACGATCTCCTCACGGTCGATGCACATCGACAGGGCCTTGCGCACCTCGGGCTTGGCGAGGTGGACGTTGGCCTGGTTGAAGTCGTAGTGCTCGAAGGTGAGACCCTGCTCGATGCTCGTGGTGACACCGGCGATGCCAGTGAGCTGAGCGACGAGGTCGGCGTTCGGCTGCGGCGAGATGACCTGCACGTCGCCGTTCTCAAGGGCCGCGGGCTGCTGGGTGGCATCCGGCACCAGGAGGAAGATGATCTCGTCGAGGATGGCCGGGGTGCCGTAGAAGTTCTCGTTGCGGGTGAGGATGAGGTTCGAACCCTCGTTCCACTCGCTGATCGAGAACCAGGCGCCCGAGAGCGAACGCTCGGCGTCGAAGCCCTTGAAACCGTTGCTCCACGCATCGCCGGCGGCGACAGAGTCGTCCGAGCTGGCGGTGGCATCGATGGCCGTGACATCAGCCACGCCGGAGATGCTCTCGACCACGTGGGCCGGGATCAGACCGCCGAAGAGGCCCTGCCAGTCGGCGTAGACCGTCTCGTAGGTGGTCGTGATGGTCTTGCCATCGTCCGAGCACTCGACCGAGGAGATGTCCTCGTAGCCAGTGGTGCCAGCCGCGTTGAAGTCCGGCAGTTCTTCCGGAACCTCAGCGCCGTCGGCATCGAGCTGGCCCGGGCCGGTGTAGTCGGGGTTGGCGTGGTTCAGCTTGCCGTTCTGGGCAATCCACTGGAGGTAGAAGTCGTCGCAGTCGATCGCTTCGCCGTCTTCCCAGACCGCGTTCGGCTGGACGACGTACTCGACGACCTGCGGGTCTTCGCTGGTGACCTCGGCCGACACCATCATGTCCGACCACAGCTCGAAGCTGAAGTCAGGGTTGAGGATGAACGGGCCCGGCTGCACCATGTTCAGCACCAGGGTGTTGGCGAAGAGCACCTGATCCGCCGTGGCGTTGTTGTAGGCGGTGAATTCCTGCTCAGCGGCATAGGTGACCGAGCCGCCACCGGTGGGGGCGGGATCGGTTCCCGGAACCGTCGTCTCACCGGCAACGGTGGTCTCGCCGCCGGTCTGTTCTGTGGCTTCGGTCGTCTCGGTCGTCTCCTTGTCGTCGCTGCATGCAGCGGCGATCAGGGACAGACCGACGGCAACTGCAGCGAACTTGCTGCGCTTCGTGGTCATCACGTGGATGGTCCTCCTGGTGTGTAACGGAGGGAGGTTGTGCGGCCACTTGCATGGCCTCTACCCGATGGTCCTCCCCGATCCGATCGGGTAGTGCGAGGCTACCACGGTTGTTTACCGGCGGGTAGCGACGACGTTCCTAGGTTGACGAAAAGTTGGATGAAACATTCCAACCGAATTCACGCCGAGGTCGCTCAGGCCCCGAGCTTGCAGATACGAGCGAACTCGTCCGCGTCCAGGCTGGCACCCCCGACGAGCGCGCCATCGACGTCCGGGCAGGCGATCAACTCGGCGATGTTGGCCGCCTTCACGCTGCCGCCGTACTGGATGCGCACGGATGCCGCAGCGGCGGCACCGAACACCTCGGCCACGCATTCACGAATGGCTGCGCACACCGTCTGCGCATCCTCGGTGGTGGCGGTGCGGCCGGTACCGATGGCCCAGATCGGTTCGTAGGCGATGACCAAGGACGCCACTTGCTCGGCCTTGCGGCCGGCCAGCCCGGCGCGCACCTGACCGAGCACCTTGGCTTCGGTCTGCCCGACTTCGCGTTCGTCCAGGGTCTCGCCGCAGCACATGATCGGTGTCATCCCGTGCTGCAGGATGGCCGCCACCTTCTTGTTCACCATCTCGTCGGTCTCGCCGAACAACTCGCGCCGCTCGCTGTGCCCACAGATGACGTACTCCACACCGAGCTTGGCCAGAAACACGGGTGCGACCTCTCCGGTGTAGGCGCCCTTGTCCTCCCAGTGGCAGTGCTGTGCACCAAGGGCGTAACCGACCTTGTCCGCGTCCAACACCGTTTGCACGGAACGGATGTCGGTGAAGGGCGGATGGATGCTGACATCGGCCTTTTCCAACTCGTCCTTGCCGACCAGGTACGCCAGCTTCTGCACGGTCTGGATGGCCTCGAAGTGGTTGAGGTTCATCTTCCAGTTGCCGGAGATCAGCGGCTTACGCATTGGGGGCTCCTCTCAGGGCCTCGAGGCCGGGCAGGTCGCCCAGTTCCAGCAGCTCGAGCGACGCGCCGCCGCCCGTGCTGACATGGTCCACGTCGTCGTCGAGGCGGAACTGGGCGAGCGCCGCGGCGCTGTCCCCGCCGCCGACCACGGTGAACGCCTTGGTGTCGGCCATGGCCTGGGCCACGGTGCGGGTGCCGGCTTCGAAGCGAGGGTCCTCGAACATGCCCATCGGGCCATTCCAGAACACGGTGCGAGCGTCCATGATCACATCGCTGAACGCTGCCGCACTGCCGGGGCCGATGTCGAAGCCCTTGGCGCCGGCAGGCAGGGACCGGCCGAACGTGGCGAAGTTGCCCGCAGCGTCGGTGCCGACGAGATCCTCCGGCAGGTGAATGGCCTTGCCCGCGGCCGCGGCGTCGGCCAGCAGGCGCGCGCAGGTGTCCACCTGGTCGGGCTCCCAGAGGCTGTCGCCGATGCCATACCCCTGAGCGGCCAAGAAGGTGAAGCACATCGCCCCGCCGACCACCAGGGAGTCCACCACCTTGAGGAGCGCCTCGACCACGCCGAGCTTGTCGCTGATCTTGCTGCCGCCGAGCACCGCCACGAACGGGTGCTTGGGCTCGTTGCGCAGGCCGAGGAGCACCTCGACCTCCTTCTGCAGCAGCAGGCCCATCGCGCTCGGCAGGGAGCGCGGCGGGCCGACGATGCTGGCGTGGGCGCGGTGGCATGCACCGAAGGCGTCATCCACGTACATGTCGATGCCTTCGATGATGCGGGCCACGAAGGCAGGGTCGTTGCCTTCCTCACCAGCATCGAAGCGCAGGTTCTCCAGCAACTCGACGCCGGGTGCGAGCTCGGCCAGGCGAGCCCGCACCGCGTCCATCGAGTACTTCGGGTTCGGCTGCCCCTTCGGGCGGCCGAGGTGCGAGGCGGTGACGACCTGCGCCCCGCGCTCGGTGAGCCAGTTGATCGTCGGCAGCGCGGCGCGGATGCGGAAGTCGTCGGTGATGACTCCACCGTCCATCGGGACGTTGAAGTCGGTTCGCACGAGGACTCGCTTCCCGCTCACGTCGCCGAGATCGGCGAGTGTGGGGATGCGGCTCATGGCCTACTTCTTCGCCTTCGCCTTGGGCAGCTTGGAGCCGGCATAGAGGGTGGTGTCGATGAGGCGGTTGCTGTAGCCCCACTCGTTGTCGTACCACGACAACACCTTCACCATCTTGCCCATGCTCATCGTGAGGCCGGAGTCGAAGATGCTCGAGTGCGGGTCGCCGACGATGTCGCTGGACACGATGGGGTCGTCGGTGTAGCGCAGCACGCCCTTCAGCGAGCCGCCCGCAGCCTTCTTGAACGCGGCGTTGATCTCCGCGACCGTGGCTTCCTTCTTGAGAATGGCGGTGAAGTCCACCACAGAGCCGGTGGGCACCGGGACACGCAGCGACGTGCCGTCCAGCTTGCCCTTCATCGAGGCCAGCACGAGGCTGGTGGCGCGGGCGGCGCCGGTGCTGGTGGGCACGATGTTGATGGCCGCACCGCGGGCACGGCGCAGGTCCTTGTGCGGGCCGTCGACGAGCTGCTGGTCGCCGGTGTAGGCGTGCACGGTCTGCATCAGGCCCTGCTCCACACCGAACGCATCGTCGAGCACCTTCACCACCGGCACGAAGCAGTTGGTGGTGCAGCTGGCGTTGGAGATGACCTTCTGGGTCTTGAAGTCGAACTCCTTGTGGTTCACGCCGTAGACGAACGTGGCGTCCGCACCGTCGCACGGGGCGGAGACGATGACCAGCTTGGCGCCGGCCTCGAGGTGAGCCGCCGCGGCCTCGCGCTTGGTGAAGAAGCCGGTGCTCTCGATGACGATGTCGACACCGAGCTCGCCCCACGGCAAGTTCTTCGGGTCGCGCTCGCTCAGCACGCGCAGCTCGTCGCCGTCCACGCTGATGCCGTTCTTGCTGGCCTTGATCGTGTTCGGCAGCACGCCGAGCACACTGTCGTACTTCAAGAGGTGGGCCATCTGGTCGAGCGAGCCGAGGTCGTTCACCGCGACGAAGTCGATGTCTGCGCCACGCTGCTTGGCAGCGCGGAAGAAGTTGCGCCCGATGCGACCGAAACCGTTGATACCAACGCGAACCGTCATGGTTGCGTTCCTTTCAGGGGGAGGGACAGGTGTTCCGCCGCCGAGCCTACTCGCGCCTGTCGCAGGCGGCCCAGATGCCTTGGTCCCGAATCAGCGCCCTGTGCCGTCCGGTGCCGGCGGGTGCCCGCTGGTGCCCGCTCAGCACTCGTTCAGCGGCTGATGTCCCGGTGGCCGGTGCGTACGGCATATCCGCGGCCTCGCAGACGCCGCGCAAGTTCCTCGGCCACGGCGACGCTGCGATGATGGCCGCCCGTGCAGCCGACCGCCACGGTGAGATAGCTGCGCCCTTCGCCCTCGTAGGCGGGCAGGGTGGACACCAGCAGGTCTTCGAAGCGAGCCAGGAAGCCTTCGGCCTCGGGGCGGGTGAGCACGAAGTCTCGCACCGGCCCGTCGTGGCCCGTGAGCGGGCGCAGTTCGGCGTCCCAGTGCGGGTTCGGCAGGAAGCGAACGTCCATCACGATGTCGGCGTCCAGCGGCAGACCGTGCTTGTAGCCGAAGCTCTCGACCGCAATCTGAAGTCGCTGGCTGTCCGCCCCGTCGTCGAACGCCGCCACCAGCTTGGCCTTCAGCTGGTGCACGTTCAGGTCCGATGTGTCGATCACCAGGTCCGCGGCTGTCTTCACCGGCTCCAGGTGCTGGCGCTCCAGTTCGATGGCTTCCACCAGGCCGTGCGCTTCCGCGTCCAGCGGATGCTTGCGCCGAGTGGCGTCGTACCGCTGCACCAGCGCCTGGGTGGAGGCGTCGAGGTAGAGCACGCGCACCCGATGGCCCTCCCCGCGCAGCGCCGCCACACGTGGCAGGACCTCGACATGCTGGCGACCGGACACGAGGGCCAACTTGTCGATGCCGCTGCCGGGCTTGCTGACCAACTCGACGATCGTCTCCACCAGCGACGTCGGCAGATTGTCGACGACATACCAGCCGAGGTCCTCCATCACCGCTGCCGCGCCGGACCGACCTGCTCCCGACAACCCGGTGATCAACAGGATGTCCGCCATTGGTGCTGATCGTAGGCGTCCGTTACCGTCGCCGCTGTGACCCGTTTCCGTTTCATGCTCCTCGCCCTGCCGCTCCTGGCGGCGGCGTGCTCCGACGACAACGCCGCCAACGCGCCGGCGGGCGGCGCCGATCCGACCCTCGCCCCCACGTCTGCTCCCGCGTCCACCCCCACGTCGGCGCCTGCCGCCACCGGCCCGTGCGGGCTGCTCACGCTGGAGGAAGTGTCCACGGCGATGCGCACGCCCATCCGCGACGGCATCGAGAGCGACGCGTCTGCCGGCGCCTTCTGCACCTGGCAGTCCACCGAGGCGCCCTCGGAGGGTCTGGACAGCCCGATCCACCTCAACCTGCTCGTGGCCCCGTACGAGGGTGAGGCCGTCACGGCCATCGAGGCGATGGCCGCGGACCCCACGGAGAACGTGGTGGTCGAGGGCCTCGGCGACCTCGCCGTCGCCCACTGCAGCTTCGGGACGACAGAGAAGTGCGACGAACTGTTCGTCGTGGTCGGGCAGCAGTACGTGGAGCTGGCGGTCGGCAACTACGCCTACCCGGCGGACTACGAGGAGAGCGAGATGATCGGCATCGTCACCACCCTCGCCGAACTGGCGGTCAGCCGCCTGCCTTGACGGTGCGCAGGTAGAGCAACCTCGGGATGGTGCTCGCCGCGGCGTACTCCTCTGCTTTGGCGAGGAACCCGGCTGGCGGTGATGGCTCTTCCATCCGCTGCAGGAACAGACCGTGCTGCGCCAGCGTGTTGATGTAACGGCTGAGGGGGCGATGGATGAAGGGGATGAACACGTCCTTCTCCACCTCTTCGATCGTCTCGTTCTCGACCAGGTATTCGCCGATGCGCCAGTACTGCTCGGGCGGGTCGAGGAACTGGTCGTCGATCCAGCCGCTGTTCGGCGTCTGCAGCAGGGGGTGATTGAGGAAGAAGCAGAACCGGCCGCCGGGTTGCAGCACCCGCGCCACTTCGGCGATGGCGTCGTCCACGTCGCGGATGTGCTCGAACACGAGACAGGCCACCACGGCGTCGAAGCTGGCGTTGGCGAACGGCAGCGCCCCGGCGCCCGCACGGGCGAACACTCCCCCGCCGCGCTGGTTGGCCACGCTGACGCAGTTCCATGTGGGGTCGATGCCCCACACGTCTGCGCCCAGGCGTGCCGCCAGGCGGCTCACCTGGCCGTCACCGCATCCGACGTCCAGCACCCGCTGCGCGCCCTGCAGCTCTCGCGCCGCGAGTGGCAGGATCTGCTCCTCGTACTCCGGGTCGACACCGTCGGTGAAGCCGTCGATCCACCACTTGGCATGGGTTTCCCACAACTCGCTCATGGCCCGCCAGGCTACGACCCACCCCGATTGTTGGCGCTGGGGCCGCGCCCATTGCCGCCCTACCGCCAACTTCGGGTTGCCGTCCCGATTGTTGGCGCTGCGGCCGCGGCCATTCCCGCCCTACCGCCAACTTGGGCTGACTAGGGGCGGACCTCGTAGAAGGCGTTGACGCTGTGGTCGATGTTGAGGTTGCGGAAGCGGGTGAAGCCGGCGGCCTCGGCCATCTCCCTGGCCTTGCTCTCCGGCAGGCCGAGCGTGCCGAGGCCCGCGCCGCCCTCCTCGCTGAGCGCCGACGACATGCACGACAACACGCTGATGCCGTACATCAACGACGCCATCGGGTTCTTCAGAGCGTTCTCCTGAAAAGTGTCCCGCGCCTTGATGTCCACCAGCAGCCAGGTGCCGTCGGGCTTGATCGACGATCGGATGGCTGCGATCACCTCGGCCGGGTGCGACATGTCGTGGATGCAGTCGAACGTCGTGATCAGATCGAGCGACTGGTCCTCCGGCAACGCCTGGTTGCGGGGGTCGTGGAATGCAGCGTTGGTGAGGCCGCTTTCGTCCACCTTGGC
>JBPOIX010000191.1:0-8484 GCA_052034175.1 Actinomycetota bacterium
CTGGCGGCGTGCTGGACTCCCACCCGATGGAGATCAGTGCGGGCAGCACCAGCAGTCCAAGCAGCCAGCGGAGGGCCCTCTGTCGGGGCCAGCGGACGATCGAGCGACTCCGCCCGACTAACGAGACGAGCACCGCACCGAGGAGCAACCCCGTGACGACCGAGGGGTCGGCCAGTGCACCGGCCGATGCCAGCAACACCATCGCAACGGCCCAGGGTGTGGGGATCGAAGTGTTCACCTGCCAAGTGTGCCGCGGGTCAGGCGCTGGTCAGCGCTGCGTAGCCCTGCTCGACGTCCCAGACGTGGTGGACGGGGTCGTGGACCATGTACCGGGTGAAGCTGTCGATGGTGAACGCCGCACCGTCACTGCGAAACCCGGTCCGTGGCAGCTGGTCCGGCCGCACGTTGGTGTAGGCCGCGGCCAGCGCCTCTGCAGCCTGGGCCAGCTCCGCAGCCACCACGGTGGGGTCCTGCAGGTCGTAGCGGTCATCGACCGCCGTCGCGTCCTGATCCCAGTTCGGGAACTGCGGGCCGTCCTCAGCCAGCATCAGGCCGAGGCGGAACAGGTACAGGCGGAACACGTCGCGCACATGGCAGCCGTACTCCAGCGCCGACCAGGTGTGGTCGTCCGGCCTCGTCGCCGCGCCGGGTGCGGCCAGAAGCTCCACCCAGCGGGCGGCGTTCACCCGTAGCGCCGCGGGCGCTGTGGCCGGGTCGAACTGCTCGGCCACGAAGCCGCAGTCCGGGCACGGGCGCTCCAGCACCCAGGTCCAGTTCTTGTCGTCGGGAACGATCGCCATCCACCGACCCTACGCCCCACCATGTCGCGGTTCGACTGCCATTTCGACGCGTGCGGGTATGACATGGTCGCCGGAGAGGGTGGGAATCGGGCGCGAAGCCGACGCGCGGGTAGCGTCGTGGCCCATGACGTCGGACGGGCCGTCGGAACCCACCTGTATCAACTGTGCGGCACCACTCGGTGGCGGGCCCGTGCCGTTCTGCCCGGCATGCGGTGCGCCGCAAGACGGCGCCACCCCCCTCCTTCCCGTGGCGCCAGCCGCCACCCCGCCGTCCGCGCCGCCCCCGCCTCCCCCGCCGTCCGCAGTGCCGCCGCCAGCGGGCGCACCCCTGCCACCGGTCGGGCTGCCGGCACTGGCGCAGCCGTCGGCCATCGTGCCCGGGCCACCCCCTCCTCCGCCACCGCCGCCGCCTCCGGTGGAAGCCCTGGTTCCGGCCACCGCGACCGAGGCCGCAGCGACTGCGGCGGCCGTGGCGGCTGCCACCGGTTCATCACCGGCGTGGCTGGCAGACCCGATGCGCCGGCACACCTACCGCTACTGGAACGGCCGCAAGTGGACCGATCAGGTGTCCAACGGCGGCCAGACCCAGGTCGACCCGCATGGAGCCAGGGGCCGGGCGCTCCCCGCACCGAACGCCAACCCGGACACACCGGCAGGCTGGATCGACGACCCGGCGCGCCGGCACCAGTTCCGCTACTGGAACGGCCGCAAGTGGACCAGCCAGGTCGCCGACAACGGCGTGGTCGGCGACGACGCCCCCACCTACGAAGGCGCCTGAAAACGGCAACGGCCCGGCGGGGTGCCGCCGGGCCGTGTGCGTGGTGTCGAGACGGCTCAGCCCTTGAGGGCGGCGACGATCTCGGCCATCAGGTCGCCGGCTTCGGTGGGGTTCTGACCCACGCGAACCCCTGCGGCCGCGAGGGCTTCCATCTTGCCCTTCGCCGTGCCCTTGCCGCCGGAGGTGATGGCGCCGGCATGGCCCATCTTCTTGCCCTCGGGGGCGGTGACGCCGGCGATGTAGGCGCTCATCGGCTTGGTGACGTTGGCCTTGATGAACTCAGCGGCCTCTTCCTCCGCCGAGCCGCCGATCTCGCCGATCATGATGATCGCGTGGGTCTCCGGGTCGGCCTGGAACTCCTTCAGGCAGTCGATGAAGTTCGTGCCGGGCACAGGGTCGCCGCCGATGCCGACGCAGGTGGACACACCGATGCCACGCTGCTTCAGTTCGTACAGCGCCTGGTAGGTCAGCGTGCCGGAGCGGGACACGATGCCCACATTCGGGCCGGCGGCCGTCGGCTCCTGGGCGATCTCGCCGGCGGTGATGCCGATGTTGCACTTCCCTGGGCTGATGATGCCCGGGCAGTTCGGGCCGAGCAGGCGGGTGTTGGGGAAGTCCCGAACCAGGGTGTTGTAGGTGCGGGCTTCGTCCTGCGCCGGGATGCCCTCGGTGATGCAGACGATGAACCCGATGCCCGCAGCCGCGGCTTCGAGGATGGCGGCGCTGGCAGCCTTCGGCGGCACGGCGATGAACGACGCCGTGGCGCCGGTGGCGGCGACGGCCTCGGCCACGGTGTTGAACACCGGGATGCCCTCCACATCGGTGCCGCCCTTGCCGGGCGTGACGCCGCCGACGACCTGGGTGCCGTAGGCCTGGTTGCGCAGGCCGTGGTACTTGCCCTGGCCGCCGGTAAGGCCCTGGACGATGACCTTGGTGTGTTCGTTGACGAAGATGGCCATGATCAGTTCCCGTTCTCGGAGTCGGCTTCGGCGATGGCGACCGCAGCGCGGGCGGCTTCCAGCATGGTCGGCTTGGAGATCAACTTGCTCTCCGGAATGCCTGCGGCGGCCAGGATTGCCCGGCCCTCCTCGGCGTTGGTGCCGTCGAGGCGGATGACGATCGGTGCCCGCAGGTCCACCCGGCCGAGTGCCTCGACGATGCCCTTCGCCACTTCCTCGCCGCGGGTGATGCCGCCGAAGATGTTGATGAAGATGCTCTTGACGTTCTCGTCGAAGTTGATGACCCCGAGCGCCGCAGCCATCATGTCGGCGTTGGCGCCGCCACCGATGTCGAGGAAGTTGGCAGCCGAGCCGCCCACCTGGTTCACCACGTCGAGGGTGCTCATGGCGAGGCCGGCGCCGTTGGCGATGATGCCCACGGTGCCGTCGAGGCCGATGTACTGCAGGTCGTGGGTGCGGGCGAGCTGCTCGCGCTCGTCGAGTTCCTCGGTGGCGCGGAATTCGTCCCACTCGGGGTGGCGGAACGCGGCGTTGTTCTCCAGGCTGACCTTGGCGTCCAGCGCGTGCACGCCGCCGTCCGGGCGCAGGATCAGCGGGTTGATCTCCGCCAGGTCGCAGTCCCCCTCGGTGAAGCAGCGGTACAGCTTGACCAGCATGTCGGCCACGCCGTCGACGGCTTCGTCGTCGATCTTGGCGCGCACGGCGGCGTCGCGGGCGACCTCCAGGCTGATGCCGTCGACCGGGTCGATGTGCAGCAGGACGATGGCTTCAGGGTTGCTGACGGCGACCGCTTCGATCTCCACGCCACCTTCGGCGCTGAGCATCAGCAGGTGCTTCTTGGCGGCCCGGTCCAGCGAGTAGGAGGCGTAGTACTCCTTCTTGATGTCGCTGGCGTGCTCCACCCACACCCGCTTCACCAGATGGCCCTTGATGTCCATGCCGAGGATGTTCCCGGCGTGGAGGCGCACCTCGTCGACGTTGTCGGCCAGCTTGATGCCGCCGGCCTTGCCGCGGCCGCCGACCTGCACCTGCGCCTTGACGACCACGGGGTAGCCGGCCATCTCCGCCGCGGCGACGGCCTCTTCCACCGTGTACGCGACGTCGCCCGGCGACACCGGGATGTCGTAGCGGGCGAAGTACTGCTTGCCCTGATACTCGAACAGGTCCATCAGGCCCCTTCCTCTTTCTGATCCAGTTGGGCTTCCAGCCAGCTGCTGATGCCCTTCAACGAACTTCCCGGCCCGAAGATCTCGGCGACACCCTGCGCCTTGAGCGCCGCGGCGTCGGCGTCGGGGATGACGCCACCACCGAACACCAACGTGTCGGCGAGGCCACGGTTGCGCAACTCCTCCATCACCCGCGGGAACAAGGTGAGGTGGGCGCCGCTCAACAAGGACAGGCCGACGGCGTCCACGTCTTCCTGCAGCGCGGTCTCGGCGATCTGTTCGGGCGTCTGGTGGAGGCCGGTGTAGATGACCTCGAAACCGTGGTCGCGCAGGGCTCGGGTGATGGTCTTGGCGCCGCGGTCGTGCCCGTCAAGGCCCGGCTTGGCGACGACGACTCGGTAGGGCCGGTTCACAAGTTGATTACCCTACTTTTCATCCGGTGACGTGCTCAATTCGGTCGCACGCACGGCCCATGCCGGCCCCGAGCGTGAGGTGACTGACAGCCATGGCGACAGAGCCGCGCAAAGGAGGCGGCGCACGGCAGACTGGGGGCGATGCGTCGCCCGCGCCTGCAGTCCACCTTCGCCCGAGCCGTCGTGCCCGTGGCGGCCGGCATCGGCTTCTTCGCGCTGTTGGCGCTCGGCCTGTGGGGTGTGGCGGCGCTGATCGCCAGCGGTGAGGGCGAGGCGACGGAGAACCTCTCGGTCAGCTACTTCGACGTCGGCCGCACCGACACCATGGCCGACATCGTTGCCGAGGGCGGGCCGATCCTCCTGCGGGACCTGCTGGGCGACGACCGCAACTTCGTGCTCGACCACACCGGCGCCGACCCCAACCTCGGCTGGCGGCTGTTCCTGGCCTACCCGGCCGACCGCGCTGCCACCTGCGCGGTGGAGCAAGTGAAGGGCACCCGCCAGTTCACGGATTGCGAGGGCCGCACGCTGGACGTCAGTGAGCTGGCACCGCCGCCCGCCGGCGTGCGCCCAGAGGTCGTGGACGATCGGCTGCTGTCGCTCGACCTCATCGCCGACGACGCCACCCCCGCCACGGTCGCCGGGGCAGCGGAGAACACCGCACCCGCGGGAACCACGGGCGGCTGAGCCGACGTCGAACGGGCATGCAACGCCGCTCGTTCCTCGCCCTCCTCGCCGCTTCACCCGCGCTGGCGCAACTGCTCGTCGCCTGTGGCGACGACACACCCGGCACCACCCAGCCCAACAGCACCCAGCCCGGCGGCACCCTGCCGGCGGCCGGCGGGCGGGCCAGCCTCCGAAGCGACACGGCCCGCGCCACCGACGGCGCCGACCCCGCGCCGGCCGCTGCCGCGGTGAACGCCTTCGCCGCCGACCTCTACGACCTGCTCCTCGAGCAGCAGCCGGACGCCAACCTGGTGTTCTCCCCCGCCAGCATCGCCCTGGCACTGGCCATGACCTCCGCCGGTGCCAAGGGCACCACCCTCGACGAGATGAACGCAGTGCTGCACGCCACCGACCCCGCCACGTTCCACCGGGCAATGAACGGGCTGGCGGCCCTGCTCGATGGGCTGGACCAGCAGCAGGACAACGCCGCCGAGGGGGGCACCGGCGTCAGCGAGGTGAAGCTGAACATCGCCAACTCGCTGTGGGGGCAGAGCGGGCTGTCGTTCGAGCAGGCCTTCCTCGACCTGCTGGCCGCCGAGTACGGCGCCGGCCTGGAGACCGTGGACTACACGGCCGACCCGGAAGCCGCTCGCGGCGCGATCAACGAGTGGGTGGCGGAGGCCACGGAGGAGCGCATCCCGCAGTTGCTCGCCCCAGGTTCGATCACCGCGGACAGCCGGCTGACGCTGGTCAACGCCATCTACCTGAAGGCCAACTGGCTGGACACCTTCTCGGAGGAGATGACCGCCGACGAGCCGTTCACCACGGCCGCCGGCGCCGAGGTGACCGCGGCGATGATGCACCGGACGGACGACATGGCGTACGCCGAAGGTGCGGGCTGGCAGGCGGTGGAGCTGCCGTACGTGTTCGGCACGCTGTCGTTCACTGCCGTCCTGGCCGACGACGCGACGGGGCCGGCGATCGAGGAGGTGCAGGGTGCGATCGGTGCGCGGCGTGTGGACCTCGGCCTGCCCCGGTTCGACATCGAGACGTCCACCTCGTTGGCCGACACGCTGGCGCAGTTGGGCATGGCCACCGCGTTCTCCGGCGCCGCCGACTTCAGTGGGATGACTGCTGCCGAGCGGCTGGTGATCGGCGACGTGATCCACCAGGCGAACATCACCACCGACGAGATCGGCACCGAAGCCGCGGCGGCCACCGCCGTGGTGATGGACGTCACGTCCGCGCCGATGCCGACCGAACCGGTCGTGCTCACCTTCGACCGGCCGTTCACGTTCTGGCTGCGCGAGCGGAGCACGGGCGCCGTGCTGTTCATGGGCCGGGTCGCCGACCCCAGCCAGACGCGGAGCTGAACCCGGCCGCCTACTTGAGGGCGGCGAACTTCTGCACGAGATCGGCGGCGAACGCTTCCGTCGCAGCGTTGAGCGTGCGGCGATGGATGGCCGAACTGCCCACGACCTCCACACCAACCTTGCGCACCGCGTCGTCCACCTTCGCCAGGCTCTTGCCCGGGTTGAGGCCGTATGTGACATAGGTGGCGGCCTTCTTGCCGCGCATGGCCGGCAGGTTCTCCAGGTTCGCCACACCGAACGGCATCTGGCCGACCACGAACAGGCCGTGCACCCAGGTGCCGATGACCACCAGGTCGGCCTGCTGGATGGAGGCCAACTCTGGCTTGCCGACCGGCGAGACACCGGTGATGCCCCAGCCCTCCTGCTGCAGGTTGGCGGCGATCAGCTCACCGGCGCGGCGGGTGGTGCCCGTGAGGCTCTGGAACAGGACGGCTGCCTTCATGCGCACCATTGAAGCACGCGGGCACCGCCCGGCTCACGTTTGCGGCTGGCCCTCGGCGGCGGCCGCACGCTCGGCGCAGGCGGCCCGTTCGGCCCGACCCTTGTGGATCTTGCGCACCACGCTCCACACCGCCAGCGTGAACGTCAAGGTGATCACCCCGACCACGATCCAGATGATGTGCGTGGGCAGTTCGTTCGTTCCCCGGAAGATGTACAGGTCGGGGATGAGGAACACCCCGAGCGAGATCAGCGCCCACTTCACTGCCAGGCGATAGTGGTCGTCGATGAAGTTGAGCACCATCCGCGGGGTGGTGTACCCGTCCACCCCTGCGCACACCAGGTCGATGGCCAGATAGGCCCACGGGTTGAGGCCGTAGTCCCCCACTGCCGCCCACACGATGAGCGCCCGGATCAGCGACCAGCCGACCACCACACCGGCCCACGTGTAGCTGAGCACCCGGCGCCGCCGCTGAACGGCTGGGTCGTGGTGGTGCAAGCGCATCGGGAAGATTCAATCAGGTCCGCGGGCAACCCGAGTAGGGACTCCAGTCAGAGTTTCTTCAAGGGTGCCCAGGCCAGCGACAGGTGCTTGGTGCCGGCGCTCCTGAAACGGATGGTGGCCTCCGCCTTGTCGCCCTCGCCGCGGATGCCGATGATCACACCCTCACCGAAGGACGGATGCTCCACATCGTCGCCCACGCTCAGCCCGAGCTCCTGGGAGTTGGCGGGGCTCGGCGTGTTGCGCCGGCCGGCGTTGATCGCCGCCTCCACCACCCTCTCACGGTGCCACTCCGCGCCCATGTCGTCGTCCGGGTCGAAGCCACTGACGGCGGGGCCGCGGCTGGCGCCGCGCTGGCTGCCCGGCTCGTCGTCCTCGTCGCGTCGCTTGTAGGCCGGCGGCGAGCCATACCGGCCACCGGAGCCGGACCCGCGCCCGTACCCGCCTCCGCCACCGCCGCCCGAGCCGGCGCCTCCGCCGTAGCCGCCACGCTCGCGGTAGCTGGAGCGGCCGTACCCGTTGCGGCCGCCGACGGCGCCCTGCTGCTCCACCAGGTCGGCGGGGATCTCGTCCAGGAACCGCGACGGAGGGTTGTAGTTGGTGTTGCCGAACAGCTGGCGGCTCCAGGCGTGGCTGATGTGCAACCGTCGCTGGGCCCGGGTGATGCCCACATAGGCCAGCCGCCGTTCCTCTTCCATCTCGCTCGGTTCGGTGAGGGCCCGGCTGTGTGGGAACACGCCCTCCTCCATCCCGAGGATGAACACATTCGGGTACTCCAGGCCCTTCGCGCTGTGGAGCGTCATCAGCACGACCTTGTCGTCGTCGTCGATGTCGTCGGTGTCCGCCACCAGGCTGACCTGCTCGAGGAACTCCTCGATGCGGGTGAACTCGCGGGCCGAACCGATGAGCTCGCCGATGTTCTCCAGCCGGCCGGCGGCCTCCACGCTCTCCTCCGCCTCCAGCTCGGCAAGGTAGCCGGAGGCCTCCAACACCTTCTGCAGCAGGTCGCCCGGGCCGAGGTTGTCGTCCGCCGCCAGCAGCGCCGCGTGTTCGTCCAGCATGGCCACGAACCGCTCCACACCCCGCGCTGCCGGGCCGGTGAGGCCGGCATCCTGCGGGTGGCGCATGGCCTCCACGAAGGTGATGCGGTCGGCGTTGGCCACCGCGTCGAGCTTGGCGATGCTGCCGTCGCCGACACCACGCTTGGGCACATTGAGCACCCGCTTCACGCTCACCTCGTCCGCCGGGTTCACCACAGCACGCAGGTAGGCCATGGCGTCCTTGATCTCACGCCGGTCGTAGAAGCGGGTGCCGCCCACCACCTTGTACGGGATGCCGAACCGCATCAGGGCCTCTTCGAGCACCCGGCTCTGCGCGTTGGTGCGGTAG
>JBPOIX010000258.1:0-25145 GCA_052034175.1 Actinomycetota bacterium
CTGACCGGGCCCCCATCGTCACCCTTGTGGTCACCGTCGCCGCCGTCGCGGAGGCCGCCGCCGTCGCCGTCGCCCTCGCCGTCGATTCCGTCATCACCATCGGCCGACTTGGCGATCAGGTAGCCGATCGCCCGCTCCATCTTCGGGTAGCGGTTCGCCAGGCGCCAGAAGTCCGCCCCGTGGCCCGGCACTTCCAGATGGCACAACTCGTGGACGATCACACTGTCCACCACCCAGTCCGGGAACCGCGCCAGGCGCGTCGAGATCCGGATCGTGCGCGAGGTCGGCGTGCAGCTCCCCCAGCGGGTGGTCATGTCGTCCGCCCAGCGGATCTCCTTCGGGCGTGGCAACTCGTAGCGCCGCGCCAGGGTGGTCGCACGCGCCGCGAGGTCGATCCGCTCGGCGGTGAGCTTGCGGCGGAAGCTGGCGGCCATCTTCTCCGCCCACGCCTCGGTCTCGCCGGCGTTCATCCACCCCGGCACCGTCACCGTGAGCACCCCGCCGCGCAACTGGGCCCCCACCGTGCGCTTGCGCTTGCGGCTGCGGACGACCTCCACGGTGAACGGCTGCGGGCCGCCGGCAGGCGCAGACGCAGGTGCTGGCGCTGGCGCGGGTGCCGGAGCTGGCGCGGTCGACGGGGAGTCGAAGGGCAGCTGGAGCGGCTCGGCGGGCACCCGGCGCCCTACAGGGTGTCGCCGAAGGCGGTCGGGTCGACGAGTTGCACCTGCTCGCCGGCGTCCACCCGGCCATCGCCGTGCACCGTGACCCAACAGCCGCCGAGGTTGGTGAAGCGGATGTCCGGCGCGTCCAATGCCCGCCGCACGGTGCGGATGAGGCCGGCGTGGGTGACCACGAGCACTTCCCCGCCGGCATTCTGCGCAGCGATCTCGCGGAACGCGCCGAGTGCACGGGAGGTCACCAGCACGGGGTCCTCTGCCCCCTCGGGCCGCTCGTGTGCGGCCAGGAGGCCGGGCCAGCCGGCTTCGATCTCGTGGATCGTCAGCCCCTGCCACGGCCCGAAGGACGCTTCCATCAGGCCAGGGTGCAACTGCACCGGGCCCACACCGATCAGTTCGGCGAGGATGGCGGCGGTGTGCGCGGCCCGTTGCAGGGTGCTGGCCCACACGGCGTCGAACATGCCCAGCTGCTCTGCGGCGAAGACGGCCTGGCGCAGCCCCACCTCGGTGAGCGGAGGGTCCTCCTGGCCTTGCCAGCGGCCGAGCGCGTTCCACTCGCTCTCTCCATGGCGCAGCACCAGCAGTCGGGTCGGCGGGGTCGTCACCCGCCCGAGGGTAGCCACCCACCCCGCTCACACCCGTGCTCACCCCACCTTCCTCGACCATGTCACCCCCGTACGCGCCGCTTCGGCGCGTACGGGGGTGACGAGGTGGGGGGTGTGGCGCCGCGGGGTGAGGGGCTGGGCCAACTAGCCTCGGCGGACATGGCCACCTTGCGACTGTTCGCCGCCGCCCGCGAAGCCGCGGGCACCGGCACCGCAACGGTGGAGGGCGCCACGGTGGGCGACGTGTTGCACACCGCGGAGGCTCGCTTCGGCACGACATTCGCCGCCGTGCTCAAGAACTGCAAGGTGTGGCTCAATGGGGAGCCCGCCGACGCCGATACCCCAGTCGAACCGGGCGATGAAGTGGCGGTACTTCCGCCCGTGAGTGGAGGATGCGAATGAACACGGCAGAGATCGACCCCCGTACCTTGCCGTTGGACGAGCTGCGCGCCCTGAGGGCGGAACTGCAGCACCAGGACGACGTGGTCAGCTACGTCCGCCGCCTCGTGCAGGCCCGGCTGGACCTCGTGCGCGCCGAGATGCGCCGCCGCGAGGACGGCGACCACGACCCCGGCGACATCACGGGCGAGCTGCCGGGCATCCTCGGCTCGCACCTCACCGGCGGCCCCGCCCGCCCACCGCGCCCGGCGGACGACTTCAGCGGCCACCCGCTGGCCGTGGAGCTCGAGGCGCTGTGCGACGAGGCCGGCAGCACCGACCTGGAGTCCATGGACGCGGCCGAGCTCGGTGCGTTCGCCAGCCAGCTGCACGAGTTCGAGCAGGTGCGCTCGGGCGAGCGCAAGGAGTTGTTCGGCCGTATCGACCTGCTCAGCGCGGAACTTGTCCGCCGCTACCGCGACGGCGAGGCCAACGTCGACGGCCTGCTCGACGCAGGCGAGTAGGGTCGCCCTCGTGCCCGACGTGCGCGAGGAAATCGAACACCGCCTCTCCGACCTCGGCGACTTCATCCGCACCCAACGCGAGGTCGCCCGCATGAGCGTGCGCCGCCTGGCGGAATTGGCGGGCGTGAGCAACCCCTACCTGTCGCAGATCGAGCGCGGGCTGCGCAAGCCCTCGGCGGACATCCTGCAGCAGATCGCCAAGGGCCTGCAGATCAGCGCCGAGACCCTCTACGAGCGAGCCGGCATTCTCGACCCGGAGGCACGCGGCCTGAACGGGGTGCGTGAGGCCATCGCCGCCGACCCGCTGCTCACCCCCGAGCAGCAGCAGGCCTTGCTCAACGTGTACGAGAGCTTCGTCGGCTCAACACTGCGAACGCCAGCACGCCACTGAGCAGCGAGGCCACGAGGATGGCCATCTTGGCGTCGGCGATCTGTGCCTCGGCATCGGGCCCCTCCTTGAACGCCAGTTCGGCGATGAAGATGGCGACCGTGAACCCGATGCCCGCGGCATGGCCGGCGCCGAGCAGTTGACGGGTCGACGTGGCGGCAGGTAGGTCGGCGAGCCCGCTGCGCGCGGCCACACGGGTGGCCAGCAGCACGCCGAGCGGCTTGCCCACCATCAGGCCGGCGAACACACCCCAGGTGATGGGGGACTCCAGCGCATGGCGCAGGCTCTCCGTGCTGACCTCGATGCCCGCGTTGGCCAGGGCGAACACGGGGACGATGAGGTAGCTCGTCCACGGGTGCAGCACGTGCTCCAGCCATTCCACCGTGCTCACCGAGCCCTTCGCCAGCTGCATCGACGCCTTGGCGTGCTCCACCGACGTCAGGTCGCCGAGTTCGTCGGCGTCCACCAGTTCGGGCGCGAAGCGAGGCGTGACGGGGGCGAGCAACCCCATCACCACGCCAGCCAGGGTGGGGTGCACCCCGGCTTCGTGCAACGCGAACCAGGTGAGCGCGCCGAGCACGAGGTAGGTGGGCATGTGGTGCACGCCGAGCCGGCGCACGACCACGGTGGCGACGACGGCGCCCACACCGACGGCCAGCCAGGCGAACTGCACACCGCTGCTGTAGAACACGGCGATCACCAGGATCGCGCCGATGTCGTCCACCACCGCCAGGCCGAGCAGGAAGGCCCGCAGGCTGGCCGGCACCCCCTCGCCGGCAAGGGCCATCACGCCCACGGCCAGGGCGATGTCGGTGGCCATCGGCACACCCCACCCCTTGGCCTCCGTGCCGCCGGCGATGGCCAGGTAGATGCCTGCGGGAACGACCATCCCACCGATCGCCGCGGCCACCGGAAGCGCCGCCGCGCGCCGGCCGGCGAGGTGCCCACTGGTGACCTCGCGCTTGATCTCCAGCCCGACGACGAGGAAGAAGATCGCCATCGCCCCGTCGTTCACCCAGTGGCGCAGGTCGAGGTGCAGGGTGTGGCCCGCGACCTCCAGGCCGATGCCGCTGTGCCAGAAGGAGTCGTAGGCGCCGGACCACGGCGAGTTCGCCCACGCCAGGGCCACCACCGCGGCGGCCACGAGCAGGGCGCCACCGGCGGCCTCCGTGTGGAGGAAGTCCCGCAGCGGCGACAGCGCCCGCAGGAAGGGATTGCGTTGGCGGCGCGGCATGCCCAGATTCTGCCATGCGCGCCCGCGGCGGGAATGCTGACCGGTTGGATAGTGTTTCAACCCGTCGTGACCCGGGTCGCCATGCTCTCCTTCCACACCTCGCCCCTGGCCCAGCCGGGCTCGGGCGACAGTGGCGGTATGAACGTCTATGTGCGCGAGATCGTCTCGGCGCTGGCGCAGGCCGGTCTGGAGTGCACCACGTTCACCCGCCGCACCCGGGCGGACCAGCCGGATGTCGTGCTCGTGGAGCCCGGCCATCGGGTGGTCCATGTGGACGCCGGCCCGTACGACCTGGCGAAGGAGGACCTGCCGAGCGTGCTCGGTGAGTTCAGCGATGCCGTCATCGCCCACCTGGCGCACGACTTCCCGGCCGACGTCGTGCACGCCAACTACTTCCTCAGCGGGCTGGTGGCGCACCGCATCAAGCACGAGTTGGGCATCCCGTTCGTCACCACCTTCCACACCCTGGCCAAGGTGAAGGCAGAGGGCGGCGACCAGGAGAGCCAGTGGCGCCACGACGCCGAAGCGGAGATCGTCGGCTGCGCGGACGCCATCTGCGTCAACTGCTCCGAGGAGGAGCACCAGTTCCGCCGCCTCTACGGCCCGCCGCCGGGCCGGATCGAAATCGTCGCCCCGGCGGTGGAGCACGCCTTCTTCGCCCCGGGCGATCGCCGCGGCGCGCGGCGGGCGCTGGAGCTCCCGGAGGACGCGCCCGTGGTGTTGTTCGTCGGCCGCATCCAGCCGCTGAAGGGGCCGGATGTGGCGGTGCGGGCGCTGGCCGGCCTGCAACGGCCCGACGCTCGCCTGCTCATCGTCGGTGGCGCCAGCGGGCAGGAGGGGGACACCGAGGTCGCCCGCCTGCACGCCCTCATCGCCGAGTTGGGCGTGGCCGGGCAGGTCCAGTTCGTGCCGCCCCAGCCGCATCACATCCTCAGCACCTACTACCGCGCCGCCGACGCGGTGGTGGTGCCCAGCCGCAGCGAGAGCTTCGGGCTGGTCGCGCTGGAGGCGTCGGCGTGCGGCATCCCGGTGGTGGCCAGCGGGGTCGGCGGCCTCCTCACGCTGGTGGACCACGGCGAGACCGGCTACCTCGTCCCGAACCGCGACCCCGCCCTGTTCACCCACTACCTGCGCGAGATTCTCGACCACCCGGCCCATGCCGCGGCGCTCGGGCGGCGGGCAGCGGAGCGTGCCACGCGCTACACGTGGGCCTTTGCCGCCGCCCGGCTGCGCCGCTTGTACATCGACCTCGGCGTGCGCCGCCTGGTGTCCTGCGGAGCATGAGCGAGTACCACCTGCCCCCGTCGCTGGCCGACTACGAGGCCGCCATCGACCGCTGGCTGCGCAGCTTCGCCGACGGCAACCCGGCGTTCGAGTCCATCGACCGCGCCGCACCCGGCGACAGCACCGAACCGCGGTGGTACGTGCGCCTCACGGGCGAGGAGAAGGACCACATCACGATCTGGCTCACGCTCGGCCAGCGCACCCTGCGCTACGAGACCTATGTGCTGCCGGCGCCGCAGGAGAACCTGGCCGAGGTGTACGAGATGGTGCTGCGGCGCAACGACCGGATGGTGGGCGCCCACTTCGCGATCGGGGTGGAGGACGCCCTGTTCCTGCGCGGCGAGTTGCCGCTGACGGCCCTCAACGAGGACGAACTGGACCGCATCGTCGGCTCGCTCTACACCTATGTGGAGCAGTTGTTCCCCGCGCTGGTCCGCCTGGCGTTCGCCAGCAAGTTCGCCTGAGCCGGCACTCGCGGCCACGAACTTTGCCGAATCGGCAATCTCACTGTGCACCAGTTGGTATGCGGGTGGGTTGTCGTCGTCGGGGAAGTCGCCGGTGCCCACCCGCATTCATCGCCCGATGGCGCGGGTGCCGCGCCCTAGCCTGGCGCGCATGACATACCGGTTGGCAGTGGTGGGCGGCGGCAACATGGGCGCCGCGCTCGTGGGTGGGCTTCTGCAGGCGGGGTGGGCCGCGGCGGACATCGCCGTGGTGGAGGTCCTGGCGGCTCGTGCGGCGCAGCTGGGCGAGCTGTTCCCCGGGGTCACCGTCACGGATGTGGTGCCCTCGTGCGATGCCGCCCTGATCGCCGTGAAGCCGTACGACGTGCCGGCTGCCACCACCGACGCCGTCGGTGCCGGCGCCACCCGCATCCTCAGCATTGCCGCCGGGGTCACCCTGGAGGCCCTCCAGGCCGCGGCCGGGGATGCCGTGTGCATCCGCGCCATGCCGAACACCCCCGCCCTGGTGGGCGAAGGGGCGGCGGCCATCGCCGGAGGCGCCGGCGCCACCGACGCCGACCTGGCGTGGGCGGAGGCGATCCTCGGCTCGGTCGGCACGGTCGTGCGGGTGCCCGAAGCGCACCTCGATGCCGTCACCGGGTTGGCCGGCAGCGGCCCCGCCTACCTGTTCCTGGTGGCCGAAGCGCTGATCGATGCCGGTGTGCTGAACGGCCTCACACGCGCCACCAGCGAGGCCTTGGTGGCCCAACTGCTGGTCGGTTCGGCAGCGTTGCTGCGCGACCGCGGCGAGCCGGCCCAGCTGCGCGCCCAGGTCACCTCCCCCGGCGGCACGACGGCGGCAGGCCTGAAGGCCTTGGAGGACCACGCCGTGCGCGCCGCCTTCCTCGACGCCGTCACCGCGGCCACCCGGCGCAGCCAGGAGCTCGGCCGCCACTGAACGTGGTCGGGTGTTCACCCGAAAAATCTTGCTGTGACTCTTTTCTCATCGACGCGCGTGTGCCTATCCTTCGCACGGGTCGAGAGACCACCGTGCGATTCGTCACACGGATGACGCGCTTCCCTCGGAAGCAGCGCCGCAGAGGGCTGGTGCCATCGGGGGGTTGGCATCGGCCCTCTCCGCGTTTTCGGGCCGCTAGCGTGCCCAGCCGTGGCCCGGCGTTTCGACACCATCTCGTTCCTCACCGACCTCGGGGTGGGCGACGAGACGGCCGGGGTGGTGCGGGCCATCGTTCGCGATCTGGCGCCACACGCCGTGGTCGTCGACCTCACCCACCACATCCCCCGCTACGACGTGCGCGCCGGCAGCCTGGCCCTCGCCCGCAGCGTGGCGTACGTGCCGTCCGGAGTGGTGCTGGCCGCGGTGGACGCCGGAGCGGACAACGGCCGGCCTCACGTCGCCATCGAAGTGGCCGGCGGCGAAGGGGTGTTCGTCGGGCCGGACAACGGCCTGCTGGCCCCTGCCGTGGCGATGGCCGGCGGCGCCGAGCGCGCCGTGCTGCTCACCGACCCCGAGTTCCACCTGCCCAGCGCGGGCGGCGTGCTCCCCGTCCGGGACATCTACGCCCCCGTGGCCGCCCATCTGTGCAACGGCGTGGACCTGATGGCGTTGGGGCCGGAGGTCGAGCCCGGGCAACTGCTGCCCGGCATGGTGCCCCTGCCGCGTGAGCTGGACGGCGGCGCCGCTGGCGTGCAGGCCGAGGTGCTGTGGGTGAACGGCGGGGGCGACTGCCAACTGAACGTCGGCCCGGACGACCTGCAGGCCTGGGCGCCGGGCGAAGGGGCGCGGCTGATGGTGGCCGTGGGCAACGGCGACAACGCGATCACCCGGGTGGCCGAACGCGTGGCTCACGCCGGCATGCTCGGGCCCGGCTCCATCGGCCTGGTGCTCGACCCCGCGGGCATGCTGGCACTGGTGCTGCACCGGCGCAGTGCGGCCGAGGAGCTCCGTGCGGCCGCTGGCGACCAGGTGTTGCTGACCCCGCTCGCCGACGGCGACCGCGGGCCCGGAGCCACCACCCCCGTGGCCCTCCGCCCGCGCTGACCCGCGCCCAACCCGGGCCGCGGGCGCCGGTAGCGTTGCCCCCATGCGCCCCGCCCCCACGCTCACCCTCGGCCTCCTGCTGGCCGCCATCCTCGTGGCCGGCATCATCTCCCTGATGCGGATCTGAGCCCATGCATCAAGAGAGCAGTCAAATTGACTGCAATTTGGTGCTACTTTGCAGGCATGTCCACGTCGACGATCACCATTCGCAACGTGCCCGATGAGGTGCTGACGGTGCTGCGGGCACGGGCCCGCCGGTCGGGCGAGTCCATGCAGGCCTACATCTGGAAGCGGCTGGTTGCAGATGCTTCCCGCCCGTCGCCTGCTGAGGCGATGGAGCGTGTCGAGGCGCGACTTGAGAGCGGCTGCTACCCGGTCGAACCGATCGACGTCGAAGCCGCGATGAACGATGGGCAGGCGTGACGTCCTTCGTGCTGGATGCGAGTGCCGCGGTAGTGGCATTGGTCGAGCGCAGCGGCCGCGGGCGCAGGGTGCGTCAGCGGCTGGCGGCAGCGACCGAAATGGCGGTTCCCGCCCACTTTCTCGTGGAAGCAGCCAATGCGCTTCGGGGGTTGGAACGCGGAGGTGTGATCGGCGCGGACGAGTTGCGGGGTGCGTTGGACGACCTGCGTGCGCTCCCGGTGACGGAGTACCTCGTGGCCGGACTGCTGGAGAGGGCGATGGACCTGCGAGCCAATGCCACAGTGTACGACGCGCTCTACCTGGTGCTTGCCGAACATCTGGACTGCTCGGTGGTGACCGCCGACGCCAAGTTGGCGGCCGTTCCCCGCACGCAGTGTTCGGTCGAGGTGTTCGCCTGACCGTCAGCGCCGGTCACCTCGACGGTGCCGTTGCCATGCCTGCGGCCGCGGCCAGGTCTTTCAGCAGTGTCGCCGAGCGATCGTCGGTGGGGAAGAACAGCTCGACGGCCAACTCCTGGAGCGTCACGTCCATTGGCGTGCCGAAGGTGGTGATGCGTGCTCGACTCCGTCGCCTCGGTGGCCCTCGGGTTCGGCGAGAACGTCATCCTCAATGTGCTCATGGTGGTGCCTGGCCTTCCTGCGTTGTGGGCCACCCGGCCCCGAGGCTGACGCCGCGGGTTACAGTCCCTCGGGTGACCATCCTCGGCTATCAGATCCCCAACTTCACCTACCCCGGCGTCGGCCCGGCCGACCTGTACTCGGCCATCGCCCGCCAGGCCCGGGAAGCGGACAGCAGCGGCTTCGACACCGTGCTGGTGATGGACCACTTCTACCAACTGCCGATGCTGGGGGCGCCCGGCGACTTCATGCTCGAGTGCTATTCGCTGCTCTCGGCACTCGCCCGGGAAACCTCCCACGTGCGGCTCAGCGCACTCGTCACGGGAAACACCTACCGCAACCCGGCGGTGCTGGCCAAGACGGTCACCACGCTGGACATCGTGTCCAACGGCCGCGCCCAGCTGGGCATCGGGGCCGGCTGGTTCCAGCTGGAGCACGACGCGTTCGGCATCGAGTTCGGCACGTTCACCGATCGCTTCGAGAAGCTCGAGGAAGCACTGCAGATCATCATCCCGATGCTGCGCGGCCAGGCAGCCAGCCTCGCGGGGAAGCACTACACCACGGTCGGGGCAGTGAACTCGCCCGCCCCGGTCAGCCACATCCCGGTGATGATCGGCGGAGGCGGCGAGCGCAAGACCCTGCGGATGGTGGCCCAGTACGCCGACGAGTCGAACATCATCTGCGCCCGCGGCGACCTGCCGCGCAAGCTCGACGCCCTGGCGGAGCACTGCCAGAACCTGGGGCGGGCCCGAGACACCGTCACCGTCAGCTGGCAGCGCAGCGCCGTGATCGCACCGACGATGGAGGAAGCCCAGGCCGACCTGGCCGCCTACTTCCTTGCCCGCGGGCTGGACCTCGATTCGCTCGATGCGGCGGCGCGGGCCGCGTTCACCGAGCGCTTCGTGGTCGGCGACGCGGACACCATCGGCGAGACGTTCGCCGCCGATCTGGCCGCCCACGACATCAACGGTTTCACCGTCAACATGCCGGCCAGCGCCCACATCCCGGGCCGCGTCGAACTGCTCGGCAACACACTCGCACCACTGGTGCGGTGACCGGCGGGTAACATCCGGGACGCAGCGCTCACGAGGGGGTTCACGTGAATCTGGCGCACATCATCGACTCGCATCCAGCAGACCGCACGGCCATCATCAGCCGCGGCCGCCCCACCACCTACGGCTCCCTGCGCGAGCAGGTGGCCCACGTGCGTGGCGGCCTGGCCAAGCTCGGTGTCGGCAAGGGCGACCGCGTCGTGCTGCTGTGCAGCAACGGCCGCTACTTCGTCGACGTCTACCTGGCGGCGCTGGGCTTGGGTGCGGTCACCGTGCCGCTCAACCCCACCAGCCCCGCCCCGGAGATCGAGCGCGAGGTGCACACGGTCGATGCCAAGGTCGTGGTGGTCGAACCGTCCGCCGCCCATGCGTGGTCGCTGGTGAACCGGGCCGCGGTGCCCACGGTGACCTGCGTGGTCGCCACCGAGACCGGCACGGTCGACGGCGCGGACTGCGCGTTCGACGACCTGCTCGGCGCCGAGCAGGCGCCCATCGTCGAGGTCGAGGCGGACGATCTGGCGGCCCTCATCTTCACCAGTGGCACGGCCGGCTCGCCGCGCGCGGCGATGCTCAGCCACGGCAACCTGCTGTCGAACATCGAGCAAGGCCGTGGTTCGGACGACATCCACTCCGGCGACGTGGTGTACGGCGTGCTGCCGATGTTCCACATCTTCGGTCTCAACGTGGTGCTCGGCCTGTCGCTGCACCGCGGCGCCACCGTGGTGCTCGTGCAGCGCTTCGACCCGTCGACCGCGCTGGACACCATCCGCGAGCGCGAGGTCACGGTCATCCCCGGCGCCCCGCCCCTGTGGCTGGCGTTCAGCCACTTCGACGAAGCCCCGGCGGATTCGCTGGCCACGGTGCGCCTGGCGCTCACCGGTGCGGCGAAGATGCCCGAGGAAGCCATGCGCCGGCTGCACGATCGCTTCGGCATCACCCTGCTGGAGGGCTACGGGCTGACGGAGGCGTCGCCGGTGGTCACCTCCTCCGCCGGCCTGGCGCAGCGCGTGGGGTCGGTCGGCAAGGTGCTGGACGGGGTGCAGGTGCGCCTGGTGGACGAACACGGCGACGACGCGCTGCAGGGGGACTCCGGCGAGGTGTGGGTGAAGGGGCCGAACGTGTTCAAGGGCTACCTCAACGAGCCCGAGGCGACGGCCAAGGTGCTGACCGCCGACGGCTGGTTGCGCACCGGCGACGTGGCCGTCACCGACGACGACGGCTACCTGTACCTGGTGGACCGGGCAAAGGACCTGATCATCGTCAGCGGCTTCAACGTCTTCCCGGCCGAGGTCGAGGAAGTGCTGATGGAGCACCCGGACGTGGAGGAAGTGGGCGTGGTCGGCGTGCCCCACCCGCATCACGGCGAAGCCGTGAAGGCCTATGTGGTGCTGAAGCCGGGCGCCACCGCCCACGAGGACACCCTGGTGTCGTGGTGCCAGGACAACCTGGCGCGCTACAAGTGCCCGAGCAAGATCCTCTTCGTGGACGAACTGCCGCGCAACGTCAGCGGCAAGCTGCTGCGCCGCAGCCTCGTGTAGCGCCGCTCAGCTCACTCGCACGGGCCGCCCGGGGTCACCACCACCTGGCCGTCGACGATGTCGTAGCCCTCGGCTTCCGCGCGGAGGAGCTGTTCTTCCACCAGCGCGGCCTCGTCGGCGGGGGTCGTGCCGGTCAGGGCGATGTACGCCTCGAACGCCACCTCCAACGTCCTCTTGTCGGCGGCGCACGGGTCGCCGGTGGACGAATCCGTGTCACCATCCATCGCCTGCTCGCCAACCGCCCAGGCACTGGTGCCCGGCAGGACGCCCTCGCAGCTGGGGTGGGTCGGCACGATCTCCGGCAGGCCGGCGGCGTCGAGCACATAGTCGTAGCCGAACTCGGACCCCGACCGCACGAGGCCTTCGTCGACCATCGCCTGCAACGAATCCGGGTAGGCGCCATGGACCGTGAAGTACACCTCGGCGGCAAGCTGGAGCGTCTTGCCGTCGGCCACACAGGCGGAGAGCTCGCTGCGATTCGGCCTGTCGGGCTCGGTGGCGGTGGGCTCGGCGGGCTCGGTGGCGGTGGGCTCGGCAGCAGGGGTGGCCGGTGCGTCGTCCCCGCAGGCGGCGAGGCCCGCCACGAGGCAGGTGGCGAGCAGGAGGGTGCGGTGCGAGCGGAGGCGTGTCACGACTGGTTATCGGCCGCCGGGGCGGGAACCTGAGCGGCCACTCGGCCGGTGCGAGCCCCGGTGCGAGCCCCGTGGCGGGGCGTGGCGGTGCGGGGCGTGGCGGGGCGGGGCGTGGCGGAGGTGACGAGGAAGCCGGCGAAGAGCACGGCGATGCCGACCAGCAGGGTGATGGCGAAGGCGCGGTCCTTGCCCAGGCGGCCGGCCAGGGTGCCGCTGCCCGAGAGGATGAGCGTGCCGGCGGCGATCAGCAGGTTGCCGGCCACCAGGCGCCGCGGCGCGGCCACCACCCTGGCCGCCCCCAGCGACGGCATCCGCCCGCGCCACACCCGCCACGCGCTCCAGACGGCCCCGGCGATGATCACCACCGCGGCCACCCCGGAGCCGACGGCGGCCAGCACCCGCGGGGCCACGCCGAACACGTCCTTGCCCGTCGGCATCTCCCGCCCGGCCACCCCGGCCGTGGTGGGGGCGAACAGCACGACACCGGCGGTGAAGCCGCTCAACAGGACCAGCCATCCGCGCACCCGGTGCCCGACCTCCGGCCCGGCCAGCAGGTACACCGTGCCGAGGGCCAACCACGGCACGTTGAGCACCGCGCCGGCCATGTAGAAGACGCGGAACGACGCCAGGCTCCAGCCGTTGGACTCCGCCCACCACAGCGCCGCCGAGCCGAGGGCGAACAGCGCCAGCGACACGGTCCAGGCCAGTTCGTGCGGCCGCCGGCGACGCAGCCAGCGGTCGAGCGTGCTGAGGCAGAACGCCACGGCCACGAGCGTGGCGGCAGCAGCGAGCGCGGCGTTCATGGTCGGCCAGGCTACGGCCCCCGTTCTCCTAGAAGGGAGAACGGCCCGGAACGACCGTGGGTGGCGCGGGCGGAGGGCGGGGTCGGGCGGGGTGGGGCGGCACACGTCACACCCAACTCACACCGAGCGGGCTTTGTGAACGTGTGCACGAGTGCCTACTGTGACTCCGGTATGTCCGCCGACCGCAACCGCCGCCGCATCCCCGATGCCACCGTGTCGCGGTTGCCCGTGTACCTGCGCATCCTCGGCGAGCAGGGCGACGAAGGGGTGGACAGCATCTCCAGCGAGCGCCTGGCCGAACTGGCGGGCGTGAACGCGGCCAAGGTCCGCAAGGACCTCAGCTACCTCGGCAGCTACGGCACCCGCGGCGTGGGCTACGAGGTCGCCTACCTCATCTACCAGATCCGGCGCGAGCTCGGCCTCACCCACGACTGGCCAGTCATCATCGTCGGCGCCGGCAACCTCGGCCAGGCCCTGTCCGGCTACGGCGGGTTCGGCGAACGTGGTTTCCCCGTGGCCGGCGTGGTGGACGTGGACCCCGGCAAGGTCGGCACGGTGCTCGGCGGCGTGCGGGTCCGTCACATCGACGAGTTGCCGCAGATCGTGCAGACCAAGCGGGTCAGCATCGGCGTGGTGGCCACTCCCGCCCACGCGGCGCAGGACGCCGCGGACCGGATGGTGGCGGCGGGCATCACCAGCATCCTCAACTTCGCCTCCGTCGTGCTGGCCGTGCCGCGCAGCATCGAGGTGCGCAAGGTGGACCTGGCGGTCGAACTGCAGATCCTCAGCTACCACGAGCAGCGCCGCGCCGCCCTGCATGCAGTGCCCGGTACCGCCACCCGGTCGGCGAGCGCGTAGGGTTTTCGACGCATGAGCATTCTGGTCATCGGCGTGAACCACCGCACGGGTCCGATCGACCTGCTGGAGCGCGTCTCGCTCAGCGGTGATGCCCTGGCCAAGGCGGTCACCGGGCTGGTCAGCCGCACCAACATCCGTGAGGCCGCGGTGCTCTCCACCTGCAACCGCACCGAGGTCTACGCCGTCGCGGAGCGCTTCCACGGCGCCTACGCCGACATCCGCGACTTCTTCTGCGAGCTCGGCGGCCTCCAGCCCGACGACCTGCACCCCCACCTGTACAGCCAGCACGACGACGCCGCGGTGGCCCACCTGTTCGAGGTGGCCGCCGGCCTGGAGAGCGCGGTGCTCGGCGAGAGCGAGATCCTCGGCCAGGTGCGCGGCGCCTGGGAGACCGCCCAGGCCGAAGGTGGCGCCAAGGCCACGCTGAACCTGCTGTTCCGCCACGCCGTGGAGACCGGCAAGCGGGCCCGCACCGAGACCTCCATCGGCCGCCACACGGCGTCGGTCAGCCATGCCGCGGTGGAGATGGCGAACGATCTGCTCGGCAGCCTTGCCGGCAAGCGGGTGCTGGTGGTCGGGGCCGGCGAGATGGGCGAAGGGGTGGCGGTGGCGCTGGTGGGCGCGGGTGCCACCGACAGCGTGGTCACCAACCGCACCGAGGCCCGCGCGATGCAGCTGGCACAGCGGGTCGGCGGCGCCATCGTGCCGTTCGCCGAGTTGGGCGAGGCCCTCGCCACGGCGGACGTGCTGCTCACCTGCACCGGTGCGGGCAGCGTGCTCATCGACCACGACCTCGTGGCTTCCGCCCGCGGCAATGTCTCGCGCCCCCTGCTCGTCGTCGACATCGCCGTGCCCCGCGACGTGGCTGCGGATGTCGTGCACGCCGGCAACGTCACCCTGCTGAACCTCGACCATCTGCGCGACTGGGCTGCCCGCGGTCTGGCAGCTCGTGCCGCCGAGGCGGACCGTGTGCGCGTCATCGTCGGTGAGGAAGTGGAGCGCTTCGGCCAGGAGGCCACCGCCCGCCAGGCCGCGCCGCTCGTGGCACAGCTGCACGAGAAGGCCGAAGCCGTCCGCCAGGCCGAGCTGGAGCGCTTCGCCGCCCGCCTCGCGGCCCTGGAGCCCGGCCAGCGCGAGGCCGTCGAAGGCCTCACCCGCGGCATCGTCGGCAAGCTGCTGCACCAGATGTCCGTCCGGTTGAAGGACGACGCCGGCACCCCGCAGGGTGAGCGCAACGCGGCAGCTGTCCGCGAACTGTTCGACCTCGGCTGAGGCCATGGCCACCCCGTTCGCCACCCTTCGTCTGGCCACCCGTGGCAGTGCACAGGCCACCGCCCAGAGCCAGGCCGTGGCCGACGCCCTGCGCACCGCCCATCCCGGCCTCGAAGTCACGCTGGTCTTCGTGGAGACCTTGGGCGACCAGCGGACCGATGTGCCGCTGCACACCATCGGCGGGCAGGGCGTGTTCGTCAAGGAGGTCCAGCGCGCCGTGCTGGACGGCCACGCGGACATCGCCGTGCACAGCGCCAAGGACCTCCCGAGCGTCACCGCCGACGGCCTGCTGCTGGCATCGCTGTGCGTGCGCCGCGACCCCCGGGACGCCCTGGTCGGTACCCCTCTGCGGGACCTTCCTCGTGGTGCCACCGTGGCCACCGGCTCGGTGCGGCGCCGTGCCCAGCTCACCGCGGTGCGGCCGGACCTGCGCTTCGTCGAGCTGCGCGGCAACATCCACACCCGGCTCTCCAAGCTGCCCGAGGGTGGTGCGCTGGTGATGGCGGTGGCGGCGATGGAGATCCTCGGCCTCACCGACCGCATCGCCGAAGCCTTGGCCATCGACGACTTCGTCCCTGCCCCCGGGCAGGGTTGTGTGGCCATCGAATGCCGCGCCGGCGACGCCCACACGGCCGCACTCCTCACCGCCATCGACCACCCGGCCACCCGCGCCGCGGTCACCGCCGAACGGGCCTTCCTCGCCGAGCTCGGTACCGGCTGTTCCCTCCCCGTCGCCGCCCACGCCGTCGGCGACCTGCTCCACGCCTTCCTCGCCGACCCCTCCACCGGGCGCCATGTGCGTGCCGTCGCCTCGCTCAGCGACGACCCGGCCGAACGGCTGGCACAGGCGGCCACCGTGGCCCGCGACCTGCAGGCCCAGCTCGGGTGACCCGATGACCCGACCCGCGCTCGTGGGCCGGCGGGTGGTGGTCACCCGCGCTGCCGAGCAAGCGGGGGCGCTGGAGCGCCTGCTGCGCGAGTGTGGCGCCGAGCCCGTGGTGGTGCCGCTGTTGGCGATCCAGCCGGTGCCCGAGGCCGCCGATCAGCTGGCCGCGCTGGACCCGTGCGCGTTCGACTGGCTCGTCGTCACCTCCCCCAATGGCGCCGCGGCGTACCTGCGGGCCCACAACGCCCGCAGCCCACGCCAGGTGGCGGCGGTGGGCTCTGCCACGGCGGCCGCCCTGGAGGCCGGCGGGGTGGCACCGACCCTGGTCCCCACCGTGCAGCGGGCCGCCGGCCTGCTGGCCGAGTTCCCCGCGGCGGGCACATCCGGTTCCGCGGGCAGCACCACGATCCTGCTCGTCCAGGCAGTGGACGCCGAGCCGCTGCTGGCGGACGGCCTGGCCGCCGCCGGCCATTCCGTCACCTCGATCGCCCCGTACCGCAGCGTGCCCGCCCTCCCCACCGCCGCCCAACAGCTGGCGGCATTGCGCGCCGATGCCCTCCTGCTGGCCAGCGGGTCCGCGGCGAGGGCGTGGGCAGCCGTGTTCGGGGCGGCCGGCCCGCCGATCGTGGTGGCGATCGGGCCGCAGACGGCGGCGGCCGCGGAGGTCGCCGGCCTCAAGATCACGGCCATTGCTGCCGATCATTCCTTGCCGGGATTGGTGACGGCGCTGGAGGATCGGTTCGCCGCCGCGGACTAGGATCACAACAGGCGTCACGCCCCGGTAGGAGCCACGTCCAGTCATCATGCGAGCCAACCCGAACGTCCGGCGGTGGGCCATTGCGTCCGCCGCGGTCACCGTGGCCCTGGGGGCCTCCCAGGCCGCGTTCGCGTGGCGCGCCCCGTCGCCGGTGCCGGTGCCCTCGCGCCCTGCCGCACCGACCGCCATCCAGGGCGTCGTGTCGCAGACGCCCAGCATCTCGGCCGACGGCAAGTTCGTGGTCTTCGCCGGGGCCCCGCCCGCCGGCGACCCCAGGTCCGCCACCGTCTACCTGCAGGATCGCAGCGACGGCGCGATCACCGAGCTGTCGCCGATGGTCGAGGGTGTGCCTAGCGGCGGCACCGTGTGGCCCGTCCTCAGCGCCGACGGCTGCACGGTCACCGCGATCACCGAAGTGCCGTTCGACCAGTTCCGCGACGACGACGCCGGCGACCGCTGGGACGTCTACCGCACCGTTCTCCCCCGCTGCGACGGCGACGGCGACTGGGCCCTCGTGTCCGCCTCGGGCAGCGGCTTCGAGGTCGCCGCCAGCGGCGACGTCAGCCCCCTGTACCCGCCGGCCGTGTCCGGCGAAGGCAGCGTCGTGGCGTACACCCGCCGCTTCAGCACCTCGGCCCCCGATGTGCTGGCCGTCGAGGTCGTCGACCTGTCCATCCCGTTGGGCGACCCCGGCCGCACCCAGCCGGTGCTCGGCACCCCGGCCACCGCGCCGGACGGCACGTTCCGCCATCGTGGGGTGCGCGAGCCCTCGCTGTCCAGCGATGGCACCCTGCTGGCCTACACCTCCGATGCCGTCTCCGCCCTGGCCCTGCCGGAGTGGGGCAGTGGCCCGCAGCCCGGCGGTTTCGCCACCAGCCATGTGTTCGTGTGGGATCGCGCCAACCCGGATCGCAACACGGCCGTCCGCAAGGTCAGCACCCCGGCCGGGCCGGAGAACGGCGACAGCACCAGCCCCGTGCTGTCCGGCGACGGCAGCACGATCGCTTTCGTCTCCACCGCCTCCAACCTCGTGCCCGGGGCCACGCTGCCCGCATGCACGCCCACATGTCTGGCGCAGGTGTACCTGCTGGAGCTCGACGGTGGCTCGATCCGCCTCGGCAGCCGGGTCCCGGGCGACCCCACGCTGGCCCCGGTCGGCGCCGACGCCGCAGCCACCCAGCCCGCGCTGGACCACACGGGCGATCAACTGCTCTTCGTCACGCGGGCCACGAACCTCTTCGCCGGCCGCTCCAGCACGGTCGGCGGCCCCGCCGATGGCGACATCGTGCGCATGGTCCCGGCCACCGGCGCGGCGGATCGCGTCTCGGTCCTTGCGGACGGCGCCACGGCTGCCCCCGCGGCGAACAGCCACCCGCGCCTGTCCGCCACCGGCCGCGTCGTCGTGTTCGACACGCTCGCCGGCAGCGCGTTCGGCGGGCCGGCGCTGCCGGGCCGCCAGGTCGCCACCGTCACCGCCACCCCGTCGCTGGAACTGGCGGCGCTGGACATGGGCACGGTCGCCGTCACCTTCCCCGGCCCGGAGTGGGAGCTGAGCATCATCAACAACGGCCCGGGAGCATTCGTCCCGGCCGCCGTGGTCACCGACGCCACCGACTTCCTCGTCTCCGGCGGCACCTGCCTGGCACAGGCTGGAGTCGCACTGGCGCCCGGCGGCACCTGCACCGTCACCCTGATGTTCATGCCGATGGTCGAGGGGCTGCAGGAAGCGACGCTCACGGTCGCCGAAGCCGGCCTGGAGCTCGACGGCCCAGAGGACACCGTGGTCGTCGCCGGCACCGACGAGGACGGCAACGAGCCCGAGCCGTTCGAGGCCACCTCCATCAGCACCACGCTCACCGGCTTCGGTGGCGAGCCGACCATGGCCCCCAGCCCGGCCGGCGCCCACTCCCGGCCCGCGGTGGTGGGCGGGCGCGCCGAGCCGATGCCGTTCACGGTCTACAACGTCGCCTTCAACCCGGTGAAGGTGAAGCGCATCACCATCGAGGGCGACGCGGCCGACGACTTCGAGATCGTCGACGACCTCTGCACCGGCGAGAAGGTGGACGCCGCCGGCTCCTGCCAGCTGTCCGTGGTGTTCACCCCGACGGCGGCCGGGCGGCGGGCGGCGATCGTCAAGATCACCACCGACGACGGTGCGTACACCACGGCCATCGTCAGCGGCGACGGCCACTACGAGCCGAAGGTCGCCACCAGCGCCTCCACCACCGTGGCCGGCTCGCGGGTGCAGGTCACCGGCGCCGGCTACGCCCCCGGTGTCACGGTCACCGTGGCCTGGGCGGACGGGCACGGGCGCACCGCCACCGCGGTCACGGACGAGACCGGCATGTTCACCGTCGAGTTCGTGGTGCTGCCCACCGACCGGCCCGGCCCGCGCCAGCTCGTGGCCAGTGCCGGCACGGATCAGGTGGCAGTCGCGGACATGCTGGTGATCGCACCGCAGCGCCGCACCGGCCCGTCGTCGGCCAACTGGCCAGGCCGCTGAGCCGTCCGTCCCGCCAACCGCGGCGGTGAATCGTCAGGCGTCGACGAGCACGCCGCTGGCAAGCACCGTGGGGCTGCAGCCGGTGGCCACCGGGTCGCCCACCCCGAGGCAGGTGACGTTGACGGTGAGCTCTTCGTTGGCCTGGAACTCCAGCGGGGTCACCAGCGGCACGGCGATGTCGCCGAACATCGCGGTGAGGCTGTAGGTCAGCAGGCCGTTGCCGTTGCGCCCGATGATCAACGTGCCCTGGTCGCTCTGCGGGTTCTGGATGATCAGGTCGGTGACCCGCAGGATCTTGCCCGCCGGCACCCTGTACTGGTTCGCCCCCGCCTGGCCCACCGCCACGACCACGGGCAGTTGGAAGTTGATGATCGCGCCGTCGTCCTCCGCCGGGCCGATGGGCACGAGGGTGGACTGGGTGACACCGAGGTCCAGCGTGTCGCCGGTGACGACGGTGGTGGAGGTGGGGGCGGGTGCATCCGCCACGGCCTGCTCGGCGGCGGAACGGATCTCCGGGCGGACCACACCGAACCACGCGCCGGCCAGTGCGACGGCGCCGACACCGACCCACGCCAGGCGGGAGAACAGGCGCTCGGGCAGCATCGGGCTCTGGACGAACGTGGCCGGCGCCGACGCGGTGGGGCTACCCGGCTGGTCCGCGTCCACACGGAAGGGGATGGTGCGCGAGCGGCGTTCCCACTGCAGGCCGCGGGTGCGCAACTTCAACCGCACGAGCGTGCTGCCACCGGGCTCCACGCCCGCGGCAGGCGGGTCGAAGTCCCCCTCCACACGGCCGGAGGGGTCCACCAGGTGCAGCCGCATGCTGGCCTGGGTGTTGCCCCGGTTCTCGACCATCATCTCGTAGCCGGCGCCGCGGCGGCCGCGCTGGGCCGGCTGGAGCACATTGATGCGCCGGTCGAAGCTGCCGCCGACCACGATGGTGGTCTCGGCGGTGGCGATGTTGTCCGGGTCGTGCTGGGGGACGATGCGCACGCTGAGCGAGGTCGGCCCGGCCGTGGTGCTGGGCAGCATCGGTGGGCGGAGCACGACCTGCACGGTGTCCTGCGCGCCGCCGAACAGGGTGAGCATCGCGGGTTCGATGGTGGTGTAGCCGGCGGCCATCCCGACGGCGGTGAGCACGAACGAGTCCGTCGTGTCGGCCAGGTTCATCACCGTCAGTTCGAGCACGGCGGAGGTACCCGGTGCCACATCGACGTCACCCTGCGAAAACCACCCTTGTGCTGCCACGGCCGGAACGCTACCGCCTACATCCAGCCGCCAAGAGGCGGTGGGTGCGCACGGCCCGGCTCAACGGAAGCAGACGCGATCGCGGCCGCCGCGCTTGGCTTGCTGCAGCGCCTCGGCCGCGTCGGCCAGGACGCGCTTGGTGTCGAACGGGCCGCTGCCGACCGCCACGCCCACGCTGGCGGTGAGCTTCACGCTGCTGGGCAAGCCGTGGAAGGTGCGGGCCGCGATCAGGTGCCGCACGCGCTCGAACACGGCGCGCGCGTCGCCGGGCGAGGTGTCCCGGAGCACCATCACGAACTCGTCGCCGCCGAGGCGCACCACGGCGTCGTTGCGGCGGCAGACGCGCTCCAGCAGCCCGGCCACCTCCTGCAGCACCCCGTCACCCAGCAGGTAGCCGTGGTCGTCGTTGACCTGCTTGAAGCCGTCGAGGTCGATCACGGCCACACACACCGGGGTGGTGCCGTCGAGGGCCTCCGGGAGCAGGTTGTCCAGGTGGCGCCGGTTCGGCAGGCCCGTCAGCGGGTCGCTCGTGCTCAGGGCTTCGACGCGCAGGTGCTCCACGCCGAGGCGCACGTGCTCCCAGCGGGCGGCCCGCTCGTCGTGCAGGCGGCGCAGGGTGTCGCGGTGGTTGCGTTCCAGCGACATCCGCGCGTCCTCCACGCGGCCCAGCGACCACAGGATGTCGACCTCGACCTCCTGCAGGGGGCGCAGGTTGCCGGTGAGGTTGATCTCCGCGCCGAGGGCCAGCGTGTTCTGCACCAGGTCGAGCACGGCGGTGTCGTGCAGGGAACGCCAGGTGGCGATGGCCTCGCCCGCCATGGCGATCACCTGCTCCTCGATCATCCCGTGCTCGGTGGTGATCTGGCGCGCCACCCGGGCATCGGCGATCGCCGCGTGGTAGTGCCCGATCTCGGCGAGCATCATCGACCGGTGGGCCATCGCCGTGCCCATCGCCAGCACCTCGTGGGCACCGGCAGGGTCCAGCGCCGCGGTGGCGGCATACAGCCCGTCGTGGAGCAGCTTGTGCCGCTCGATGGGGTCGGGCTCGCGCTGGCTGGCGTAGTGGTAGGAGCTGGTCATGCTGGCGTAGGTGAACTGCCGGTCGTCGTCGTTGTCGGCGATGCGCAGGGCCCGATCGAACAACTCCAGCGCGGCTTCCATGAAGCCGCTGTGGGCGTAGGTCACGCCCATGTTGTGGATCACGTCGTAGTTCGCGGCCTCGTTCGGCAACCGGTCCAAGAGGTACATCGCCTCGCTCAGGGCATGCGCCGCCTCGGCCAGCCGGTTGCAGCGCACATGGTGGTCGACGATCACTCCGAGCGCGTCCGCGAGTTCCGAGAGGTACTGCTCGGCGCGGGCGCGCTGGGCCACCACCGTGGCCAACGCCGCGGCGTCCTCGCAACGCTCCACGGCGAGGAGGCAGCACGCCTGGCGGATCTGCAGGTGCAGCTGGCCCTGTTCGTCCGGCATCAGGTCGGCGGCGCGGGCGAACAACGCCGCGGCACGCTCGAAGTCGCCGATGCGGCGGGCGTCGATCGCCTGCTGCTCCAGTGCGGCGGCGCTGACCTCGTCGCCCGGATGGTCCGTAGCCCGGCGGGTGTCAGCCATGGAAACCCCCGGCCTGCGGAATACGCTTCGACGTCGTGAGCTTCCCGATCTCGCGGCCTCGCCGGCTGCGCTCGTCGGCCGCATTGCGCGACCTCGTAGCCGAGACCCGGCTCGACGTACGCGACCTCGTGGCCCCACTGTTCGTCCGTGAGGGCATCGACGCCCCGCAGCCCATCGCCTCGCTGCCAGGGGTGGTGCAGCACACGCGGGCCAGCCTGCGCGAGGAAGTGCGCGCCCTTGCCGACCTCGGCGTGCGCAGCGTCATCCTGTTCGGGGTCCCGTCCATCAAGGATTCCATCGGCACGGAGGCGTACAACCCTGAGGGAATCGTGCAGATTGCCCTCCGCGATCTTGCCGAAGACGTGGGCGACCGGATGGTGCTGATGGCCGACCTGTGCGTCGACGAATACACCTCGCACGGCCACTGCGGCGTGCTGGACGGCCCGGCCGGCCACCCGGACACCACCGTGGACAACGACGCCACGCTGGAGGTCTATGGCCGCATCGCCGTGGCCCAGGCCGACGCCGGCGCCCATGTGGTGGCACCGAGCGGGATGATGGACGGCCAGGTGGCAGCCATCCGCGCCGCGCTCGACGGCAGCGGCCATGGCGACGTGGCCATCATGGCCTACTCGGCGAAGTACGCCAGCGGCCTCTACGGCCCGTTCCGCGATGCGGTGGACTGTGCAATCGTGGGTGGCGGCGACCGCAAGGCCTACCAGCAGGACTGGCGCCGCGGCGAGCGTGAGGCGCTGCTGGAGGTGCGCGCCGACCTGGAGCAAGGCGCCGACATGGTGATGGTGAAGCCGGCGCTTGCCTACCTGGACATCATCCGTGCGGTAAAGGCCGCGGTGGACGTGCCGGTGGCCGCCTACCACGTCAGCGGCGAGTACTCGATGATCAAGGCCGCGGCGGCGAACGGCTGGATCGACCACGACGCCGTCGCCACGGAACACCTCACGGCCATCAAGCGCGCCGGCGCCGACGTGATCCTCACCTATCTCACCCGTTGGTTCGCGGAGGCACAGCAATGACACACGCACCCGAGCTGCCCGCCGGCATCCCGGCCTCCAACGCCGAGCTCTTCGCCCGCTCGTGCGCGGTCATCCCCGGCGGCGTGAACTCCTCCATCCGCGCCTTCAAGGCCGTCGGCGGCACGCCGTACGTGGTGGCCCGCGCCGAGGGCCCGTACGTGTGGGACGTCGAGGGCACCCGCTACCTCGACCTCGTGCAGAGCTACGGGGCGATCATCCTCGGGCACGCCCACCCGGCAGTCACCGCGGCGCTGGTCGCCGCCGCCGCGAACGGCACGTCGTACGGCGCGCCCACCCCCGGCGAGGTGCTGCTGGCCGAGGCCATCGCGGCCCGCGTGCCGAGCTGCGAGCGCGTGCGCCTGATGAACTCCGGCACGGAGGCCACGTCCACCGCCGTGCGCCTGGCACGCGGGTTCACGGGCCGCGACCGCCTGGTGATCTTCCACGGCAACTTCCACGGGGCCACCGATGCACTGCTCGCTGCAGGCGGCAGTGGCGTGGCCACGCTCGGCCTGCCCGGCACGGCCGGCGTGCCCGCGGCCGCGGTGTCCGAGACGATGGTGGTGCCCTACAACGTGGTGCCCACGCTGGACGACAGTGTTGCCGCCGTGTTCGTGGAGCCCGTGGCCGCCAACATGGGCGTCGTCGCCCCCGCGCCCGGCTTCCTCGAAGGCCTGCGTGCCGAGTGCGACCGGGTCGGTGCGCTGCTGGTGTTCGACGAGGTCATCACCGGCTTCCGCCTCGCCCCCGGCGGCGCGCAGCAGCTGTACGGCGTGCGGCCCGACCTCACCACGTTCGGCAAGGTCATCGGCGGCGGCCTGCCGATCGGCGCGGTGGGCGGCCGGCGGGAGATCATGGAGACGCTCTCCCCGTTGGGCAAGGTGTTCCACGCCGGCACGTTGGCCGGCAACCCGCTGGCCACCGCGGCCGGCCGGGCGGCCCTCGCCGAGCTCACCCCGGATGCCTACGTGCAGCTGCGTGGGCGCGCCGCACGCCTGGCCCGCGTGCTGCAGGCGGCGTGCGACGGTGCCGGGCTGCCGGCGTACTTCCCGGTGGTCGGCACCGTGGTCGGCATGTTCTTCGGTTCGGCGCTCGGGCCGGGGGTGGCCCCCACGAACTTCGACGAGGCCAAGCGCACCGACGAGGCGCTCTACGCCCGCTTCTTCCACGCCATGCTGGCCGAAGGCGTGGCGCTGGCGCCCGGAGCGTACGAGGCGCTGTTCGTGGGCCTCGGCCACACCGACGACGTGATCGACGCCATCGGTGCCGCGGCCACTCGGGCCGCGCAGGCTGCGGTGGCCGCGCCGGCCGGCTGACCTACGCTTCGCGCTCGTGCGCCAGTTCTTCTCCGTCCGCTTCTGGCTCACCCTTGCCGCGCTCGTGGCGCTGGCACTGCTGGTGTCCGCCATCGCAGCCAGCCAGCGCGACGACTCCGTCGACGACAGCGAGGTGGTCACCACTGCCGGCCACCGGCTGGACCTCGTGACCTGGGCCTACTCCGTCGTGCCCGGCGAAGGCTTCGCGATGGTGGACGGTCGCACCACCGCCGACCTGGCCGTGGTCATCGACGGGACGCGCACGATGCGCATCGCCGCCGGCACCGAAGGGAAGATCGACTGCCCCGGCCTCACCGTTCCCGGCCGCTGCACCGTGGCCGCCGACCTGCTCGGCGACGCAGTGCTGTGGTTCGCGATCATCGAAGGCCCGCCCGCACCGACCATCGTGCTACCCGCAGTCGAGGAGGTGTTGGACGACGGCTGGGTGCGCCTGGTGAACGGCTGGGAGGTCCGCCACGCCGACATCGTCGACCGCGTGTGCGACGACGAGTCCGCGTCGCTGACGGACTTCGTTCGGACCTACGGCGCGACGGCCACGGCGACGTTCAGCATCGAGACCCAGCAGGTGGTGAAGGTCACCTGCCCGAAGGTCACCGCCACGACCACCACGACCACCACCGTGGCCGACACCGGCCCTCTCACGTCGACGCCGTTGGACGGTGGCACGGTGCCCACCGACTCCAACCCCTCCGACGACGAAGCGGGCTGACGCCGATGGCAGCACCGCAGCACGCATGGCCCCTGGTAGGTCGCGACACCGAGTTGGCCGCGATCGCCACCCTGGCCAACGGCGCGGCCGAGGGCGTGGGCGGCTGTGTGGTGGTGGCCGCGATGGCCGGCGCCGGCAAGACCCACCGGCTCGACGGAGTCGCGCAGCGGGCCACTGGCGTGGAGCTGCGCCGGGCCACCGCGCGCGGCGGCACCGTGGCCCCGTACTCGTTCGTCACCACCGCGTTCGGCCAGCCGGCGCACTGGGCTGCGC
>JBPOIX010000140.1:0-8584 GCA_052034175.1 Actinomycetota bacterium
CGAGGTCGGGCGGCGGGGGAGGTGACGCTGCGGCCAGCGCGCCACGATGCAGGTCGAACCCGACGATGCCTTCCATCACATCCCGCTCGGCGAGGTACACGGGCACGCCGAGCACCAGATGCTCCTGCAGGCGCTCGTAGCGGTGCGGGGTGAGCAGGTAGCTGCGCACCTCGAACGGGCTCTCGGCCAGGCGGGCCACCACCGCTTCACTCTCGACGATGACGGGGTCGTTGCCCGGCCGGCCCTTCAACTGGCGGAAGTCCACCACCCGCGGGTCGTCGGCGGAGTCGATCACTTCCACGGCCATCGCGCCAGGCTACGGCCGAGCGGTCCGGCCCTTCCGCTCCCTCCTCCAGTTGCGTCTTGCGAACACACGTTCGTCGCGCGAGACTCGTCGCCATGTCACTCCCCACCGCAGACCCCGACCTGATTTGGCAGCAGTGCCTCTTCGCCTTCGAGGAGCCGCGCATCGACGCCGCGTTCACCGGCGCCGCCCGCACCTGGCTGGACGACGAGTGCTGGGTGGAGCACGTGCCCGGCTGGCTGCACGGGGCGGACGTGGTGTTCGCCGAACTGGTGGCCCACCTGCCGTGGCGCCGCCGCGTCGTCACGATGTACGACCGTCGCCTGCCCGAACCGCGCCTCACCGCCTGGTGGAGCGGCAGCGCCGGCGGCGGGCTGGAACCGCTGCCCGTGCTGGCTGATGCCCGGGCGGCGCTGACCCGCCAGTACCACCGCCCGTTCGACAGCATCGGCTTCAACCTCTACCGCGACGGGCAGGATTCCGTCGCCTGGCACGCGGACCGCGAGCGCAAGGACCTCACCGACCCGGTCGTGGTGGTGCTGTCCACCGGTGCACCACGGCCGTTCCAGCTGCGCCCCGCCGGGGGCGGCCCGTCGCAGACATGGCATCTCGGCCAGGGCGACCTGTTCGTCATGGGCGGCTCGTGCCAACACCGCTGGGAGCACTGCGTGCCCAAGGTGGCTCATGCCGAAGGGCCGCGGCTGAGCATCATGTTCCGCCACCACCTGGCCGGCTGGCAGCCCTGAGCCGAGGCGGCGGCCGGGGGGCTACAGCCTGGCGGCCACGGCCTCCGCGGCGGCCCACAACATCCCGTTGAGCTGCTCCTCGGTGAAGTCGTCGGGCACCACGAAGTTGGTGGCGCTCACCTCCACGAAGCCGTCGTCGGTCGTCACGGCGATGCTCGACGCGTAGTCGGTGCAGGTCGTGCCGTCGTCCTGGTAGCAGTCGTGATGCGCCTGGTGGCCCTGGAGGTCCTTGGTCAGGGTCAATGCGTCGGCGGCGATCTCCTCCAACTCGGCCAGGTCGGCCCCACCAGCGTGCTCGGTGATCGAGACCGTGAAGGCGAACGAGGCGTCCTCGGGGGCGGTGTCCCGCCAGCGGCAGGTCGGCCGGCCCACCGTCGGGTCCATCTCCCCGTCGGCCAGTTCGTATCCGAAGAGGGCGCTCATCTCGGCGGCGTTGCTGAGGTCGCACAGTGTGGCCTCGCCGGGCTGGGTGGTCGTGCTCGCACGGGTGGTCGGGGCAGCGGTGCCGTCGCCGTCGCCGTCGCACGCCGCCGTCAGCATGGCGAGTGCAGCCACTGCCAGGCCGGCCGTCCAGGCGTGGGCGGTTGGGTGTGCGGGGCGCTGGCGTGAGGGCATCGGGGTGCGGGGCATGTGGGCAGTATGCAAGCCGCGCCGCCGCCGCGGCCATCGGTGATTTCCCCAATTCGCCCGCCGGGGCCGAGCAGGTCTGGGGGGTGGCCGAGCGCGAGACTGGCCGGATGGTCACCGACAACGATCGCTACTCGTTCCTGCCCGGCGCACCGGCGTTCTACCCGACGATCGTCGGCGCCGAGGGCCGCCACCTGATCACCGCCGACGGGCAGCGCATTCTCGACGGCGCGGCAGGGGCCATCGTCGGCAACATCGGGTGGGGCCGCACCGAGGTCACCGAGGCGGCAGCAGCCGTGATGAGCAACGGGTACGTGGTGCCGCTGTGGGCCACCCCGTCACGCCTGGCGCTCGTCGAGGAGCTGGTGGAGCACTGGTTCCCGGAGGGCTTCCACCATGTGTTCTTCACCAGCGGTGGCAGCGAGAGCACCGATTCCGCCGTGCGCCTGGCCCGCGCCTACCAGGTGGCCAAGGGCCGCCCGGATCGTTGGAAGGTCGTCGGCCGCCACCCCAGCTATCACGGGATGACCCTCGGCACGATGGCCGTGGCCAGCCACCAGGCCCGCCAGAAGGGCTACGAGCCGCTGCTGCTGCCCTTCCCCAAGGTGCCGTGGAACGACCCGGAGGCCGTGTTGCGGGTGGTGGAGGAGGAAGACCCCGCCACGATCGCCGGGTTCATCGTCGAGCCGATCACCGGCGCCGCGGGGGCCTGCCTGACGGCCAGTGACGAGTACTGGCAGGTGGTGAACGATGTCTGCCGGACTCACGACATCCTGCTGATCGCCGACGAGGTGATGACCGGGTACGGCCGCACCGGCCTGAAGTTCGGCCACCAGCACTTCCCCTTCCAGCCGGACGTCATCGTCGGCGGCAAGGGGCTGGGCGGCGGCTACGTGCCGCTCGGTGCGGTGACCGCCCGGGACGACGTGGCCGAGGTGCTGCGCGGCAGCGGGTTCATGTACTTCACGTTCACCGGCAACGACGCGGCGTGCGCCGCGGGGGCCAAGGTGCTGGAGATCCTGCGCCGCGAGCAGCTGGTGGAGCGCGTGGCCGCGGAGGGTCCAGGCCTGGAGGCTCGCCTGCGTGCCGCGTGTGCCGACCACCCGGCGGTGGTGGACATCCGCGGCCGCGGGTTCTTCTACGGCCTGGAGCTGACGTGCAGCCGCGACGCCGTGGTGGCCGCCGCCCTGGAGCGCGGCCTGTGGGTGTACCCCGCGGGTTCCGGCCCGGTGGCGGAGGCCGTGATCGTGGCCCCGCCGTTCACCATCACCGCCGACGAGATGGACGACCTGGTCACCACCCTGCGCGCCGCCCTCGACGCCGTCGCCCCGACCTGACCCGACTGCGACCCGCCGTCCCGACCTGACCCGCCGTCCCGCCCCGCCGTCCGCCAAGGGCCGTGGCGACGTTCACACCGCGTTCACTGTCAGGCCGCCCTCAGGCCGCCATCGGCTGGGTACGGTGACCTTGTGATGAGCTTCGACGTACTGCCCGAAGTGGGCGACGACCCCCGCCGTGTGATCCGGCTCGACGCCGTGCACAACTTCCGCGACCTCGGGGGCTACCCCACCACCGACGGCCGGGTCACCCGCTGGGGCCGCCTGTACCGCGCCGACGGGCTGTATCGCCTGTCCGGCAGCGATCTGGAAGTGGTCCGCGCGCTCGGCCTGCAGGTCGTCATCGACCTGCGCACCGACGAGGAGATCCACCTCCACAGCCGCTTCCCCTTCGAATACCACCCCGTGCAGTACCACCACCTGTCGGTGATGGACACCACCTGGGTCGAACTGCCCGAGATCGAGATCACCGGCCGCCGCCCGGAGGAGTTCCTCGAGTGGGCCTACCTGGACATGCTGCGCACCGCGGGCGACCGCTTCGCGATGGCGCTCGACCATCTGGCCGAGCCCGGCAACCTGCCCGCGGTGTTCCACTGCGCCGCAGGGAAGGACCGCACGGGTGTGCTGGCGCTCCTGGTGCTCGGCGCCCTCGGGGTGCAGCACGAATACATCGTGGCCGACTACGCCCTCACCGCGGACGGGATGGAGCGGATGCGGGAGTGGGCTCGGCGCGAGTCCCCCGAGATCCTCGAACGGATGGCCGAGCATCCGGTGGCGTTCAACGAAGCCCTGCCGGACGCGATGCACGCGGTCATCACGGCGATCGTCGAGCGGCACGGCTCGCTGCGCGACTTCGTGCTCCACCTCGGCGTCCCTGCGGAATCGCTGGCGCGGCTGGAAGCCGAGCTGCTGGAGTAGGCCTGCCCCGCCCAGCCGGTAGCCGTCCTTGCGGCTCGGCGGGCATGAGGCTGGGTACGCTGCCGCCATGAGCGGCACGATTGCACTCCAGGGCGGCGGCCCCTTCACCGCCAACGACGAACTCGATGCGCGCCTGTTGCGCGCCGCCGGCGCCGACAAGGTGGTGGTGCTGCCCACGGCCGATGCCTTCGAGCACCCGGAGCGCCTGGTGGCCGCGGCGATGAGCTGGGGCGAGCGCCTCGGGGTGGACGTCGAGGCACTGATGGTGCTGCGCCGTGGCGAGGCGATGGACGAGGGTGCAGCGCGCGTCGTGAACGGCGCCAAGGCCGTGTGGCTGGTGGGCGATCAGCCCCTGCACCTGAAGTCCGTGCTCAAGGACACGCCGCTGTTCACCGCCATCCGCGACGTGGCCGCCTTGGGCGGCGTGGTGGTGGCCACCGGTGGCAGCGCCGCGGCGTTGTGCGACCCGATGGTGGACCCGCGCGGCGGGGCGTTCACCCTCGGCCTGGGCATGGTGCCCAACCTGGCGATCGTGACCGAAGCCGAACACTGGAGCCCGGAGCGCCTGCACCGCACGCGCAAGCTGGCGAACACCGCGTTCGCTGTACTGCGCACGGGCGACGCGCTGGTGCGCGTCGACGGCAACTGGGAAACCGTCGGCTCACCCGAGGTGCACGGCACCCTGCCGTAGCACCCCGAGGCGGGTCAGGTGGTGGCCGGCGCCTCGGTGACGGGCGAGGTATCCGCCACCGTGTCGGTGGTGCCCGCAGGCAAGGTGCTCACCGTGCCGTCGGCGTGAACGATGCCCACGACCTCGACCACGAAGGTCAAGGGGCCGGCGACCGCCGGATCGGCGTCGTCGCCATAGGCGAGGTCCGAGGGGATGTCGAACTGGTACATGCCGCCGATCTGAAGATCGACGAGACCCTGGTCCCAACCCGGGATGACGCCGCCCGCCCCAATGGTGACCTGGATCGGTTCACCACGGTCGTAGCTGTTGTCGAACTCCGCACCGTCGCCCGACCGAACGCCGACGTAGTGGACGTACACGATGTCGCCGTTCACGGTTGCGGTACCGCTTCCCGCGCGTAGCTCCGTGACGTGCAGTTCCGTCGGGAGCTCCGCCGGCAGGCTGACCGCCGGCTTGGCGGGCACCGGCCCGAAGTCGGTCAACCCAGGCACCGTGGAAGTCGGCAGCGTGTCCACCACGACCGAGGTCGACGTGGTGGTGGTGGCAGCGGTCTCGCTGTCGTCACCCCCGAACAAGGAGATGGCCCCGACGAGCACGACGACCGCGGCGACAACGGCGCCGATGCGGACGAAGACCCGCTTGCTCTTCTGCTTGCGAGCCTCCTTGGCGAGCTCCTCGAGACGGAGCTTGCGGTTGGCCTTCTGTCGTTCACGCTTGGCGGTTCCCACGAGACGAGGAGGCTACCGGACGCAGCGACGGCGAGGCTCCTCACCACCGATGGAGAGATTCTGCAAGGAACCCTCAACCCCCGCGCTCACCGTGCCGATGACCGCAACGAGTGGCCCGAGACGCGGGCCGGGCACGGCAGGGAACGACGTGGCGCGACCACCACGACAGCATGGGCAGCTTGGAGCGCGGGTCGTCGCGGCCGTTGGCGTCGCGGCCGCCGCGGGCTACCTCGCGTGGCGAGTCGGCTGGTCCTGGGGGTCGGGGCCGTGGTGGCTCTCCGTCCCCACCCTGGCCATCGAGCTGGCCGGGTTCGCCGGCGCGCTGGCGCTGCTCTGGGCCCTATGGCCGCAGGCACCCGCACCCATCGCCCCCAACAGCGACAACGACCATGCCGGCGCGGTGGACGCCGTCGTCCGGGTCGGGGCACAGGCGGCGCACGATGTGCGTGCCACCGTGCTGGCGCTGCGGGCTGCACAGGGCGTCGGCACGGTCACGATCGTCGACGTGGACCGCAGACCTGAACTGGCGGCCCTGGCGGCCGAACTGGGCACGGGCTACGTCGCCATCGCGGCGACGGACCTGCCGGCACTGGCCCGCGCCGGCGGCAGCGAGCACGTACTCGTCCTCGACGCCGGCGACATCCCCACGACCGACATCGTCACCCGCCTGCTGCCCCACCTGGCCGACGAGCGCGTCGCCGTCGTCCAGGGCCTGGGCACCAGCTACGCCGACGACTCCCCCGAACACGGCCCGAACCAGCGGCACGAGCTGCTGTTCGAGCGGGCCGGGCTGAACCCCGCCCTCGGCCGCCGTGGTGTGGCGATCTGGACCGGCTCGGGTTCCATCGTTCGCGCCAGCGCAGTCCGGGCCGCCGGCGACGCCGCGGACACTGCGCTCGGCGCGCACTGGGCCGCCACGGCCTCGCTTTTCGCCGACGGGTGGCAGGTCACCGCGCCGGGCGTGACGGTGTTCGCCCAGCGCAGCCTGGCCGACGAGGCGGCCGTGCTGGCCGACCGCACCTCCCGCGCCCGATCCGCACGCCGCCTCCTGCTCGCACCGGGCGGGGCGCTCCGCCGCGGCCCGCTCCGCCTGCGACACCGCGCGGCCCTCGTGGCCTGGGCCGTCCGCCCGCTCTCCGGGTTGCGGCGGCTGGCGTTCATCGCCGTGCTCTGCGGGGCGTTGCTCAGCGGGCACGTTCCGTTCGTGGCACCGACCGGCGTGATCGTCGGCTTGTGGCTGCCAGGGTTCTGCTACCTGTCCCTGGGGCTGGCCCTGCTGAGCGGGTGGACCGTGCGCCCCGGTGATCGAACCAGATGGTCGCTGCACACCCTCGGGCCGGCGTGGTCCGGCCTGCGCAGCGGGTTCACCGCGCCGACGCGCCCACTCACCGTGTCCCGTGCGCCGTACGCCGCCGGGGTCACCGGCGCGGTGGTGGCGATCAGCGTGGTGCTGGCCCTGCGCGGCCTCAGCGAGCGCGCCACCCACACCCTCGGCACACTGCCGCAGACCCAACTGCTGGCCCTCGTGGTGGTCAGCCTGTGGACCTTGGGCCTGGCCCTGGACGTACTGCGCGTGCTCGTCCGCTCCGGCCAGTTGCGTCGCTCACCGCGAGTTGCCGCCGGGCTTCCCGCGGTGCTGGGCGAACGCGGCGTGTCGGTGGCGGACCTCACTCCCCTCGGCGCCGGTGTGGTCAGCCACACGGGCCTGAACGTCGGTGAGCGCCTCGTACTGGAAACGTCGATCCCCACGCGGACCGGGATCACTGCCGTGCGCGTGCCGTGCGTGGTGCGCAACGTGGTGCAGCGCGGGCCGGGCGAGTGGCGGGTCGGGGTCGAATTCGCTGAGGTGCTCGGCTCCGCGGCCGATGCCCTGGCCGAGTACTGCAGCATCGAGCCGTCGTGGGAACGGATGGGTTCGCTGCCGTGCCGTACCCGCGGCGAGGCGCGCCCGACTTCCGTGCTGGCCGAACCGCTCGGCCCAGGCGCCGGCCGGCTGGCGCTGCGCGCCGTGTCGCTCGTGGCCGTCGTCGGTGCGGTCGGCAGCGCCCTGCCCGCCACGGCCGACGCCGCAGGCGTCCGCGCGCTCCACCTTTCCGGCGTCGTCGTCGAGACGAACGGCGCGGGCGACGCGCAGGTGGGCACGGGTGAGCCTCCCGTCGGCCCCGTCGCCACCGACGAGATGGTGGACACCGACGAACCGGTGCCTTCGACGGACGCCCCACTGGTGGCCTCAGAGACACCGACCGGTGTGCCCGGCGCGCTCGTGTGGGCGGTGTGCTCGCTCGACCCTGGAGCGGACGGCCAGTGGGGCACGGCGGACGACACCTATGGGCCGCCCGTGTCGGTGACCACCGCCGCCGACGGCAGCTACGACCTCATGGTCGACGGCGTGGTGTGTTGGGCCACGGTGGCGCCTCCCGAGGGCTACCTCACCCCGGACGTGGAGACGGACGCACCGCCCCAACCGGTGCCGCTCGACGAGGCCCCCGAGACGGTGCACGTCGAGCGCGTCACCGAGCCGGGTGACGGGCGGGCCGACGGGGCCGACGGAGCCGACGGGCCGGGTGCGGGTTCCGACGCAGGCGCTCCGGCGTCGGGTTCGCTGGGCGACCTGGTCTGGCTCGACCTCGACGGCGACGGCCTGCACGGCACGGCGGAGCCGGGCGCGGCCGGGGTTCGCGTCGCGTTGCTCGATCGCACGGGCGCCGTCGTCGACACGACTGCCACCGACGGCACGGGGCGCTTCCTGTTCGACGGGCTCACCCCCGGCGCCTACCGCCTCGCCGTCAGCGACATCCCGAGTGACATGCGGTTCGCCGTTCCAGGTGCCGGCACCGACGCCGCGCAGGACAGCGACGCGGACGCCGTCACCGGCCGCACGGCCGCGGTGGCGGTCGAGGGCGCACGCGTCGACACGGTGGACGTCGGCCTGCGGCCCGCGACGGCAGTGGCCGCAGAACCCGCCGCCGCGGCGGACCAGGCCGCCACCGCGGGCGCTGCGGCGCGCATCCTGCCCCCACCGGGCGATGGCCAGATGCCGCAGGAACAGGTCCCGCTGGGCACCCTGGCGTTGGTGGTGCTGGCGCTGGCAGGCCTGATGGCGGCGAGCATCGTGCTCGGCGTGGCTCGCCCTCCGCAGGGCAGCGCTCAGGTCACGGCGACCTGACCGGGCCCCCGTCGTCACCCTTGTGGTCACCGTCGCCGTCGTCGCGGAGGCCGCCGCCGTCGCCGTC
>JBPOIX010000248.1:0-9098 GCA_052034175.1 Actinomycetota bacterium
GCCGACAACACACCCTCGACGGTGTTGTCCACCACACCCTCGACCGGGACCGGGTCGCCACACGACTGCGGCACCGCATCCGCCACATCCACCGGACAGTCCCACACCACCAGCTGCAACCGGTCCGCCCAATCCGCACCGAACGCGTAACGGAACCCCGAGTAGTCGACCGACACCTCCACCTCGACCGGCACCAACGGCTCACCCGCCGCTGTTTCCAGCCCGAACGCCAGCACCTCACCACCCAACGCCTTCACATCCAGAGCCGGCAACGACTGCACATCCAGCGCCACCTCACCATCAACCGGCGCACCCGGCACCGACCCCGAGCCCACCGTGTCCGCGTTCTCATCCACCAACTCCACATCCACCGGCAAACCATCAACCGGAGCCACCGTGTCCAACTCGGCCGTCACCGTCTCATCCACCGGCACCAACGCCTGCACCCCACGCGGCACGAACGGCTCCGGCAACTGCAACGGGAACGTCTGCGACCCATCGATCTCGATCGGCGGCGGCGGCTCACCCACCCCCGGAACCCGCAAACCCGCCGCCTCCAACTCCACCGGGGTGAACACCAACCCCGACATCACCGACGACACGATCACTGCAGCGATCGCCGCACGACCTGGCAGCGACACAACAAACCGATTCCGACGAACAGCCACTACAGGACTCCCAACTCGTTCAGCGTTTGCAGCACCCGCATCTTCACCGCTCAAGGTGGGGCTGCCGACACCATAGGTGACGTCTTGATCAAGGTCAAGCCAAATCCGAGCGAATCCACCAATACGCCAAGGGTGCGGTCGCCGGTCTCGACCAGCGTGCGAACCAGGACGAGCGACTCGTTGTCGCCGGTGATGAGGTGCGCAGGCATGGGCCATTCAGGATCGCACACCAACCGGGCGACGGCGCGGGTGACGGTGGCGTAACAGCGCCAACATCAGAGCGCCCGCGGCAACCCAGCCAGCGAAGGCCCATTGAGGGGCAGGCTCGACTGCAGCCCCCACCTTGGCGACCAGCGCCACCCACCGGGTGCCCACCGTTGCGGGCCACAGGACCAGCGCGTCCATGGGGGCCGGCAGTGCCGCGGCCAGGAGGCCGGCAGGAATCCCGTAGAGCATCACGAAGCCGGCCACCGGCACCGCCACCAGGTTGGCCGGCACGGACACCAAGGGCAACCGGCCGAAGACCAGCACCGACGGCAAGGCCACCCCCACCTGAGCCCCGAGCGTGACACCCAGCGGAACCCGAAGCCACAGCGGGCCGGGCATCCGTTCACCGAGCCACGGCCCGACGGCGCTGACCCCCAACGTGGCGCCCACGGAGAGCCAGAAGCCGACCGACCACACCAACAGCGGGTCGAGGAGCACCAGCCCGGTGACGGCCAGCCCGACCAGCCGTACGGGCCGCGCCTGACGCCCACTGAGAAACGCACTGGCAGCAAGGATGGCCATCACACCCGCCCGCAGCACCGACGGCTCGAAGCGGGTGACGGACATGAACCAGCCGATCAACGCCACGGTCGCCGCCCACCTCCACCACGGCCGCAGGCGGCGCAACACGGGCGACGCCGCAGCGAGCAGGAACGCAACGTTCTGCCCAGACACCGCGGTGAGGTGCGACAGGCCAGAGGCGCGGAACTCCCCGACGACCGCCTCCGTCTGCCGGCGGTCGTCGCCGATCACCAACCCGGTGAACAACGCTGCCGTCCCGTCGTCCATCACGCCCTCAGCTGCCCCGCGCAACGCGCCACGGACGCGGTTCCCCGCCCGCGCCACCGCGGTGCCGTCGAGCACGTCGGCGGCGTACTCCACGTCCAGCGCGCCCACCACATGGCGTACGGCAGCCCGGCGCGCCGCCGCAGGGGCCAGCCGCTGCCGCTCTGCACGTAGCCACACCACTTCACCCTGCTGGCGTTCCGCCAACGCCCGCCGCAGCGGGCCGTAGCACCAGGCATCGAACCGCTCCCCCTCGATCTCGAACGTCACCCTCAGCCCGCGCCCGTAGACGGCAGGGTCGGCGGCAACCTCCGCCCAGCCTTCGAATGCACCGAGATGCCGCGGCTCTGTCCCCTCCCACGCGGCGTCGGCGCGCCAGTCGCCGACGAAGGCGAGCACCACTGCGAGCGCCATCACCCGATGCGGCGCGCGCAGCAACCACAGCGCGACGGCCAGTGCAAGGCCGACCGCGGCGCCGTGCCATGCACCGACCACGGCTGCCCCAGCACACACGAGGACGTGGCCATCGGCTGCGCCGCGGTGCCCGGCCGGCATCCGGCGCACCCCGTAGGCTCGTGCCGTGCAGCCGCTGCCGCCCATGAACCCCGCGCTCATCGTGACCCGTCCGGTGCCCGGTGGCCCGCGCGCGTACCGCGGCCGAATTCGCGGCCTGGGGCCGATCGCGGGGTTGCTCCCGCCAGGGGCTCTTGGCGCCGCTGCGTGGCTTCTGCACCGCGGCAGCACCTCTGCGGTTCGTGGCGCGGGCAGCTTTCTGCTCGCCGTCCTCGCCGCTCCGGGCCTTCTGGTGGCCGGGGTGCCGCTGCGCTCGGGAGGCGGTGTGATCGTCGCGGCAGCCGCCGGCAGCGGGTTGGTGTGGCTGCTCGTCGGTGTGGCGGCGGCGAGGAGGGCCACGCGTCGTCCGGTGGCGAGCTGGCGCGACTTCTGGCGCGAGTACATCTGGTTGGCGGCGGGCTTGTGGGTGGGTGTGGCCCTGGCGTTGCTGGCCGTGAACTTCGTGCTCGGCCGCCCGATCCTCTGAGCCGTTTCATACCGTCACCAGCCCGCGGAGTGCGTCCAGCTTCGCGGGGCCGATTCCGCGCACGTCGCCCAGCGCATCCACCGAGGCGAACGGCCCGTGTTGGTCGCGATGAGCAATGATCGCGGCGGCCGTCGCCGGGCCCACACCGGGCAGAGTGTCCAGTTCGTCGGCGGTGGCGGTGTTGATGTTCACCGGCCCGGCGTCGGCCCCGCCCGTTGTTCCATCGCCGCCGGGCGAGCCACCGGCCCCTCCCCCGCCGGCCACCACTGCTGGCACCGTGCCGCCGAGTGCCGGCAGGAAGATGCGCTCGCCGTCGTGCACCGGGGCCGCGAGGTTGACCACGTTCATGTCGGCCACGCCCGTCGCGCCGCCCGCCGCAGCTACGGCGTCCACCACCCGCGCCCCGTCCGGGAGGCGATACACGCCCGGGGCTGCCACCTCACCGGCCACATGGACCACGATCTCGGCCGCAGGTGCCGTGCTGGCGCCCTCGGGCGCTGTCGTCACCACCGCGGGCACCGACGTGGACGACCCACCAGCCCCCTGGGCGAACGGCAGGGTGGACTCCGTGGTCGCTGCCGGTGGGCGAACGAGCCAGTATCCGCCGGCAAGGACTGCCAGCACCGCCACCGCGGAGGCTGCCAGCCGAGCGGGGCCCACCCACTCCATCCACGAGCGCAATCGGTCCGTCGGCGACAGCCGTGGCGCGGGCCGGCCAGGAAGTGCAGGGGGATCGGGAAGATCAGAGAGATCGGTCACCGGAGGCTTCCTCCCGGTTCGGGGCGCGCACGCCCACCACATCAACTGGGGGAAGTCTCTGCCGACCTTATCGACGGCAGCAGCGAACGCAACCGCGCATCAGGGTCATGCAACGCCGGCTGCGGTGGCGCACGGCGCCGCGCCGCTCAGGAGGCGACGCGCTCGGTGAGCTCGTCGCGCACCGCAGTGGCCAGCTGCCGACGGGCCACCCAATCCGCCTCGACCTCCAGCGGGATGCGCAGATACGCACCGCGGTGGCCCTTGCCGCGCAGGCGCCACAGCAGGTAGCTCCCGACGTACCGGGCGGAGAAGCCGAGCACCCCGTACCGGCGCCACTGGCGCACGTGCACCAGTTCGTGGCGCAACAGGTAGGGCGTGGCCCGCCCGGGGCGAACGATGACCAGCGAGCCGAGCGTGACCCCATCGGAGCCTTTCGGCACCGGGCCACCCTCCCACAGGCGGTAACCATCGCGTCGTTCGACCGGCATGGGCGGCAATCCTACCGTGCCCGCACGAGGCGCCCGACCGGCGAGCCCGACCGCAGCCGTGGCCTCGGCCACAACTACCCCTCCAACCGTCCCGCTCGCCGAGACGAACCAGCCCGAGAAGCCTCCGTGGGACGAATCAGCCCGAGAAGCCGGGGGGCGTCAGTAGCCGGGGGGCGTCAGTAGCCAGGGTCGCTGGGCCAGTTGGGCTGGAACAGGTGCCACTGTTCGGGCGAGCGGCGGATGAGGAACTCCAGCTCGTAGGCCAGCAGCTGGGTGATACGGGCCACGTCCTCGCGCAGGCCGCCGAGGCGGGTGAGCGGGAGGGGTGGGCGGACGAGCGCGTGGTGGCCATTCGTGCGCGGCGTGAAGTAGCAGCCCACCGGCAGGATCGGCGCGCCCGTCCGCAGAGCGAGCGTGGCGGGCCCGGCGGGCAGGGTGGTCTGCTCGCCGAAGAAGTCCACCGCCACGCCATGGCGCTCGATGTCCCGGTCGCACAGCAGGCACACGATCTGGTTCGCACGGAGCGCCGCCAGCACCGCGGGCCCCGCCTTGGGCCCGGTGGGCACCACGGTCATCCCGAGCTCCTTGCGCAGGTCGGAGAACCACTCGAACAACTCGGGCGGTTCCAGGGCCTCCACCACCACGGTGAGCGGGTAGCCCTGGTCGGTCATCCAGCGCCCCGCCCACTCCCAGCCGCCGAGGTGTGGCAGGGCGAAGATGCAGCCGTTCCCCCCGGCGAGGGCCTCGGTGACATGGTGGAAGCCGTCCTGGGTGAACGTGCGGTCCACCGTGCGGGCACTCAGCGAGGGCAGGCGGAAGCTCTCCATGTAGTAGCGGGCGTAGCTGTCGAAGGCCTGCTGCACCGCGACACGCAAGGAGGTGCCGTGCAGCTTCGGGTTCACCCGGCGCAGGTGGCGCTCGATCATCGCCCGCTTGGCCGGGCTGGCGAAGCTGGCACCGAAGCCCAGCGACGACGCCGCGGCCTGCGCCACCACCGACGGCATCAGGCGTGACGCCAACGACCCCATGCGGTACGCACCAACGGTGGCCGCGTCCGCAAGGCGGCTGCGTTCCTCTGCCGGCTCAGCCACGACGGATGACGTTGTTGGCGCGGGCGATACGCGTCCGCCGGCGCTCGGTGCGCACCGTGCGCTTGGCGTCCCGCTTGCTACGCCGCATCTCGATCCGGGCAGCGGTGACCGGTGCCACGGCAGCCTGCTTCCACACCTTCACGAACCGTTGCACCGCGGTGATCGCCGTCAACCCCAGGGTGACCCACAGGATCGGAATCAGCAGCACCGGGATCAACAACCCGAGGCACAGGGCGATGATCCTCTCGGCGCGCTCCATCAGGCCGCCCTTGGCGTCCAGCCCGAGCGACTCCGCCTTGGCCCGCATGTAGCTGATGACCGAGCTGAGGGCCATCACACCGAACGGCAGGATGGCCATGTGCGCGGACTCGGTCGAGGCGAAGTGCCACGCCACGCCGCCGAACAGCAGGGCGTCGGCAAAGCGGTCGATCGTGGAATCGAAGAACGCACCGCGCTGGCTGGAGGAGTTGCTGGCCTTGGCCAACGCCCCGTCCAGCAGGTCGGGCAGGGCAGCCAGGATGACCAACGCGAGGCCGAGGCGGAGCTGCCCGAAGCCGACGGCGACGGCGGCACCGACGGCCACCAGCAGGCCGATGACGGTGAGATGGTCCGGCGTGAGGCCCGTGCGGCGCAGGCCATTGCCGAGCGGCTTGACCGCCTTGTCGACCGGCGCCCGGAACTTTCCGTCGAACATCGCACTCAGGCTAGTCCCTCATGGCGGCGACCGCTCCCGGCCGCGAATCTGGTGACCCGCGCCGGAGTGCGCGAGCATGCGCCCATGAGCAGCACCTCACCCTCCGATCTCGCCGTCGCCTTCCGTTCGCTTCCGCGCCGAGTGCGGGAAGCACAGGGCGAGGCACCGAGCGAGGTGGTGTCGGAGCCACTGGCTGCCCTCGCTGCCGCACACGCCGCCGCCTGCCGCCTGGTGGGGATCACCGGCGACCACCAGGCCCTCGCAGCCGCGATCGAGTCCAGGCGCGCCGAGGAGTGGGATGAAGCCCTCCTCGACGAACTGCGCCGTCTGGCGCTGGATGCGGGGCACCTCGTGCGGGACCTCGCCCGCCAGGCGGGTACGGACTAGCCACCTCGTGTAATCGAGTGCACACCTTCAGCGTTGAAGAGGGCAAGCGGACCCACGCTGGAAGGAGCACCAATGACACGCTGGACTCGACTCGCTGCCTCACTCGGAGCGGCGGTGCTGACCATCGGCCTCGTCGCCCCCGCGGCACAGGCAGCAGAACCACCGCCGGACCTGCCGACCGGAGCACGGCTGACCTGTAGGGCCACCCTCGTCGACAGCGCCCCCAAGGCGAACTGCAACTGGACGGTCGGCGCCCAGGAGTACGGCGCCGTCGAGCTGTGGCGTGGCACCGGCGAGAACGGCGAGCTGACCCGGGTGAAGGTCTTCGAGACCGCCGACCATGCGGTGCGCCACTTTCAGGACACCACCATCGAGGTCGGCAAGCGCTACGGCTATGTGCTGGTCGTTCTCGGCCCCGAGGGCAACCCGCGGGCGCGCAGCAACCTCAGCATGGTTGGCGTGGCTCCCCCGGCGGAGCTGCTCTCGCTGACCTGTCAGCGGGCAGCGGAACGCACCATTCACTGCGAGTGGAGCGCCCCGACGAACCCCAACGCCACCAAGATCACCCTGTGGGCAATCGTCAATCGCGACGGCCGCAAGGTGCTCACCTCGCTGGAGCCGCCGGCAGGCGGTGGCTTCGACTTCGCACTTCCGAACGGCGCATGGGGTGTCCGCATCGGCCTGACCGCCACCGACGCCGCCGGCCTGCTCGTCGGGCGCAGCCCGGTCCTGACGTTCACCATCGGGCGCCCGCGCCGCTGAGCAGGTGTCGTCGGCAGCCGCATCGCGGCGTCACGTCGTCCCCTTCGGCCCACGAGGTGCCAACCTGAGGGTCATGGAGGATCACCGCGAGGTCGGCGAGCGCGAGCTCGTCGACCTCGCGCGTCGCGACCGTGCCGCCTTCGCCGAGCTCTACCGCCGTCATGTGCAGGCGGTCCACGGCTTTGCCCGACGGCGGACGGGCTCCGCGGACGAGGCCGACGACATCACCGCCGTCACCTTCGAGCGCGCCCTGCGCAACCTGCCGCGTTACCGGCATGGTGAAGGCAGCGTGGTGGCGTGGCTGTACCGCATCGCCACGAACGAGATCATCGATCAGGGCCGCCGCCGGCAACGACAGCGAGCCCCTCGCGGCCAGGCTGCGATGCGCCTCTTGAGCGACCACCCCTCCCCTGCCCAGCACCAGGACGCCGACAGCAGCGACCCCGCCCTCCTGGCCGCGCTGGACGCCCTCCCCGACCGTTACAACACGGTGCTCTCCCTGCGCTTCATCGCCGGGTTGGAACCGGCCGAAGTGGCAGCCCACCTCGGCATCAGCACGGGCAACTGCGCCGTGCTCACCCATCGAGCGCTGGCGGCGCTGCGCAGCCGGCTTGACCAGGGGGTCACCCCATGAACGACGAACTCGAACGACGCCTGACGGCCCTCGGCCAACAACCAGTCGCGCCGTTGCCCTCCGCACGCGTCGACGCGATCGAGGACGCTCTGCTCGCTGCTGCGGCGCCCCGCCGCACCCCTGCGCGCACGGCATGGTTCGCCGCTGCGGCAGCCGCGATCCTCGTGGTGGCCGCCGTCGCCTACGGCCTGCAACGCGGCACCGACCGCTCCCTGGAGCCTGCGGCCCCTGCGAGCACGGCACCCGACGTGCTGGCGACGATTGCTCCACCGACGAGCACCACCTCGACCACGCCGGCAACCACCCTCGCACCGGCATCCACGGAGCCGTTGGCCACCGGCACGTCCACGTCGGCCGAACTGCCCACCTCCGTGCCCACATCGGCGGGCCCAGGGCCGACCGCCGCCCCGACCACCACCCCGCCCGCTCCGCCGCCCACCACCGTCGCCCCGACCACCCTTCCATCGACCACGCTGCCACCCGGGCAGCCCGTCCCGCCGGCATCGTTCACCGTCACGGTGCAGAGGGTGGGCGCACGGCTGGTGTTCAACTGGCCGTCGCAGGCCGCGACCGGTGGTACCCGCTACCTCCTCGTGCGTGTCACCCCGGCAGGGCTGTTGCACTGGCCGGTGGCGGAGGCTCGGGTGGCGCGCATCATCCCGGACATCAACGCCACGCGAACGGTGATCGAGAAGGCGGACGCCTCGGCGGCCTCCTGGGTGTTGGTCGTGCTCGACGCCGACCGGCAGCTGCTCGCTGTCAGCGGCGTGGTCACCAGCTTCTGACGAGGGCGAGGGTCAGACCTCCCAGTCCTCCACCGGGTTGTCCTGCACGAGGTGCTCGCGCACCGAGCCGTCCACGGCATCCACCAGCACCAGCCCACGCCGCCGCGGTGGTTCCTCCGCCGAGTACACCAGCACCCGCCACGTCGGCCGGCTGCGCAAGCCACGCCACACCTGCTGGGCCGACGCGTGGCCCACCGGGAACCCGACAGCGCCCTGAGCCGCCACCAGCGCCTCCTGCTCGTCCACCTTCATCCGCCAACCGGAGGTGAAGGAGAACAGGGCCACCGCGCCCAGCAGCACGGCAGCCCACAGGAAGCCGCGGTTCACCAGGGTGGACTCGCCGTCCTGGGTGAGCCACAGCACGAGGCACACCGCAGCGACTGCGGCGTACAGCATGGCCGGGCGGCGACGGCGGCTGTTGTCCGGGAACTCGTAGGCCCGCAGGGTGTCGTGGGCATTGAGGTCCTCGGGCAGTTCGTCGCGCAGCTCGTCGTCGGGGTGGCGGGTGTCGTTCATGCGGGTTCCAGGCTACGGCTCCCAGTCGGGCTGTGTCACGATGGCGCGATGACGAGCGAACGTGTCGACCAGGTGGCGTGCGGAGCGGATGGCTCCATGGACCTCTTCGTGTGGCAGCCGGACGGCGCCCCGCGAGCCGCGGTCCTTCTGGTGCAGGAGATCTTCGGGGTCGGGCCCTACATCCGCGCCGTGGCCCAGCGGCTGGCAGACGCCGGCTACCTG
>JBPOIX010000356.1:0-13446 GCA_052034175.1 Actinomycetota bacterium
TTGGGAGTTCGCAGCCGATGAAGGTCACCAAGACCGACATGCCGAATTGGGTCGTTGCACTGCCCGCTTCCGCGTGCACCGCTTCCTAACTGCCGATCTGGCGCGTGCCGAACGCTCAGCGTCGGACCCGAGCGATCAGACGGCCTCGCCGTCGAGGTGCGGGGGCGCGTCGTCTGATTGGTGTGCTTCGCCCCAGCTGGTGTCTTGAATGCGGATGAACTGCTCGGCGTCCGCCTGGCACTGGCTGCAGATGAAGACCTTGCCCGAGCGATCGTGGTGACCACGCAACCTTGGCTGCTGACACGCCCCGCAGATCTCAGGTCCAGCCACGACGACAGTCTCGCGCGCCCCGGCTGACATGGTGACCGCAGCGATCACCTCTGTCGACGGCACGCCCGATGCCGAGGTCGAACTCGCGAGCGCCCATCGAACGTCGCAGTACCGAGACGTCGCCGACGATGTCGCGGGAAGGACGCACAAGACCAGCGATCTGGGCATGAGGCGACCGTCCCAGAAGTGCCGGTAGGGGACGGTGCCACGTTGCCTGACACAGCACGAGCCAGGGGCGCCACCGGCTCCGGCCGGTTTCAACGGCCGCGACCGTCAGCGGGCGGCTTCGGCGGCGGCCTTGAAGCCGTCGGCCTCCGTGCGCAGGATCTTGCGCAGGCGACGGCCCAACAGCGCGCCGAACAGGCCGGCGCCGCGGCCGGTCATGTCCAGGCGCAGGGTGTTGCGTGTGACCCCGTTCGTGCCGGCCAGCAGCTCCACCAGGTGGGTGGCCACCGTGCGGACACCGTTCACGCTGGCTTCCCACACGAAGCGCTGCTCCGGCTCCAGCACGGTCACCGTCCACACCGTGGCCTTCTGCCCGGGCTGCTTCACGGTGGCAGCGCGGCCGACGCGCAGCGGGCCGTCGTCGTGCCAGCGCACCGAGGTGACGGTGGGGGTGAGCTCGGGCCAGCGGGTGGGTTCGGTGTTGAGCGCCCAGACCACGCTGACGGGTGCGGTGATGTCGATGGTGTGTTCGAACGTCGGCATGGTCACGAGTGTACCAACTGGTACACTCGGGCGCCATGGGAGATTCGCGTACCGACCTGCTGGCCCGGATCGTGGACGAGGCGGCGCGCCACGGCTTGGCGGACCGCAGCCTGCGCGACCTGGCCACGGCCGTCGGTTCCAGCCATCGCATGCTGCTGTACCACTTCGGCTCGCGGGAGGGCCTGGTGGCCGCGGTGGTGGCGCACGTGGAGGCAGCGCAGCGGGCGGCGATGACGGCCACACCGCTGGCCGGGGCAACTGCGGTCGAGGTGATGAGGTCGGTGTGGGCCAGGGTCAGCGCCGAGGAGATGCGGCCGCTGGTGCGCCTGTTCTTCGAGGCCGTCGCCTGCGCCGGCCCGGCGCCCGCCAACGCTGACCAGCCCGACCTCACCTCGGCCTGGGTGGCCGACGCCGTGGGTTTGGCAGCGCAACTCGGCCTGCCGCCCGACCCCGCGGGTGCCCGGCTCGGGGTGGCGGTCATCCGCGGTTTGCTGCTCGATCTGGTCAGTGGCGGGAGTGTGGAGGCGGCGACGGAGGCGTTCGAACAATTCCTTGTAGTGATCAAGGACTTTCGACCCTGAGCTACGGGGTCGGTGTGCGCGAAGGTGTGCCAACGTCCGATGACCAGGGGGACATCACCGTGAGCCAGACCGCCACACTCAGCGCGCCGGGGCCCGTGCGCACCGAAGAGTTCGACATCGTCATCGTCGGAGCCGGGATCTCCGGCGTCGGCGCCGCCTATCACCTCCAGGACCAATGCCCCGGCAAGTCGTTCGTCGTCCTGGAGAACATGGACGGCTTCGGCGGCACATGGAAGTTCCACACCTACCCCGGCGTGCGCAGCGACTCGGACCTCTACACGTTCGGCTACCGCTTCAAGCCGTGGACGAACGCTCCCATCGCCAGCGCGGAGGAGATCCTGAAGTACATGGGCGAGGTCATCGACGAGAACGGCCTGGACCAGTACATCCGCTACTCCCACCATGTCGACGGCGCCGACTGGAACGACGCCGACCGTCGCTGGACGGTGGAGGCCACGGACAAGAACACGGGCGAGCAGTTCCGCATCCGCTGCAACTTCCTCTGGATGTGCCAGGGCTACTACCGCTTCGACAAGGGCTACACCCCCGAGTGGCCGAACATGGACACCTACAAGGGCCAGCTCATTCACCCGATGGAGTGGAACGACGACATCGACTACAAGGGCAAGAAGGTGCTCTGCATCGGCTCCGGTGCCACCACGGCCACGGTCGTGCCGGCCATCGCCGCCGACTGCGACCATGTCACCGTGCTGCAGCGCTCACCCACCTACTTCTGGACGGGCCGCAACGCCAACGAGCTGGCGGACACCCTGCGCGAGATCGACATCGACGAGGCCTGGATCCACGAGATCGTGCGCAAGAAGATCCTCCACGACCAGGAGGCCGTCACCCAGCTGTCGTTCCAGGCGCCGGATCTCGTGAAGGACGAACTGCTGAACAACGTCAAGTCCCTCCTCCCCGAGGGCTACGACATGAAGCACTTCACGCCGAAGTACCGCCCGTGGCAGCAGCGCCTGGCCTTCGTCCCTGATGGCGACCTGTTCGCCGGCATCACCGCCGGCAAGGCCAGCATGGTCACCGACGAGATCGCCACGTTCACCGAGACCGGTGTGGTCACCAAGGACGGCACGGTCATCGACGCCGACATCATCATCTCCGCCACCGGCTTCAACCTCAGCGTGCTCGGCGAGATCCCCTTCACCATCGACGGCAAGCCGCTCAACCTGCCGGACTCGGTCACCTGGCGGGGGATGATGTTCACCGGCGTGCCGAACCTGCTGTGGGTGTTCGGCTACTTCCGTGCCAGCTGGACGCTGCGCGCCGACCTGATCTCCGACCTCGTGTGCCGCCTGATGCACACCATGGAGGCCAAGGGCGCCACCAAGGTGGTGCCGCAGTTGCGCGAGGTGGAGGACGCTGGGATGACGCTCGGCCCGTGGATGGACCCGGACAACTTCAACCCGGGCTACCTGATGCGCAGCATGCACCTGCTGCCCAAGGCGGGCGACAAGCCCGAATGGCGCCACACCCAGGACTACTGGACCGAGCGCGAGATGCTGCCGGCGGAGGACTTCGCCGACGGCTGCCTGCGTTTCAGCTGAACCGGGAAGGCTCCCGGTGCCGAGGCCCGGCGCAATTTCGTACGATGCGCTCACTACGAGCTGAGGAGCGCACGCCATGGGCTGGTTCGACGATTTGGTCGAGGACGTCGGCAACGCATTTGAGGATGCCGGCGAAGCGATCGGGAACGCGGTCGAGGACGCCGTCGACTTCGTCGGTGACGCCGCGGAGACGGTTGCGGACGTGGCCACCGATGTCGCCGAAGGCGTCGCGCAGGTGGTCACCGGCACTGTGGAGTCCGTGATCGATCTCGGGGAGACGATCGGCGACATCGTCACCGGCGAGGAAGGCATCGAGGAGCTGGGCAACTGGCTCGGCGAGAGCGCCGACCGGATGATCTTCGACCCGATCGACACCGCCACGGGCGGAGTGATCGACATCGACTACGAGGAGGGGAGCTTCTCCGCCGGTGTGGACATCGGGATCGCCAGCGCGGGCATCGCGCTTGGCGAGAACGGCTTCGACACCCACGCCGAGTTCGATCTCGGTGTGGCCGCGGCCAGCCTGTCGTACAGCGACGACGCCGGCTTCTCGGCGAGTGCCAGCCTCGGTGCGGACTTCCTTCCGCTGCCGTACCTCGAAGGCCATGTGGACATCTCCCCGGATGGCGACGTGTCCATCGGCGGTGAAGTGCAGGCCAACCTTCCGGGCTTGGAGCTCGGCGCCAGCGGGGACTTCGTGCGCGACTCCGACGGCAGCTGGACACTGGGCGGGGAGGTGTGGGCGGAGGACGACCTTCCCTTCATCGACCTCGAGGCCCATGCCGGCGCGGCAGTGGGCCAGAACGACGATGGAGACCTGTTCGTGCACGCCGAGGGCGGGGCCAGCGCGGAAGGCCCCCTCGGCTTGCACGCTTCTGCCGAAGGCTCGGTGGATGTGGTGCGCAGCGACGGTGAGACCCTCATCGACGTCTTCGGCGAGGCCGAGGCGGGCATCGGCAGTCACGAGGTCGGCGTCGAGGGCGGCACCCATGTCGAGGTCAGCGACCAGGACGTCGTGGACGGCGTGCAGGACGTCGTGGACGGCGTGCAGGACCTCGTGATGGACATCGGGGCGGCCGCCGCCTTCGAGGTCAACAACCTGGGGCAGATGGCGAATCAGGGCACCGGAGCGCTGAGCAATGTCGCGGCTGCCCTCGCGAACGCCGGTGACGGCATCGTGGCCAACGTCTCGGGCGCCTCCGGAACGGGCGCCGACGCCGGCGCTGACCAATCTGGCTCCAGCGATGCCCCGTTGGGTGATGCTCCGCCGGAGATCGAGCCGGTGATCGAGCCGGAGATCGAGCCGGAGATCGAGCCGGTGATCGAGCCGACCGTGGAAGTCGAGCCGACCGCGCCAGAGGCCCCGGTGGACGACTTCCAACAGGAGATCGCTGCGGCCGACGCCGCTGCGGACTCCGCCGGCGATGTGTGGGACGACCTCGACGGCTGACGGCTGACCGGCCGGGTCAGGCCGCGGCCCGCGGCACCTACGCCTCGGCGCCAGCCGGCGGCATGTGGTCCGGCACGCCGGCATCCAACTCCACGCCGGTGCTGTTCAGCAGCATGGCCACGAGGTGGTAGTTGCCGACGGTGGCCACCAGGTCCAGCACCTGCTCGGTGGAGTAGTGAGCCCCGAGCGCCACCCAGGTCGGCTCGCTGAGGGCCGACCGCTCGTGCAGTTCGTCGGCGGCCACCAGCAGCAGCCGGTCGCGGTCGCTCCAGCCCGCCCGCGGCCCGGCCTGCACCGAATCGATCTCCTCGGGCGTGATGCCGCAGCGGAGGCCGATGACCACATGCTGGCCGAACTCGTAGCGGCTGCCGCAGTTCCACCCGGTCCGCAGAATCAGCAGCTCCCGGTCGCGCTCGGGCAGGGTGTTCTTGGAGAGCGTGTGGGTGGCGAACACCAGCCAGCGGCGCAACAGGTCCGGGTGGTGGGCGAGCGTGCCGAAGATGTTCAACGGTGTGCCGTCGGGCCCGTTCAGCCCCTTGGCGAAGGTGTCGGCCAGCGCCGGGTCGTCCGCGGCGCGCCGGGGTTGCAGCCGGGCCCGGGTGGGGGCCAGGCCGGCGAGTTCCGCGGCGAAGCCGGGCACCAGGCGCAGCATGCTCAGGTGCCCCAGGCCGGGCAGCACGCGCAGGGTGGCGGTGGGCACGATGGCGGCGGTGTGGTGGCCGTGCGCCAGCGGCACCACCGGGTCGGCGTCGCCGTGCAGCACCTTGACGGGCACGGCGATGGTGGCAGGGTCGAAGCCCCACGGCCGGCCCTGCACCGTCACGTCCTGGGCGAAGCCGCCCACACCCTGGCGGAACGCCTCGATCACGGTGTGCATCAGCCCTTCGGCCAGCGCCGGGTCGGCGAGCATCTCGGCGTCGGCGGGCACGGTCGACCGGCCGTCGGTAGAAGTGAGGAAGCCTGCCCCGTCGGCACCCCACTCGGCCTCGCACCATGCGGCGGCCGCGGCCTCGTCGTCGAGCCGCATCAGCGTGATCTCGTTGGCGTCGTAGCCGGGCCACGCGCCATCCCACTGCATGTCCGTGACGCCGGCCACCACCCCGGCGGTGGTCAGCCGGCCAGCCAGCAGGGCAGCACACACCACCGCGTACGGCCCTCCGGAGGACAGGCCGAGCACGGCGAAGCGATCCAGCCCGAGGTGGTCGGCCAGCGCAGTCACGTCCGCGGGCCAGTCCACCAGCCGCCGGCCGGGCTGGGGTGACGAGCCGCCATAACCGGGCCGGTCCGGTGCGATCACGCGCACGCCGCGGGCGCGCAGGTCGGCGTCGAACGGGGCCAGGTCGAGCCGGGAGGTGGGTGCGCCGTGGAAGTAGAAGACCACCGGCCCGGCCGGTGCGCCGAGGTCGGTGAAGGCCAGGGTGCGGCCGTCGGGCAGCCTGATCGTGGAGTCCTGCATGTGGGCACCGTACCGCGGTGACCTTCGGCCGTTTCGTGGCGGGGGGAGTGGGGCGACACTGGAGGTGGAGTGGTTCACCCCTTGAAGGAGGCCCCCATGTCGGAGAAGGATCTCAGCCGGGCGATCGTCGTCGGAGTCGACGGGTCGGAAGACGGCCAGCGAGCCATGACGTGGGCGCTGGAAGAAGCACAGTTGCGCGGCATGTCCGTCCTGCTGCTGCACGGAGTGGACGTCGGCCTCTCCGCGGCCGACCCCTACGGCGGCGGCTATGTGCTCGAGCAGTTGCAGGACGCGGGGCGGGACGTGTTGGCTGCGGCCGAGGCGGTTGCCACCGCAGCCGGAGTGCCGTGCGAGACGCGCATGGAGCTCGGCTCGCCGCCGTACCTGCTGGTGGAGGCCTCACGCGGTGCGGGCATGCTCGTGGTCGGCAGCCGCGGCCATGGCGGGTTCGCCGGCCTCCTGCTCGGCTCGGTATCCGGGGCCGTGGTGCACCACGCCCATTGCCCGGTGGTGGTGATCCCGCCGCCCGAGCGGCACGCCAAGTAGGTCAGTGGCAGCAGCAGCCGGTGGAGGTCGGGGCGACCTCGACCTCCGCGGTGCAGCACGAACCGCAACCGCTGGCGTAGGGCACGAACGGCACAGCCTCGCCGTCGACGAAGGTGACGAGATGGAACAACCCGACCTGGGCCCGTTCTTCGAGTGCCGTGACCATCGTGTTCCTCCTCTGGGGCGGTGACGTTGCGGCACACACTGCAGGAACAGCGGGCCAATGTCGATGCCTACCGCACAAGTCGTGACGAAGGTCCCGCAAGTTCCCGACGAAGCGCCTTCTCGCCGCGGTCCTCGGTCCTTGGCCCGCGGCTCGAGGCCTGCGGTCACCGCACGGCGACGACCAGCGCGGCCACGAGCAGCCCCACGCCGATCATCGGGCCGAGCCAGCGCAGGCGGGCGATGTTCTTCTCCGCAGCCATCAGCGTCCCGGCGATGAACATCCACGCCAGGTTGCCCATCCCGACGGCGAACATCGTCAGCATCAGGGTCCAGCAGCAGCCGACGCAGAACCAGCCGTGCGCGGCCCCCAGCGCGAAGGAGTCCCAACGTGGATCGTTGCCTCGCCAGTGGGCGGACACGAAGAGGAACGGCGACTGGCATGAGTCCAGGCAGCGCCGCTTGAGGGGCGTGAACTGGTAGACCCCAGCGCCGGCGAACACAACGGTCGCCACCCAGCGATGGGTGGTGTCGTCGTCGAAGCGATCGAGAAGGCTGTGGAGGGCGGTGTCGCCGGCAAGGGCCAGGCCACCGACCAACGTCCAGACGGCGAGGTACCCGAGGATCACGAGCAGGACCAGCCGGCCGGGGTGCGGGCGGCGGCCGACGACGGTGCGGAAGACCCGCATGAGGGGGGCGGTGGTCGGCAGCATCATCGCTGCGGTCATTACCACCCAGCCGGCCAGCACCAGAAGCGCAGCTCCTGGCCGCTCGCCCAGTCGCTCGTGGTTGACGTAGTCGCCGAGTTCGGTGGTGTCGAACAGCACCAGGAGCAGCCAGGCCACCAGCGCCGGCGCGGCGATCGCGCCGACGATCAGCCGGATGTCCCGCGCCCCGGCGCGACTGGATTGGAAGGCGGTCCCCACCGCGGTGGGCTCAGCCGGTGAAATGGAATTCACCGTGGACAGCGCGCGGGCCATCCACGTTCAGGACGGGGGTGCCGGGCGCATCGGTCGGCACGTTGGCGGACACGGACGTGCCGATCTGCAGGTGGCCGCCCTCGCCGTACTCGATGGACGTGCGCTCGACACCGGCGATCGTTCCCAGCATCCGTGCCAGGTCGGCCATCGGGCCGCCGCGCTCGCCGGACCACAGCGCCACGAGCGCCTCCGCCTGCGCCTCGCTGGCAGTGTCGGGCACGAAGATGATCGACTCCACCGGTGCGCCATCGCCGTCGAGGCGACCGACCATGGCCAGCGTGAGCCCGCCGAGGTCGACCCCGTCAGCGCTGCCCGCGGTGATCTGCCAGGCGATGACGCGATCGCACGCATCCCCCGTCGGCGTGTCGTCCGACCAGCAGCATGCGCAGTTGATGTCGCATGTGCACACTTCCAGCAGCGCGCCCTTCACGTCGTAGCTCATCGTGAACCTGTCCTTTCGTTCATGAGTGGCGTGGGATGGTAGCCGTCAGCGGGCGGTCGTGCGCGCACGTGCGGTGCGGGCCACGGGCTCCGCCTCGGCGCTGTGCGGGGCACATGGCTACGGTCGGCTCCATGACCGAAGCCTGGATCATCGACGCCGTCCGTTCCCCCCGAGGCAAGGGCAAGGAGAGCGGCGCCCTGCACAACGTCCACCCCCAGCGCATCCTGGCGCAGGTGCTGAATGCGCTGCAGGCGCGCAACGGGTTCGACACCGCCGAGGTGGACGACGTGATCATGGGCTGCGGTGCCGGCAGCGGCGACCACAGCATGGACATCGCCCGCATGGCCGCGCTGGACGCCGGCTGGAGCATCCAGGCCCCGGGCGTCACGCTGAACCGTTTCTGCGGGTCGGGCCAGCAGGCCGTGACCTTCGCCGGTGCCGGCATCCGCGCCGGCTTCCAGGACCTCGTGGTCGCCGGCGGCGTGGAGAGCATGTCGCGCCCCGCCCCGATGCACGTGGACGGCTTCACCGCCAACAACAACCACCTGCGCGACCAGTACGACATGGTGCCCCAGGGCATCAGCGCCGACCTCATCGCCACCGTCGAAGGCTTCTCGCGTGAGGAACTGGACCAGCTGGCGGTGGACTCCCAGAACCGCGCCGCTCGCGCCCAGGCCGAGGGCCGGTTCGACAAGGCGCTCGTGCCGATCTTCCACGACGACGGCACGCTGGCGTTGGCTGTGGACGAGCACCCGCGTGCGGGCACCACGCTGGAGGATCTCGCCAAGCTGAAGCCGAGCTTCACCGGCATGGGCGGCCATGTGGTGGCCGGCCGCGAGCTCACCATCGACGAGACGGCCCGCAAGGCATACCCCAACGTCGGCGAGATCAACCATGTGCACCACGGTGGCAACTCCTCCGGCGTGGTGGACGGTGCGTCGGCGCTGCTGCTGGCCTCGCCGAGCTATGCCCAGGCCCACGGCATGAAGCCGCGGGCGAAGGTCACGATGGCCGCGGTGGCGGGCGACGAGCCGGTGATCATGCTCACCGCCCCCGGCCCGGCCACCGACCTCGTGCTGCGCAAGGCCGGGATGACGCTCGCCGACATCGACCTGTTCGAGGTCAACGAGGCGTTCGCCGCGGTGCTGCTCAAGTGGCTGCGCTACACCGGCGCGGACTGGGACAAGGTGAACGTCAACGGTGGCGCCATGGCCCTCGGCCACCCGATCGGTGCGACCGGCGGCATGCTCATCGGCACGGTGCTGGACGAGTTGGAGCGCCAGGACAAGGAGACCGGCCTGGTCACCATGTGCACCGGCGGCGGCATGGCCACCGCCACGATCATCCAGCGCGTCTAACGGTCGAGCGCGCCGTGCGCGTGCCGTCGTTCAGAAGCGGCCGCGGAAGCGCTGCTGATCCCAGCGCATCGAGCTGATCGCGTCGCCCAGGCGATCCACCCACACGTCCCGGTCGCCGTCCTCGACGACGCGAACGGCTTCGGCCAGGGTGGCGTGCTGCTCCACCAAGGCGCGCTTGGCGGCCGGGTTCTCCAGCACGTCGCACAGGTGCACCATCTCCTCGACGGAGGAGATGCACGGCGGCAGGTAGGAGCCGTCGACGTCCACATCGGGAAGCAGGAGGCGGTAGAAGACCTCCAGCGCGGTGTCGTCGAGGAAGGCGCACAGGTGGTCGTCCCAGTCCAGCCAGGTGCGCACCACCGTGCGCGCCAGCGCCACGTGCAGCAGCGGGAAGATGGATGCCGCATGGTCGGGGGAGACGGGGTGGTACTGGAGGAACTGCTCCAGCGAACGGTAGGCGTGGTACTTGCGCATCGCCGCCCGGCTGCCCCCGGTGGAGATGGCGACGTCGTAGGTGGAGCGGCTGCGGCCGCCATGCGCCAGTTGGCGCAGCAGGCGGTCGCGCTGGCCGAGCAGCCAGGGGTCGCTGTCGTCGCGTTGGTTGCCGAGCAGGGACAGCACGAACGCCGGGTCGGTATCGGCCGCCACCACGCGAATGGGGCAGGCGTCGATCAGCCGTCGCACGTCGTCGGGGAGGTCCACCCCCAACTCGTCGGGCTGCTCGGCCAGCTTCTTCAGAGCGGTCACATGCCAGATGCCGTCGATCACCACGAACCGGCCGTCGTCGAGCGGCCTCGCCAGGATGTGGCCGTCAACCACGGACGGGTTGCGCACGATCGAGGCCGTCAGCGCGCCGAGGTCGGCCTCCGCCAGGCGCTGGAAGGAGCGGATCGGCACAAAGGCCAGCAGAAAACCGGGGTCGGTGTCCAGCGCCGTGTTGTCCACGGCGGCCAGTTCGTCGCCCGGGTCGAGCACCAGGGCGCGCACGGGGGACGTGGTCTCCTCCACCAACGGGTTGCGTACCGGCGCATGCGCCCCGCCCCGTTTGCGATCACCCTGTGTCGACGAACTCAGCATCCATTGACACGTATCGTCAGGAATTGCCGCTTTCTTGAGGCTCGCCTGGGTTCAGCGGGCCGATGTCACTCCATCATCCCGTTGACCCGCTGCATCGCGTCGATGAATTCCTCCACCATTTCCATCACCACGCGGGCGGCGGGCTTGGCCTCGTTCATCGAGCCGACGATCTGGCCGACGAAGTAGTTCGCCAGCTTCGCCGAGCCACTGTTCGGGTCGTGCGCGCCTCGATCGATGCGCTCGTTGGCGGCGCCGACCAGGATCGGCTGCATCGGCATCGGCAGCGGGCCGGGGGAGTTCGGGCCGTCCCACTCCTCGGTCCAGGCGGACTTCAACTGGCGCGCCGGCTTGCCCGTCTTGCTGCGCGAGCGGGTGGTGTCGCTGCTGGTGGCGGCAAGGAACTTCTGCTTCACCGTCGGGTGGGTCTCGGCCTCGTCCGTGGTGAGCCACACCGAGCCGCACCACACGCCTTCGGCGCCAAGGGCTAGGGCCGCGGCCAGCTGCCGGCCACCGCCGATGCCGCCGGCGGCCAGCACCGGCACGGGGGCCACGGCGTCCACCACTTCGGGCACCAGCACCATCGTGCCGATCTCGCCCGTGTGCCCGCCGGCCTCGCCGCCCTGGGCGATGATGATGTCCACACCCGCGGCCGCGTGCCGCTGGGCGTGCACTCCCTTGCCGGCCAGCGCGCCGACGAGGATGCCCTGGTCGTGCGCCCTTCGGATCATGTCCGACGGTGGCGTGCCGAGTGCGTTCACCAGCAGCTTGATCGGGTGGGCGAAGGCGATCTCCATCATGTGCGACGCCAGCGAGTAGCTCATCGGCGGGGCGTCGCCGCGGGAGTTGTCCGTGCGGCGCTCGTTCAACGGCGGCGGCACGTCGTAGCGCTGCAGGAGGTCCTCGAGGAAGTCCCGGTGCGCCTGCGGAATGCGTTCCGCCAGCTGGCTCACCGTCACCTCGCCCTCGGCCTTGCCCTCGTACTTGGCGGGCACGATGAGGTCCACGCCGAACGGCTTGTCGCCCACCTGCTCCTTGATCCAGGCCAGGTCGATGTCCAGCTGGGCCGGGGTGAGCGCCTCCGCGCCGAGCACGCCCATGCCACCGGCCTTGGTGACGGCGGCCGCCACGTCGCGGCAGTGGGTGAACGCCAGGATCGGGAACTCGATCCCCAGCAGGTCGCAGATGCGGTTCTTCATGCCGCGGAGCCTAGGAGCGGCGGCGGGCGCGCTTCGTGCCGGAGGTTCCGGCAGCTTTCGTGGCCGCCGCGGGTGCTACGGCAGCGGCCGCGACTGCCGCAGCCAGCAGGTCGCGCATGCCCTGTTCGATGCCGCCGACGAGCACGTCCAGGTCGGGCACGGTGTCCCAGTCGCCGGTCACGCCGAACGTCAACTTGCGGTTGTAGGACATGATCGCCACGCCGGTGCGTACCCCCTGGGAGATCGGCACGAACGGGAAGTAGTCGAGCATCTCCCGCCCGCAGGCGAACAGCGACATCTGCGGCCCGGGCACATTGGTGGTGACGGTGTTCACGCTGCGCTGGGGCATGCGCCGCATCACGCTGATGGCCGTGCGCAGGCCGACAGACAGCAGTACGGGCGGCGCAAAGCCGGCCAGGTCGTTCATCAACACCTTGGCGGCCACGGCCTGGTGACTGTCCTTTAGGTCCTGCATCTGGGCGTGGATCGCCTGCAGGCGTTCCACGGGGTCGGCGATGCCGACGGGCAGCTCGGCGATCATGCCGCTGACCTGGTTGTTGTAGGTGTGGTCGCCCTGGGTGCGAACGGAGACGGGCACGAGGGTGCGGACCACGGTGTCTGCGGCCAACGGCCCCTGCAGCTCACCGCGGTGGACCAACAGGTCGCGGAAGCCGCCGGTGATCGCGGCCAGCACCACGTCGTTCACCGTGCCGCCGAGGACGGAGCGGATCTGCTTGACCTCCTCGATGGACGAGCGGGCCCAGCCCCAACGACGGTGCGGGCCGATGGTGCCCTCGATGCTCAGCGGTACGTTCGGGCGCAGCCGCTTGCCCAGCGCGGTGGCGCCCTGCACCGCGGCCGCAGCTTCCTGGGCGATGCGCTTGGGTGCCCGCGTGGCGCTGCGTACCCAGCGGCCCATCTCTGCCGGGCTGGCCATCGTGTCGGCAAAGGCGTCGACCACCAGGGCCGCATCGCTCGGCTCGGCACCCGGGTGCCAGTTGTCGGCGACGGGCGGCGAGCCGTCCCGGCTGGCGTCGAGCACCACGGCCATCAGGTCCGTGCCGCTGATGCCGTCCACCATGCAGTGGTGCACCTTGGAGATCAGCGCCCAGCCACCGTCGGCCAGGCCTTCCACCACCCAGGTCTCCCACAGCGGACGGTTGCGGTCCAGCTGCTGGCTCATCAAGCGGCCCATCAGGCGGCGCAGGTCGTCGTGGCTGCCGGGCGGCGGGAGGGCGGTATGGCGGATGTGGTAGTCGATGCGGAAGTGTGGGTCGTCCACCCACACCGGCCGCCCCATCCCACCCGGCACGAAGCGCACCTTCTGCCGGTAGCGCGGCACGAGCGGCAACTTGCCGCGGAAGAGCGCCACGAGATCGTCGTACGCGGGCGCCGGCCCCTCGAACAGGGCGCACGAGGCGATGTGCATATGGTTCACGCCATCCTCGATGTGCAGGAACGTCGCATCGAGCGGGCTCATCCGGTCCACCGGTCGTCCACCTCCGTGGTCGCAGTCGTACGGGCATGGTCGCGCCTGCGGTCGTGCGTTCGTGAGGGCCGAACGTCATCGCCGCCCCGAGCTGCCTGCCCGGCCGTTC
>JBPOIX010000103.1:0-14096 GCA_052034175.1 Actinomycetota bacterium
AACGCCGTCGGCGGCGTGAAGGCCGCCGGCGTGGCGCACGCCGTCACCAGCGGGTCGGTGACCACCACACCGGTCAGCGTCTGCTGGCCCGTGTTGACGACCGTGATCCGCCAGGTGATGTCCTCGAGGAAGGAGCCGTTGTAGGAGATGTCGTTCCAGCCGTCCGCACCCAGGGCTGCGAGCGGGTCGCACGACCCACCGCCGGCTGCCGGGTTGCAGACTTCCTTGACGATGCTGATGCTCGGCGCACCCAGGAGGGCCAGGTCGAGCGTGAGGTTGGTGAACGGGTCGGTGTCCGTGTCGGTGATCGGCTCGTTGCCGGCGATCTGCGCGTTCGGCGTGCCCGTGAGGGTGGCCGACAGGGTGATCGTGCCCGTCTGGATCGAGCCCAGCGTGCCGGCCACCGCGTTGTGGTCGACGAGCTGGTCGAAATCGTTGTCCGGGTCGGTGCCGCCGCCCGGCGAGGCCACCGCACCGGCGAGGATGCCGGTGAGCTGGCTGGCCGGGATGACCACGAAGTAGTCGCCTGCGGGCAGGCCGGCGAAGCTGTACGCACCGCCGGTGGTCGTGGTGGTGCTGACCAACGAGTTGGTCGTACCGTTCCACAACTCGACCTGGGTGCCGTCCGGGACGCTCGGCTCGCCGAGGTCCTGGTTGCCGTCACCGTTGTAGTCGATCCAGACATGGTTGCCGAGGGTGAAGTCCACCGTCTGCCCGAAGTCCACGTCGGTGCGGTTCTGGCCGGGGGCCAGCGTCACCGTCGTGGTGTTCGGGGTGCCCGCACCGTTGAGGTCGTAGGTCGGCGTGAAGTCCGGGTCGACGTTGCTGAGCGTGACCGTGTAGTTGCCCGGGGGCAGCTGGTCCACCAGGTAGTCGCCGTCGCCGGAGGTGACGACGGTGAACGTCTCGTCGTCGCCGCCGCCGGCCACACCGTCCTCACCCAGCCACACGACGGTGACGGTGACGCCATTGATGCCGGGCTCGCCCGGATCCTGGACACCGTCCATGTCGATGTCGTACCAGACCCGGTCGCCCAGGCTGTTCGTGTACTCCAAGGCCACGTCGAGGGTCATGTTGGCGAACTCGGTGGCCGGGGCGCCACCTTCGAAGGTGCCGACACCCTCATCGCCGGTCAGCTGGCCGCCGGGGGTACCCGACAGGGTGGCCGACAGGGTGATGTTGCCGGTGACGACGTCCGCACCGGAGGCCACACCGTTGTGGTCGTCGGTGTCGTCTTCGTCGGTGTTCGGGTCGGTCTCGCCGCCGGGGGCGACGTCCAGGCCTGCCAGCGACGCCGCCGGGATGACGATGTAGTAGTCGTCCGCCGGCAGGTTGTTGAACAGGTAGTAGCCGTCGGCGTTGGTGGTGGTGGTGCCCGCAGGCGTGCCATCACCGTGGAACAGGTTCACGGTGACACCGGGGGCGGGGTCGTCCACGCCGTCGGTGTAGATGCCGTCGCCATCGCGATCCACCCACACCAGGTTGCCGAGCTGGAAGCCGACCGTGTAGCCGAAGTCCACATCGGTGCGGTCCTGGGCCACGCCCAGCGTGACCGCCGTCGTGTTGGCCGTGCCGGTGCCGTCGAGGTCGTAGGTCGGCGAGAAGCCGGGGTCCACGTTCGAGGTGGCGACGGTGTAGTTGCCGTCCTTGAGGCCGTCCACCAGGTACTTGCCGTCGGCGTCGGTGACTGCGGTGAAGACTCGATCGTCGCCGCCGCCGGGCAGGCCGTCGCCACCGAGGTAGGTGACGGTGACCGTCACGCCCTCGATGCCCGGCTCACCCACGTCCTGCACGCCGTCGCCATCGACGTCGTACCACACCGTGTCGCCGATGGAGCCGTCGTAGACCAACGCCTCCGCCGGGTCGGAATCGGTGAGCGTGTCGTCCTGCGGCGTCTGGCCCGTGACCGACGCGGTGTTCACCGTGTCCACCAGCAGTGCCGGCGTGTCGCAGGTGTAGACCACTTCGGCGCCGACCAGCATCGTGCCGATCAGGTTGTCGCAGTCGCTCTCGACGATGTCGGTGACCGCCACATTGCTCAGCGTCACGCCACCGCTGTTGGTGACGGTGATCCGCCACTGGACGGCGTCGCCCATGAACACCGTGGTGGACTCCACCCAGTCGGCGTCGTCGTTCATGTCGCAGTCGGCCACGTCGAGCTCGACGCAGACTTCCTTGATGATCTCCAGGCTGCCGGGTGCCCGCAGCGCAAGATCGAGGGTGAGGTTGGCGAAGCTGTCGGCGGGGTCCTCGTTCGGGTACACACCGAAGCCCTCGTCGCCACTGACCACGCCCGTGCCCGGGTCGTAGCTGATGCTCAGCTCGAGCACACCGCTGACCACGCCGCTGGCGGCCTCGCCGCCGCTGCCGGCAGCTGCGTTGTGGTCGTCGGTCTCGTCCTCGTTGTTGTTCGGGTCGGCGGTGTAGCCGGCCGTCTCCGCAACCCAGCCGATGAGGTCACCGGAGGTGAACTCGGCCGGTGGGATGCGCACGTAGTAGCGGCCGGGGGCCAGCCCGTCGAACTGGTAGTAGCCGTCGGCGTCGGTGGTGACGTCGGTGATCGGCGCCACACCACCTTCGGCCCACAACTCGACCGTGATGTTCTCCAACGGGAGGTCGGTGCCAGCGGTGTAGATGCCGTCGCCGTCCACGTCCTGCCACACCCGGTTACCGAGCGTCATGTCGGCCGCATAGCCGAAGTCGACATCCAGGCGGTCCGGCTGGGCTTCGGTGAGGGTGGCCTCGGCCACACCCGCCGTGGCAATGCCGTCGAGGTCGTAGGTGGGGTCGAGGTTGGCGTCGATGGCGCCCAACTCGACCTTGTAGTTGCCGTAGGGCAGGTTCTCCACCAGGTAGTAGCCGTTGGCGTCCGTCGGGACGGCCGGGAAGACGATGTCGTCGCCGCCGCCCTCCACACCGTCCGGGCCGAACCAGGTGACGGTGACGGGCACGCCGGGAATGCCGGCTTCAGTGCCGCCGTCGTCGTCGCCGTCGCGGTTGGCGTCGAACCACACCCGATCGCCGATCGAGCCGACACCGGTGAGGGCCATGTCCAGGGTGAGGTTGCTGAACTTGTCCGTGGTGGTCGTGTCCAGGATGGCGTGGATGTTGTCCGAGGAGGGCTCGCTGCCCACCGGGATGCCGCTGACGATCACCGGCGGCTCCAGCGTGTGGATGCCGCTGATGACACCGTTCACCGTCGGGTCGGCGGCGAGGGGCGGGAGGATCGCGTCGTGGGACACGTCGTCGTTCTCGTCCTCGGCGCCGGCTGCGGCAGCGGTGATCTCGAAGCCGGCGAGCAGGCCACCGGCCTGGAACTCGGTGGCAGGGATCTTGATGTACACGTCGCCGTCGGGCAGCTCGGTGAACAGGTACTTGCCGCCCACCGTGGTGTCGGTGCCGAGGAAGATCTCGTCGCCGCTCTCGGGCTGGCCGTCGCCGCCGTCGGCCCACAGTTCCACCGTGGTGCCGTCCGGCACCACGAAGTCCACACCGGAGTCGTAGATGCCGTTGTCGTCGCGGTCGAACCACACCCAGTCACCGATGCTGTAGCCGACGACCTTGACGCGCACGGTGTTCGAGTCCAGGCGCTGGGGCAGGCCGCTCTTGAGGATCTGGGGCACCTGGCCGGTGAAGCGGTTGGTGTAGTTGTCGTTGGGCTCGTTGGCGTCGGGGCCGAACGGAGCCAGCGGGTCGCCGGCCTGCAGGGTGAACGGGATGTTCACCCGGTTGCGGGTGCTGTCGGCCACCAGGCCCAGCGCGCCGGTCTCGAGGAACATGAAGCCGGTGACGTCCGCCAGCGTGGTGGGGCAGCCGCCGGCGTTCGGGCCGTCCACCGCGAGGGTGAAGGTGAACCCGTCGAAGGTGCACCAGTTCGCGGTGTTCAGGTTCCAGTCCTGGTTGATCGTGTTCGGCGGGTCCATCGTGTAGTACGCGGTGCCGGGCACGTCGTCGCCGTTCGGGTACTTCGGGTCGATGGCGGTGAGCAGCTCCAGGCCGCCCTCGAAGTTCGAGACCGGGTTACGCGTCGGGCCGCCGGGCGGGGTGAAGTCGCCGCCGGGGATGGCCGTGGTCGACCAGGGGAAGACCTCGATGGTGCGCATCGGGCCGAAGGCGATGGTGTCGCTGAAGTTGGCGTACGACACGGTCCAGACCTGGTCGTCGTTCAGCGGGTCGAGCGGGGCGTCCACGCTCTTGCGCAGCTTGAGCTCGCCACTCTGCTCCAGGGTGAGCGTGTGGATATCAGACGGCTTCGACATCGGGATCGCCGGCGTCTCGAAGCGAACCGTGTTCGTGATCGAGGTCGGCGCCGGAGCGAGCGTGTCGGTCTGGGTGCAGATGATCAGCGGGGTGATCGGCTGGTTCGGGGTGAGCGTGCCGAGGTTCCAGACCAGCGTGGTCTGGCCGGGCCCAGGCGTGTTGAGCTGCACGTCGTTCGCCGGCGTGCCGCCCGTGAGGGCGATGGTGCACGCCTCGTCGTACTCGACGAACTGCGGGAGGATGTCGGTGACCACCAGGCCGGGGACCGGTGCAGGTGCCGAGCTGGCCGCGTTGAGCACGGGCTGGAGCTGCCAGATGATCGGGCGGCCGGCGAGCACCTGCCCGTTCACGTCGATCGGCTGCGCGCACGGGGTGGCGCACATCCCGTCGACCTCGATGGTGTTCTTCTTCACGCCGAGCACGGCGCGGGTCCAGGTGAGGCGGTCGCCGTCGGTGTGGGAGGTCTCGGGCGAGGGCTGGTAGCTCGGGAGGGTGTACAACCCGCCGTTCTTGTTGGAGGCCTTGACCTTGCCGAAGTTGGCGCCGACGGCGCCGGCCGGGATGGCCTCGCCGTCGTGCGGGCCGCCGTAGAACGTGTCGCGGGCCTGCAGGCCGACGCGCAACAGGCGGTCGCTGCCGCCGGTCATCGTCGGGTCGAGGGGGGTGAGGTCGTTGTTGCCGGGGCCGGTGACCCTGACGGCGTTGACGTTGTCGATGCCACCCGGAACGGAGTTGGGGTCGGTGTACCAGGTGGTGCCGGGCTCGTCGCAGTTCGACGTGCGCTGGTCGGTCCACACACCGTCGAAGCGGCTGGTGGCGCCGTTGAAGCCGTTCACCAACGGGTCGTCGCCGGTGATCGGGATGTTGGCGAACTCATAGGTGAGCATGCTCGGCGTGGTGTTGGCGCCGCTCGCCGTTGCGTACAACGACGACGAGGCCCCGCTGTTGGAGCCCACGCTGGCCGTGGCCAGCGGGACCAACAGGTACATCGTGTTGTCCCAGATGTCGCACTGCTCTGGGTCTTCGTAGGTGGTGCCGAGGCTCTGCCAGTGCAGCCAGGTGCTGGTGTACTGGGCGGGCTGGATGGTGCCGTCACCGGAGTGGGCGGCGGTCATGTCGTCGTGCAGCACATAGCTGCGATCGTTGTTGTTCGGCTTCAGGAGGTACTTGCTGAACGTGCCGGGGGAGAACACGAAGCTGGTCGGGCCGGCAACGTTGTTGCTGCGTGTGTTCCCGAAGAGCAGGTCGTTCTGCGGGAGCGTGTTGCAGCCGGTGGTGGCGCCGACACCCGTGATGTTGGTGGACACGATCGGCGTGCCCAGGTTGCAGTCGCCGGGCTCAGGGTTGCCGTTGTAGTTCTGGCTGCCGGACACGCCCAACGGGGTGCCTTGGTAGTCCACTCGGTTCCAGAAGTAGCCACTGCCGGCCTCGTTCGCCGGAGCGTCGCCGAACAGGTCGTCCAGAGTGGACGCCGGCATGAAGATGCGGACCCACTTGTTGGCCACCAGGTAGGGGCCGGCGGCCAGCGACTGGCCGGTGTTCGTGGTGGTGGGGAACGGACCACCGAAATCGATGCCGCTCCAGGTGATGTCGCCGGTGGTGGGGTTCCAGGTGCAGGTACCCGAGTCCTGCACGGCCATCGACGTGGTGTAGGGGGTGGTGGCCAGCGACGGCTTGGAGATGACGTTGTTGCCGAAGTTGCCGAGGCTCTGCGGCCAGAAGTCCCGGCAGTCCTGCATGAAGTAGTCGGTGCCCAGGGTGAGGGTCACCGGCGTGCTGCCATCCCCACGGAAGAACGAGAGCTGGTCGTTGAGCACGATCGGCTGGGCCAGCGGCTCGTTGCCGGCCTTGCGGTTGGTGCCGATCATGATGCTGAAGTAGGTGTAGAAGCCCGCCATGGTCGGCAGCGGGCCGGCACCGTCGGGGTCCATCGAGGTCCAGTCCTGGCGGTAGAAGCCACTCTTGCGGACGTCCCATTCGGGGCGGGCCTTGATCGTGATCGTCGGGGAGACCAACGGGCCATCCGCCACGGCGGTGGCGCCGCCCGAGTTGTCGACCGCGTAGATGATGGCGTCCGCGGTGAACGTCGAGCCCTCCGGGGAGGTTCCGTCGACGCGAACCGTGATGCCGAGCGTGCCGGCATCGCCGGTACCGACGGTGCCCTTGTTGCAGGTGATGCGCAGGCGCTTGCCGAGCGAAGCCGCCGGCGGGTCGGCGGGGACTGCATACCCGGTGCCGGCGCCGGCGTACTCGACCCACACCCCCGGGCTGGACTCGTACTCGACCTTGCTGGAGGGCGGCGGGGTGCCGCCACCGTTGCCCGGGGTGCACGTCGTAGGAATGCGGGTGTAGTTGATGACCGGGAAGACACCGAGGCCGTTGGCCACCGGCGTGATGGTCTGCTGGATGACCACGTCGGTCGTGCTCGCCACCGTGTCGTCGTACGCCGAGCCGCTGTAGGTGTAGTTGAACGTCGTGTTGTCGCCGCTGCGCACATTGTCGTCGTCGCGGGCGCAGTCGTTACCCGGGAGCGGGTTGAAGTCGTCCAAGCCGGTGGCGGGGTCGGTGCCGAGCGGAGCACCGGAACACGCCGGGTCGGTGGTGTCGAAGGGAGGGGCACCCGTGATGATGGCGTCGGGCGGAGCGATGTACCCGAGCTGCATCTCGAAGTCCGGCCGCAGCAAGGCATCGCCGAGCGTGGCGTCCGCGGCGATGTTCAGTGCCGCCGTACCGATGACGGCAGTGCTGCGCGTGATGATGCCTGCGCCACCGTCGCCCGGCTGGTTGACCACCCAGCCGGTGGGCGCCGTGATGCGCAAGGTGTAGGAGCCGGCGACGCCGGCGTCGAGCGAGTACGCGCCAGCAGCATCCGTGGTGTCGGTGGAGACGACCGCGTTGCTGCCGTCCAGCAGGTCCACCGTCGCGCCGGCCAGGCCGACCTCGGCCCCGGTGCCGACCGCGCTGTTCACCGCACCGTCGCCGTTGGCGTCGTTGATGACCACGCCCGTGACGAGGGGGGCCGCATTGACGACGACTGGCGGAACGATCACCCCGCCCAAGACCAGAGTGGTGGCCGCGATCCCGAAGGCCGCGCGAATGGAGGTGCGGCGATAGTCCACGCCGTTCCGCTCAGTACTCATGTACCCGCTCTTTCCGCTCAATTTCGTCCCCCGCTCCAGGAGAACCAGCCGCGTTGTCACCTCTCCGACGCAGAACGCCGAGAGTGGTGACGCAGAGGCCGAGCGCACAGTACAACGGATTGCGTCGGATTTGAAGAATCTCTGAGGAAAGAAACCGTCAAGGTCGCCGCCAGTGGTGAGCCGACCACGCGGCCTTCCGTGCCTCCGGCTACCTGGCGATGAGGGCGGCGAGGGCGGCGACGGCCACCACGAACCCGAGCACCGCCATCGCGATGCTCCTGCTGCGAGGGGCGCGCTCGAGGTCGGTGTCGTACTTGCGCACCTCGGGCGGGCGGACCAGTGCCAGCAGGTTGCCGGCGAACAAGGCGCCGCCAAGCGCCAGCAGCAACCACACGATGAGGTCCTTACCCAGGAACATGGGGACAGTCTGCCGGGAGGACACCGCCGGGCCACCGCAGTGCGTTGGGCGAAAGCGGAGCGTTGCATGCCCGGGGCCGGGCGGGAGGGCACAGCCCCGGGCACAACGACACCTCATCGGACGGGAGGAACGATGGGGCTTCGACCATCACCGGGCCGGGCCCGGCGTTGGTCCGACGATTGTGTCAGCTCTCGGTTCCCGGTGCAAGCCGGGTTCGCTACCGGCCGAGTTCGAGCACGCCGGCGCCGAGGGCGGCGAGGCGTGCACGGGCCGCACGATGCAGTTCGGCCGCAAGGGTGGCCTGCCCCGCTGTGTCGGCCATCATCGCCAGCCACGAGTCCGCGGGGCCGAGGTGCACGGCCGGCAGCATGCACAGGTCGCGGCCGCGCAGGTGGAGATTTGCCGCCAGGTGCTCGGCCGCCACGTCCACCGCACCCAGGCCGCGGAGCACCAAGGCCAGGAGGGGGAGGCGGACCTGGGAGATCGGCGAGGTCGCGCCCTGTTCCACCGAGCCCGTCAGGTGGGCGAGCGCCAGCCCGGCGGCGGGCCGATCGCCGGCGGCCAGCGCCGCGGCCGCGCGGGAGAGCCACTGGTCGGTCGGGGCGCTGAGGTCCAGCCGTGCCGGGTCGCCGATGAGGTCCGCCGGCGCGACGTCCGCCCAGCGGGGGGCACGGCACAGCGCCTCGGCCAGGCCCAGCGGCACGGTGAGCAGGGGCGGCAGGGTGGCCGGCAGGGTGGCACGCACGATCCGCACCCCCTCCAGCACGTGGGTGCAGCGGCCTTCGAGGGTGGCCCGGGCGATGCGCATCAGGTGGTGCCGCAGCTGCAGCCGGGAGCCGGGGTGGCCTTCGGCGAAGAGGGCCAACTCCTCGATCGCCGGGTCGGCGAAGGTGGCCTCCTGGCGGCGCATGCGGGCGCACAGCCGGTACACCTGCGCCCGGGTGAGGCGGTAGCTCTGCCCCTGGGTGCGGCAGTAGGTGATCAGCCAGTCGACCTCGTCGTCCAGGGAACGGTCCGCCCCCTGGTCCGAGGTGAGGGTGGCGATCACCCAGGCGGTGAGGTCGTCGTCGCCCACGGCACGCGCCCGGGCAATGGCGTCGCGGGCCATGGCCTGGCCCACCTGGGCATCGTGGCGCACCAGCTCGTGCATCGCCGCCAGGGCATCCAGCCGGATCCGTTCGACGGCGGTGGGCGTGCCGGGGTCGCTGCGCCACACGTTGACCAACGCCCGCGCCGTCTCCCCCCGGTCGGTGACCGCGGAGAGGGTGGATTCGCTGGCGCGCACGGCGACCTCGATGGCCTGGCGTACATCGCCGGCTTCCAGCGCACAGCGGTACGCACGCTCGATCAGCGCCAGCCCGTCCTCGGGCCGGCCGAGCAACTCCATCGCTAGCCCGTCCTCCAGGAGGAACGGGCACATGGCCACGGACGGGGCACCGATGGCCTCCAGCTCGGCCATCATCTGGCGGGCGATGGTGGACCGGCTGCGGGTGTCGAACTCGTCCACCAGGGAGATGGCGCGCACGGCCAGGCCCACCGCCACCTCCCAACCGTTCTCCGGGTCGGCAAGGAGGTGGAGGCGCGCCGAGGTGACCAGCTCCGCCGGGCACGCCACATGGGTGAGGACGGGCAGCACCATGCGGGCGATGCGTGCCTGGTCCGCCGGTGCCATGCCGTCCACCACCATCGCCTGCGACCGGGCCGAATGGGGCACCACCCCGTCCGCGGTGACGGTGACCAGGCCGCGCTCCACGCCTTCGGCCGCGGCGTCCAGGGCGCAGCGCACCGACAGGCCGAGGAGGGTGGCCAGCGTGCGGATGGGCAGCGGGGTGCGGGTGACGGACACCACTCGCACCAGCTCCGCCGCCAGAGGCTCCAGCTGGACGAGGCGTTCCTCGCACACGGAGGCCACCGCGACGCTGTGCGGCGCGGTGCGCCGCAGCCGCACATAGCTGGTGACCAGCGAGGGCAAGCCGCTGGTGGCGGCCGACACGTCGTCCACCTCGGCCTCGGAGCAGCTGGCCTCGTGGGCCACGAGCAGCTCCTCCACCGAGCCGCGTTCCAGCGGGCCGACGGTGACAAACCGCAGGCGGATCGAGGCGGCCACGGCCTCCAGCGCAGGGTCCAGATGGTCGGTGGCGAAGATGACCTTCACCGTGGCTGCGCAGCGGTGCCATAGGGCGGCCATCTTGGTGACGGCGTCCGGGTCGATGGACTCGCCGTCGTCGATCACCACGAGCAGCGGCACCGGGCTGTGCTGCGCCGCCGCCACCACCTGGTCGGACAGGCGGTACACGTCGCCGTCCGGCTGCGCCTGCGGGTCGATGGCCGGAAGCAGCAACCGCAGCGCCTCCACCAGGGTGGTGGGAAGGTGGCTCTGGCCGCGAAGGTGCACCACGCGCGTGCCGCGGGCTTCCTCCGCGGCGACGATGGCCCGCAGGAGGAACGTCTTGCCGATGCCCGCCGGGCCGAGGAGGATGGGGATGCGGCGCTCCGGGCCGTGGAGCAGCTCCATCACCTCGTTGAACTCGCGCCGGCGGCCGGCCGGCGCGGTGCCGTGCAGCCCGGGAACGTGAGCGCCCAACAGTTCGCCGCGCAGGATGCGCCGCTCGCGCTCGCTGACCTCCGGCGGCGTCGGCAGGCCGGCGGCGGAGAACTCCTTGCGGGTGTGCTCCACCACGGCCATGGCCTCGGAGGTGCGGCCTTCGGCGATCAGCAGGTCCACCAGGCGGGCGGCGCGGCGGGGCGAACGGGGGCGCCACGACAGGTGCTCAGCGGCCAGGCGAGCCGCCTGTGCAGCTTGGCCTTCGGAGACCAGGAGGCGCGTCAGCCGGTCGGCCATGTCGTCGATGCGGGTGCTCCAGCGGTCCCGCGCTTCGGCCCAGGGGCCGTCGCGGTGGCTGCCCTGCTCGTCCTCCGTGTCCGCTTCCAGGGTGTCGAACGGCTCGCCGCGCAGCAGGCAGGCCGCGGCCACCAGGCCGGCACGCTCGGTGCGGTACTCCCCCGACGGCCACGAGGTGATCGAGGCCAGCGCCAGGAACTCCTGCAGGTCGGTGGTGCAGCGACGGCGGTTCAGCTCCAGCCGGCGACGGCGGGTGACCACCACATCGTCGCCCAGCAGCTTGCGCAGCCGGTACACGGCCGACTGAAGGGCACGAGGGGTGGGCGGCTCGTTCCACGCCAGGGCTTCGACCTCGGAGGACTCCACCTCACCATCCAGCGCCACCAATGCGGTGAGCACCCGCACATCCTGCTGGGTCGGGTGGACGACCGCACCCCGCACCCGGACCTCCGTGGGCCCGAGCACGGCAATGTGCACGTCTGGTTCGGGATTGTGGTGGCTTGCCACCTGGCTCCTCGTTCAACTGCGAAAACTGACTGCCGCGAGTGCCCCCCGACCGGCACGACACGCCATTCTGACGGATCAACGCAAGAGAGGCCACGCGAGCTCGCCAATATTCCACGAGTTGTCACACGGTTCGGCCGGCCCGGCCTGACGTTCGTGTGACGCGTCCGCGGCGTCAGACGCCGGACTGCCGCGGATACGCCACGAGAGCCCACCCCTACCCTCGTGAACGAACAAGGTCAGATATTGGCGTTTCGCCGTCGACTTCCCCTCACTTGTACTGTCGCTCCAGATGCGTATGGAGCTTTCACGGTGAGTCCGATAACCCCGGCAGGCTGGTATCCCGACCCATTTCGTACACACGATCTCCGATGGTGGGATGGAAGCAGATGGACAGCTGCCGTCAGTGGCGCACACCACACCCTTCCGGCCCCCTCAAGCGCCGTTGTCGCGACTCGTCGGAGCGCCAGGCCAGCGGTCATGTGGGGTGGAGTTGCTCTCGCCATCGTCGCCGTGGTGGCTGTCGGCGCGCTGCTTGCCGGAAAGTCATCCAATGAGGCTGCGGAGCCTGGTGAGTTCGACCTCCTAGCCCCGCCGCATGATGACATCGCGCTTTGCGAGGTGGTCAACGTCGAACCTCTTGTGGCGCACCTAGGGGGTGCGCAGACGGCGTCAATACCCGGCTCGGACGCAGCGACGATCGAGAAGTTCGCAAACGAGCTGAGCACATTCCCGCTCGTTGGCATCTGCGAGCTCACCCTTCCTGATGGGGTTACTCGCTATCAAGTAGCCATCGCTGACTACCGCGAAGAGGCCGTAGCAGCAAGCGAGCTGGCTACCCGAGTTCGCATGATCGAGGAGGTGGGTGGACCATCGCCAGTCTCCGTTCCAGAGCTGCAGGGAGCGTTCATTGACACAGGACTGGGGATTGTTGGTCACCTCGGGCGATATGGGGTGTCGTGTGGACCAGCTTCCGCGAACGCAAATGGGTGGGCGTCAACCGTGGTCCGCGAAGACTGCATCACCATCGTGATGGAGCTCACGGATCTCGTGTCCCGAAGCCGAGGAGGGTCTTCGTCGTCGCAACAGACTTCGCCGACTTCGGCTCCCGGCTGCGGTTTCACTGAGAGCGTCGTCGCGTTCACGTTCGACCCGGGAGCGCCGGCCGATCTGCTCCACCTCGGGCGATTCGAGGACTGGCAAGAGACACACGGCCGCTACGCAGTGGCGATCGAGCAACGCCTTCTTGAGTTACTTCTTGGAACACCTCCGCCTGCCACCTACATCGACAACTACCCGATGCCACAGCTCGAATGCATACTCGGAGGCCTCACGTCCGACCCACGCTTGGTCGACTACCGCCAGACCGGCAACCGGGAGTTCGAGAAATTTGCGTGTCACTCCGACGAGTACTTCGACGTCGTGGAGTCGGGTGGGAACCTCGGAGAGCTGCCGCTCGCGAGCCAGGGATCGCTCACCTCCGACTACAACTTCATCGGCGCCGGAGACATCCCGATCGAGAACATCTGCCGCGCGGACCTCTACACGGGGGTCAGGATCGAGGTCGACGTGGTTGCCATTCCAGAAGGTCCGATCGCCGGCGGAGTCATCGTTTGGAACGTGTTCGTCACTGGCTGGCGCCTTGTGTGATTGAGCCTGGCGTCGACATCGGCGACTCCGAGGACGAAACGTCGTGCGTAGCGCTCTGCGCTCGTAGAGCGCGCTATGACTTCTTGACCCACGAGAGGGTCTGAGCACACGAGAGCAGTCATCAGACCCGCGCTTCAGCCCGTCTCGCTGAGACACGCCGCCCATACCTGCCGTTCCGCGCTATCAGATCGATTGCGCCTCACCCACTTCCGGGGTCGACGACGCCACCCGTCCGCGGACGCGCGGCCAATGCGTTGAAGACTTGGCGCCCACTCCCCGTCGTACTCGAACTCCTCGGACCAACAAAGTGTTCTCGATCGCGCTCGCGCGATCAGCCTAATGAAGGGGTGTTACAGGGATGTCGCCGAGACCGCTCCACGCGTCCGCGGACGCGTGGAGTCGTCACGCCGAACTCGGGTCACTCCGATACTCGCGCAACCGCATCAGGAGTGCCCGCGGTGGCCCCACATCCACGAGCGCAAGGAGCACTGCATGTCTGTGACCATCGGGATCGACCCGCACAAGTCGACCCATACTGCTGTCGCGGTGGACCGCGACGAACACCCCATCGCGAGATTCACGTTCGCTGTCATCACACGCCGCGGGCGGCGTTGCCGAACTTGGTGTACTGGCCGCGGAACACCAGCCGGGCAGTGCCGGTCGGGCCGGAGCGGTGCTTGGCGATGATCAGCTCCGCGGCCGCCTTGTCCGGGGAGTCCCGGTTGTAGACCTCGTCGCGATACAGGAACATCACCACGTCCGCGTCTTGCTCGAGCGATCCGCTTTCGCGGAGGTCGGCCAGCATCGGGCGCTTGTCCGCACGGCTCTCCAGGTTTCGGCTCAGCTGGCTGAGCGCCATGATCGGCACCTCCAGCTCGCGGGCCAGGATCTTCAAGCCACGGCTGATCTCGCTGACTTCCAGCTGACGGTTCTCGGAACTCGCACCGCCACTCATCAGCTGCAGGTAGTCGATGAGGATCAGCCCGAGGCCGCCGTGGCGGGCCTTCAGCCGGCGGGCCTTGGCACGGATCTCCATCACTGTGACCCGCGGGTTGTCGTCCAGGTAGAGGGGGATCGTGTCGATGCGGTTGATCGCCTTGCCGATCTTGGTCCAGTCGCTCTCGGCCAGGCGGCCGGTGCGCAGCTTCTGCGACTCCACCTCCGCCTCGCTGGACAGGATGCGGCCGGTCAGCTCGGCGTGCCCCATCTCCAAGGAGAACACGAGCACCGGTTTGTGCGTCTTCTTCGCCACATGGGTGGCAATCCCCAACCCCAACGCGGT
>JBPOIX010000303.1:0-7236 GCA_052034175.1 Actinomycetota bacterium
CGTATCATATCGCCTCCCACGTGCTGGTGTTGGGTGGCTGGGGTTATGGCCTGGCTCCCAGCAGCTCGCCGCCTTCTCCTACACTCCTTCCGTGCCGCGCCGACGCCCACCCGCTGTTGCGCCCACCTCGCTGGCGCTGCTCGTGCTCCTCACCGGCGCGGCGTGCACGGACGACGCCACCGCGCCGAGCACCACCGCAGTCGCCACCTCCTCCACGAGCACCACCATCCGGCCCGACGACGGGGTCTTCCTCATCGGCCTCGTGGTGCCCACCGTCGGCACGGGCGCGGAGATCGGCGCCTCGCTGGACAACGGTGTGGCCTTGGCAGCACAGGAGATCAACGTTGCCGGCGGGGTGAACGGCCAACGGGTGCAGATCGTGCGCCGCGAAGAGGGGGACAACCCGGCGACGGCGCAACTCGCGATGCAGGACCTCGTTCAGCTCGGGGTGGACGTCATCGTCGGCCCGACGTCCTCGGCGAACGTGCTCGGCTCGCTGCAACTCGCCGTGGACAACAACGTGCTCACCTGTTCGCCCACCGCCACAGCCCTGGCCCTCGATGGCTTCCCCGACCAGGGGGTGTTCCTGCGCTCGATTCCGAGCGACACCCTGCAGGCCGAGGCCATCGCCGCGATGGTCGAGGAGTCCGGCACCGAGGCCGCCGCCGTCGTCTACCTGGACGACCCGTACGGCCGCCCGCTGGCCGCGGCCGTGCAAACGGCGCTGGCCCGCCAGGGCACCACCGTGGCCGTCGCCGTCGGCTTCAACCCGGCAGGGGATTCGCTCGAGGCCGCGGTCGCGCAGGTCACCACGGCCGACGCCGACACCGTGGTGGTGGTGGCCGACGCCACGGCCGGCCCACTGGTGATCACCGCCATCGACGACGCCACCAGCGGCGCCAGGCCGACGTTCGTGGTCAACGACGCCATCCGTCGGCCCGCGGCAAGCGCGGAGCCCTTCCGCCGCGCGCTGGCCGCGCGCATCATCGGTGTCTCACCGCTGGCGTATGCCGACGACGACACCTTCCACCAGGCGCTGATGACCCTCGACCCCACGGCGTCGGGCCTGTATGCGCACAACGCCTACGACTGTGTGAACCTGGCGGCCTTGGCCGCGGAGGCCGCGGCCAGCACCCGCGCCGGGGCGGTGGCAGCCGCCGTGGTCGGCGTCAGCAGCGGCGGCACCGGCTGCCGCACGTTCGCCGTGTGCGCCGAGGCTCTCCGGGCGCAACGCAACATCGACTACGACGGGCCGAGCGGCACTCTGGCCATCGACCCCGACGGCGACCCGTCCGCAGCCGTGTTCGAACGCTTCGGGTTCGATGAGTCCGGCCGCGACGTGGGCCAGGGCACGCTGATCGTCGGCGACGACTGAAGGCCTGGCCCGCGGGCCGGGCTCAGAGCGCCGCGGCGAGCTCCTCCGCCGACACGACGTAACCCGTGTAGAACGGGCCGAACTCGCCGTAGATCGCAGACGCCTGGTCGAAGCGCATCGTGTACACCACCTGCTTCAGGTCGTCGGGGTGGACGGCGAACAGGGTGACACCCCACTCGTAGTCGTCCAGGCCGGTGGAGCCGGTGACGTACTGGATGACCCGGCCGGCGAACTTGCGGCCGCTGGCACCGTGCTCGTGCATCAGCGCGCTGCGCTCCTCGAACGGCAGGGTGAACCAGTTGGCGTGGCCCTCACGCAGCTTGGACATCGGGTAGAAGCACCACGCCGGCATGTGCTGGCCCTTGGGCGGGATCTCCGGGTAGAGGCGGGCGTTGAGCATGGCCTCCGGCATGCCCGCGGTGTATTCGCTGAACTCGGTGAGGCTGACATAGCTGTCCACGACCTCCAGCCCCGCGCGCTGCACCGCCGTCTGCAGGCTGCGCAACTCGCGCAGGTCCTCGTGCATCGCCATGAACGCGACGTCGGCCTTGTGGCCGAGGATCGACACGCACACCACCTGGGCACCGGCGGCCTCGGAGGCCCGCACGGCAGCGGCCACGGCCTCCCCGTCCGCAAGGGCGGTCGGCTTGCAGAACAGGTGCAGGACGCCACGGCCGACGGAGGGCTTGATCGCTTCGCTCATGCGGCCAGGCTACGGGCGGCAGCGCTCAGCGGGCCAGCCGCGCAACGCGGGCCAGCCGCCCAACGCGGCGAGTCCGGTCAGCGCGCCAGCCGCTCGGGCGAGTACACGTTGAACTCGCCGTGGCGCACGAACCCCGCCACGAACAGGTTGGCGCGGCGGGCGGTCTGCACGGCCAGCGCGGTCGGCGCGCTCACCGACACCAGTGTGGTGAAGCCTGCGGCCCATGCCTTCTGCACCATCTCGAAGCTGGCCCGCCCGCTGACGAACAACCCGAGCCCGGTGGCCGGCAGCCGCCCGTCGAGCAGCAGGCGGCCCACCACCTTGTCCACCGCGTTGTGCCGGCCGACGTCCTCCCGCGTGAGCAGCACCTCGCCATCGGCGGCGAAGGCGGCCGCGGCGTGCACCGCCCCGGTGGCGGCGAACAACGCCTGCCCGCCGAGCGCTGCCGCAGGAACGCCGCCCACCACCTCGAGCGGCACGGAGGGCACAACGGGCAGCGGCTGCAAGCGGGCGCACAACTCGTCGATGGCGTCGTTGCCGCACAGGCCACAGCTGCTGGTGGTGGTGCCCAGCCGGGGCCGCGGCGCGGGCGCTCGGCCGCCGGTCTCCACCGTCACCACGTTCCACTCGCTGTCCGCCGCGGCACCGTTGGCGCAGTAGCGGACGGAAGTGACCGCGGCGCCACCCAACAAGCCGTCGCCATGGCAGAAGCCGACGGCGAGTTCGTAGTCGTGCCCCGGCGTGCGCATCGTGGTGGTGACGGTGACCCCGTCGAGCTGCACCGTGAGGGGCTCCTCCACCACCAGTTCGTCCGGCCGGCGAGCGGCCGCGGGCGCGCCGGCCTGCGTGGTGACCCGGGTGACCAGAAAGGTCTCGCTGCGGCCGCGCGCTGCCATGGGCCGGCACGGTACCGAGGTTCGCGCTGCCGTGCACGCGCCGCGGAATAGGGTGGCGCACATGGACACACAGAACAACGGGCGGATCCTCGGCGCGGAGATGGTCGGCACGGCGGTGCTGATGCTCGGCGGCCCCGGCGTGGCCATCTTCACGGCACCCCACGTCGGCGTGCTCGGTGTGGCGCTCGGGTTCGGTTTGTCGCTGGCGATCATGGCCTACGTCATCGGGCCGATCAGCGGCTGCCACATCAACCCCGCCGTCACCCTCGGCATGCTGCTGGCGCGCAAGATCAACGGCGCCCACGCGGTGTTCGCCTGGATCGGCCAGGTCCTCGGCGGCATCGGCGGCGCGGCGCTCATCTGGGGCATGGCCAGCGGCCGCGACGACTGGAAGCGCGGCCAGTTCGCCGCCAACCTGTGGTCCGGTGAGTACTACGGCCTCGGTGCGGCCATCGTGGCCGAAGTGGTGCTGACGGCGCTGCTGGTGATGGTGGTGCTCTTCACCACCACGCGGAAGTTCGCCCCCGGCATGGGCGGCCTGGTGGCCGGCCTCACGCTGACGGTCATCCACCTCATCTCGATCCCGGTGGACAACACCTCGGTGAACCCGGCACGCAGCCTGGGCACGGCGCTGTTCGCCGACCCGAGCTACGAGGCGCTGCAGCAGCTGTGGGCGTTCATCGTCTTCCCGCTCGTCGGTGCCGTCGTCGGGGTATTGCTGTGGCTGATGCTCGACGACAGCCGCCTCGAGGACACGATGCTGGCCAACGTGCCCGGCCTGGACGACGTGCGCGACACCCTGGACAAGGTGGCCGACGAGGCCGTCGACGCCGTCGAGGACGCCGTCGACTGACGGTCAACTGACCGTCGGCTGACCGGCCCCTACGTCGGCCCTACGCCGGCAGGAGGGCCACCAGGTCGGCGCGCGCGGCCGGGCCGAGCAAGGGCTCCGGCGGGCGGTTCTCACGGTCCTGCCACGCAGCCAGCACTCGCGCGCTCACGTCGGGGTCGGTCATCATCGCCTCGGGCGCGCACAGCAGGTTGAAGGTGCGGAAGAACGCCCTCAACACGACGGCGTCGCTGCGCAGCGCGGGCATCAGGCCGTCGCGGAAGACGCTGCGCATGAACGTGCGCGGGTCGCTGGTGTCGCCGTCGGGGTCTTCCCCGTCCATCAACGCTGCGGCCACTCGGCGGGCCTCGGCGTCCTGGTCCAGACCGGCCTTGTACCAGGGGAAGACCTCGCGCATCAGCGCGTCGTCGTAGGCGATGGCCGTGGCCACGGGGTCGTCCGGGTGGGCGGCGATGGCCTCGGCCATCAGGTGTGCACCCCAGAAGGCGAAGGCGCAACCACGGCCGTAGAGCGGGTTGCCGCATGCCACGGCATCGCCGACCGGCAGCACACCGGTGGCCACGGGTTGCCCGTCGGGCACGTAGTAGCGCCAGCGGTTGATCAGGCCCGCCATCACGAACACCTCGGGGCTGAGCGGGTCGGCGCGGCCGTCCAGCCATGGCGCCGTGGCCACCAGCTGGCGGGCGCAGGCGTCGAACACCACCGGGTCGGCGAGGCGGCGGCGCAGCTCGTCGTCCGACGTGAGGGTGGCCAGCGTGACGCTGAACGTGCGGTTGTCGCCGACGAACACGCCGTACTTGAGATAGCCGAGGTCGCCGCCGATCGGGCCGCTGCGGGGCGGGTACTCGGCGCCGTCGTGCAGCCGGTAGAAGCGGCTGAAGTAGACGATGCCGGTGTCGTCGAGCTCCTCGCGTACGGGGGCCGCTCCGGCGGCGTCGAGCCAGTCGTTGAGGGCGGCGCGCCGGCCGGCGGCCACCACCACGAGGTCCGCCTCGAGGCTGCTGCCGTCCTCCAGGTGCACACCCACCACGTGCGGCACGCCCTCCAGTGGAACCGTTGCCGAGGGCGCGGTGAGCAACCCGTCCACCCCCACGCCGACGCGGAACGACACCCGGCCCTCGGCCACACCGGCGCGGCGCAGTACCCACTCGAAGGTCGTGCGGCGGCAGGCCAACATCACCAGCTCGTCGTCGCCGGGCTGGCGCTCGAAGTTGGTGATGGTGGGCGGCAGGTCGTCGCCGAAGCGGATCTCCGAGGCGCCTTCGGCCAGGAGTGCCGCGTAGACGTCCGCGTACTCCGTGCGCAGCAGGCCCACCAGGCGCCCGAGGAAGGCATGGCTGTGGCGCACCTGGGGTGCACCGCGGCGGTCCCACTCGAAGGCCTCGTCGGCGGACTGCGGCATCGGCGTCGGGTCGCGCTCGACCACCGTGACATCGTGACCCTGACGGGCCAACACCATGGCCGAGCCGAGCCCGGACACCCCACCACCGACGACGATCACACGCATGGACCGAACCCTAAGGGCGGCCACCGAGTGCTGTCGTGTCGGACCGGCAGGCGGGCAGGGTGTCCACGCGGGGTGACGTCCGCCGGCACCGCCGTTCGGCCAACATGGGGGCTCGTGTCACCCGACGTCCAGCGCGATGCCATCACCGAGGTCGTCACCGCGGTGGCGTTGCGCCTGGCCGCGGCCACCGACGACGAGCTCGATGCGGTCATCGACGATGCCCTCGGCGCCATCGCCACGGTGGAGGACGCCGACCGCGCCTACGTCACGCTGTACGAACCGAACGGCCGCTTCTCCAACACCCACGAGTGGGTGGCGGAGGGGGTTGCACCGCACCGCGGCGCGATCGTCGGGCTGGCGCAGGACGACTTCGGATGGTCGATCGCGCTGGCCCGCACGCCCGCCGTGTGGCACTGCCCGAACCTGGACGACCTGCCACCGGAGGCCGACGCGGAGCGCCGCTCGTTCGCCGCGTTCGGGGTGCACTCCGTCCTCCAGGTGCCGTTGTGCACCGCTTCCGGCACGCTCGGGGTGGTCGGCTTCAACCACCAGCGGGAGCCGCGTACCTGGTCGCCGCTGGCGATCGACCTCGTCCGCCGGGTCGGCGAATCCATCGGCTACGCCTTGCTGCGCCGCCAGATCACCCTCGACCTGCGCGCCGCGCGCGACGCGGCGGAGGATGCCAACCGGGCCAAGGATCGCTTCCTGTCCCATGTCAGCCATGAATTGCGCACCCCGCTGCACGCCATCCTCGGCTTCGCCGAACTTCTCGACCACCCGGGGCTGGCCCCGGAGGATCGGCGTGCCGTCGGGCAGATCGTGGCCAGCGGGCGGCAGTTGTCCGGCCTGGTGGACGAGTTGATCGCCGTTCAGCGGGCGACGGAGTAGCCCACGCCGCGGACCGTGCGGATGCGGCTGCGCATCGCCCCCGCATCGATCTTCTTGCGCAGGTTGGCCACGTGCACGTCGACGACATGGTCGTCGCCGACCCAGCTCTCACCCCACACGCGGTCCATCAGCTCGCGCCGGCTGCGCACGGCGCCGGGCTCGTCGGTGAGCGCGTCGAGCAGGTCGAACTCGATGCGCGTCAGCTCCACGCGGTCGCCGGCCACGAAGACCTCCCTGGCCCGCGGGTCGAGCACGAGGTCGCCGATCGTCCGCTGCACGGAGGTCGGGTCGTCGCCGCGAGGGCGGCGCAGCAAGGCGTCCACGCGGGCGAGGGGCTCGCGGGGCGAGAACGGCTTGGTGACATAGTCGTCCGCGCCGAGCCGGAAGCCGAGCAGCTTGTCCACCTCCTCGTCGCGGCCGGTGATGACCAGCACGTACGCGCTGCAGCGGTCGCGGATGACACGGCACAGATCGAGGCCGTCGCCGTCCGGAAGGCCGAGGTCGAGGATCACGACGTCTGGTTCAGCCTTTGCCAGTGCCCCCATCGCCTGCGCCACGGAGCCGGCGGTGCGCACCGCATAGCCGGCGTTGGTGAGCACCGTGGTGACCACCTGGGTGAACTCCGGGGCGTCTTCCACCACGAGCACGTCGGCCACTGTCATGAGCACATGCTCGCATGCCACGGAGGGCGACGGTGCGACCATGCTCGGCACCGCGTGTGACGTCGATGCTGCGGGATCAGGCGGCGGCGAGGGCCGGCATGCCAGGCTGCGGCTCGCCGGGCAGAGCTTCGGTGGAAGGCAGGAACACGTCGTGCGCCTCGGCGGACTCCAGCACGCCGACCGACCACCAGGCCAGGGGGCTCTCGGCATCCACCAGCGGGTGCCACAGCACGCCCATGTCGGTGAGGCCGGCGCTGACCAGCCGGTCGACCGCCCAGACGAAGAAGACTGCACGGGTGTGGTGGTAGTTGCCACGGTCGAAGCGGGGGCGGGTGACACTCAACTCGTCGAGGGT
>JBPOIX010000291.1:0-6902 GCA_052034175.1 Actinomycetota bacterium
TTACGTAAAGCCGAACCGTCGATCTACTCGATGGTCCAGGTGCCGTTGCTACGGAGCAGCGACGTGAGGTCGCCGGGGCCCTTCTTCTCGCCGGCCTGCACCAGCTGGTCGCTGACCATCGACGCGTACTCGCCGCGCTCGACCGAGCGGAAGATGCCGAACGGCGTGGGCGAGTGGTCGTCGTGGCTGAGACGGGCGAGGGCGAACGCCAGGCCGGGGTCGGCGCGCTCGACGTCGTGCACCAGCAGGGCGTCGACACCGACCTCGTCGACCTCGACGATGCGCAGCTGGCCGTCGGAGCCCATCACCACACCGGCGTGGCCGTCCTTGCCGAAGCGGATCGGCTGGCCGTGGACCAGGTCGATCATCATCTCCTCGCGGGAGTTGCGGCCGGTGACGCCTTCGTACGCCTGATTGTTGAACACGTTGCAGTTCTGGTAGATCTCGACGAACGACGCGCCCTTGTGGTCGTGTGCCGCACGGAACACGCTCATCATGTGCTTGCGGTCGAGGTCGTGGGTGCGGGCCACGAACGAAGCCTCCGCACCCAGCGCCACCGCCAGCGGGTTGAACGGGTAGTCGATCGAGCCCATCGGCGTGCTCTTGGTGACCTTGCCCTGCTCGCTGGTGGGCGAGTACTGGCCCTTGGTGAGGCCGTAGATCCGGTTGTTGAACAGCAGGATCGTCAGGTTCACGTTGCGGCGCAGGGCGTGGATGAGGTGGTTGCCACCGATGCTGAGGGCGTCGCCGTCGCCGGTGACCACCCACACATCGAGGTCCGGCCGGGCCACGGCCACACCGGTGGCGATGGCCGGCGCGCGGCCGTGGATCGAGTGCATGCCGTACGTGTTCATGTAGTACGGGAAGCGGCTGGAGCAGCCGATCCCGCTGACGAACACGGTGCGCTCCGGCGGCACACCGATCTCTGGCATCAGGGTCTGGACCGCCTGGAGCACGCCGAAGTCCCCGCAGCCGGGGCACCAGCGGACCTCCTGGTCGCTCATCCAGTCCTTCTTGGTGGTGAGGGTGACGGTGTCGCTCACTTCAGTACCTCGGCAATTGCGTCTTCGATTTCGGCGGCGGAGAAGGGCAGGCCTTGCACCTTGGAGACGGCCTTGGCGTCCACCAGGTACTCGGCACGGACGATGCGGCACAGCTGGCCCATGTTCAGCTCCGGCACGAGCACGTGACGGAACTTCCTCAGCAGCTCACCGAGGTTCGGTGGGAGCGGGTTGAGGTGGGTGAGATGGATCCAGGCCACCTTCGTGCCCACACGGCGGGTGCGCTGCACGGCGGCATCGATGGCCGCCCAGGTGCTGCCCCAGCCGAGCAGCACGACATCGGCATCCTCATCACCGACGATGGCTGCAGGCGGGATGTCGTTGGCGATGCCAGCCACTTTCGCGGCCCGCAGGTGGACCATCTTCGAGTGGTTCGCCGGCGAGTAGTTGATGTCGCCGCGGCCGTCTTCCTTCTCGATGCCACCGACGCGGTGCATCAGGCCCGGCGTGCCGGGAACGGCCCACGGGCGAGCCAGTGTCTCGGCGTCGCGCAGGTACGGCCAGTACTCCTCCGTGCCATCGGGGTTGACATGGTTCTTCGCCGTGGCGAAGGGCACCGAGATGTCGGGCAGGGTGGCGGGGTCGGGCAGCAGCCAGGGCTCGCTGCCGTTGGCCAGGTAGCCGTCGGTGAGGAGGATGACCGGCGTGCGGTACTTCAGCGCGATGCGGGCGGCCTCGATGGCGGCGTCGAAGCAGTTCGACGGGCTGTACGCGGCCACGATCGGCAGCGGTGCCTCACCGTGCCGGCCGTACATCGCGATGTTCAGGTCCGCGGCTTCGGTCTTGGTGGGCAGGCCGGTGCTCGGGCCGCCACGCTGCACATCCACCAGAAGGAACGGCAGCTCCAGGGACACAGCCAGGCTGGTGGTCTCGCTCTTCAACGCCACACCCGGGCCCGACGTGGTGGTGACGCCGAGATGCCCGGCGAACGCGGCGCCGAGGGCCATACCGGCAGCCGCGATCTCGTCCTCGGCCTGCAGGGTTCGCACGCCGAAGTTCTTGTGCTTGGACAGCTCGTGGAGGATGTCGCTGGCAGGCGTGATCGGGTAGCTGCCGAGGAACACCGGCAGCTTGGCGAGCTGCCCGGCAGCCACCAGGCCCCAGGCCAGGGCCACGTTGCCGGTGATGTTCGTGTACTCGCCTGGCGCCTGGTGCGACGGCGGCACTTCGAACGGGTGGTCGAACAGTTCGCTGGTCTCGCCGAAGTTGAACCCGGCCTTGAACGCGGCCATGTTGCTGTCCCGAACGAGGTCCTTGAAGCGGGTCTCGATCCACTTCACCGTCGGCTCGATCGGGCGCGAGTACAGCCAGCTCACCAGGCCGAGGGCGAAGAAGTTCTTCGAGCGCTCCGCGTCGCGCGGCTTCACGCCCAGCGGCTCGGCGGCCGCCTGGGTGAGCGCCGTCATCGGCACCTCGACCACGCGGTAGTTGGCCAGCGAGCCGTCGGTGAGCGGGTTGGAGGTGTAGTTCGCCTTGTCCAGGTCGCGCTGTTCGAACGCGTCGCTGTTGAGGATCAGCAGACCGTTCTGCTCCAGGCGGTGCAGGTCGGCTTTCAGGGCTGCGGCGTTCATCGCCACCAGCACGTTGGGCGCATCGCCGGGCGTGGTGATGTCGTGGTCGCTGATGTGGACCTGGAAACTCGACACGCCGTTCACGGTGCCCGCTGGGGCCCGGATCTCGGCGGGATAGTCCGGGAACGTCGACAGGTCGTTCCCGAACAGCGCGCTGACCGATGTGAAGCGATCCCCGGTGAGCTGCATGCCATCGCCCGAGTCGCCGGCGAACCGCACCACGACATGGGAGATCTGCTCCGCGTCTCGTTGCTGACGTTGCACGGTGTCCGTCACTGGCCACCTCCTGGTAAGTGGGCGACACCCCGTTGTTCGCCCAGTTGATGTTCTAGCAAGACAGCCAGAGCTACCAGCGTACGCGGACGAAACAAATGGACTGAGGTCCCGAAAATCCGAAAGGGGGTGGGCCGCAGTGTGCGACCCACCCCCTTCGCTGTTTTCAGTCGTGTTCAACCCGTCCTCGGACGGGCCGTGGGCTCATTCGCCGCCAGGATTGAGGGTGACCTCGATCGGCGACCAGCTCGAGCCGTTGACGTCCACGCCGTCGGCCTTGAGGATGGCCAACGCGGGGTCCACGATCTCGTTGGTGAAGGCGTCGGCGTCCGGGGCCTTGGTCAGCACGGTTGCGCCGTCCAGGTTCGGGGTGCCCTGAGCGATCTCGACCGTGCGGTCCCACGCGGCCTGATCGATGTGGCCGACGCCACCGCTTGCCGGCCAGATGAGCTTGTTGATCTCGTTCATCTGCCACAGCTGATGGCTGGCACCGAGCTTCGAACCCTGCGCCACCACGATGTCGCGGCAGGTCTCGGCGTTGTCGCGGCAGAACGTCCAGCCCTTGAGCGAGGCGGCCACGAACTTGATGGCCGTGTCCTTGTACGCCGGATCGCTGGCCAGCCGCTCGCCGTCGGCCCAGATGGCGTCCTGCAGCATGCCGACGCCCTCCTCCTCGTAGGAGATGACGTTCAGGTCGTCGGCCGTGTACAGCTCGCCGGTGTCCGGGTTCGTTGCCTCCAGCACTTGGGCGTACTCGTTGTACGTCATCGCTTCCGCAGCGTCGATGTCGCCGGACAACAGACCCGACATGTCGAAGCTCTGGCCGATGATGGTGACGTCGTTGGCCGGGTCGAGCCCCGCAGCGCCGAGTGCGGCGAAGATCTCGTACTCGTTGCCGAAGCCCCAGCTGCCGATGTTCTTGCCGGCGAAGTCCGCGGGCGAGGTGATGCCGCTGTCCTTCCAGCTCACCTGCAGCGTGCCGCTGCGCTGGAACCCCGGGGCGATGTTGCCGATGTTCGCGCCGGCTTCACGACCGGCGAGCGCCTTGGGCACCCACGAAATGGCGAAGTCCGACTGGCCGCTGGCCAGCACGTCCACCGGGTTGATCTCCACGGCACCTTCGAGAATGGTGACGTCGAGGCCCTGCTCGGCGAAGCACCCCTGGTCGATCGCCGCGTAGTACCCAGCGAACTGGGCCTGGGTCAGCCACTGCAGCTGCAGCTTGACTTCCACCTTTTCTGCCGGCCCCTTGCTGGCGTCGCAGATGGCTGCCGCGCCGGCGCTGGTGCCGTCGGTGTCGCCACCGGTGGTCTCCTCATCGTCGCCACATGCAGAGATCGCCAACCCGGCGATCGCCAACATGGCGAACGACTTCCTCATTCGAGAACGCTTGATCACGTTGCTCCCCCTTGTGCTTGGTTGTGTGTATTACCTGGAGCTGCGTTGCCGCTGCCACGGCACGGCCACATACTCCAAGATCGCTGCGGCGGCGAAGCAGGCGACACCGAGTGCCGAGGCACCGGCGACGTATGCCAGGCCGACATCCTTCTTCGCGGTGGAGAGGAAGGACGTGATACCCGAACCGAGACCGTTCTTCTTGCCGCCAAAGTACTCGGCCACCACTGCCGTGATGACCGCCAGCGGCGCGGCCACGCGGATGCCGGTGAACAGGTACGGCATGGCGTTCGGGAGGCGCACCGTGCGGAACTGCTGGAGCGGCGAGGCGGCATAGGACTTCATCAGTTCTAGCTGGGTCGGGTTGGTCTCCCGTAGGCCGCGCAGCACGTTCACAAAGACGACGAAGAAGACGACCATCATCGCCATGATGCGCCGCGGTGTCTCGCTGTCCGCCTCGTACATCCGGGTGAGGACCGCCACCACCACGACGATCGGAACTGCGTTGACGGCGGTGGCGAGCGGGTTGATCAGCTCGCCCAGCGGCCGCACGGCGGACGCCACCATCGCCAACACAACCCCGAAGACGGTGCCCAACACCAGGCCGGTGAGCGCATTTCCGCCCGTCACGCCGGCAGCGGTGCGAATCGGCGTGAAGTTGTCCAGCATGGCCGACCACACCGCCGATGGCTTGACCATCACGTAGGGCTTCACCTCGCGCCACTCGATGAGAAGCTCCCAGGCGGTGAGAAACACCACGCCGAACAACAGCGGGGGCAGGATCGCCACAGCGACGGAACGCAGACGCTTCACCGGTCTTCGATCCCCCGCGCCACGGCGCCCAACTCGCTCCCCCGGAGGGCTTCGCGCACCTCGGTGATCTTCTCGTAGAACTCGCGTGCTTCGCGGGTGTCGTCGTTGCGGTTCGACCCCAGCCGTACGTCGATGACGTCGGTGATGCGCCCTGGGCCGGGTGACATGACCACGACTCGGTCGCTGAGGTAGACCGCTTCGGGAATGCTGTGGGTGACGAACACCACCGTGGTGTGCGTTTCGCCGCAGATCCGCAGCAACTCGCTCTGCATGTGCTCCCGGGTCATCTCGTCCAGCGCACCGAATGGTTCATCCATCAACAGCAGCGGCGGGTGGGCGGCCAGCGCCCGGGCAATGGCGATGCGCTGCTGCTGGCCACCGGACAGCTGCCACGGCATCGAGGCCCCACGGTCGCCGAGGCGGACGAGCTCGAGCATCTCCTGGGCGCGGGCGCGGCGCTTGGCTTTGTCCCACCCTTTCAGCTCGAGCGGCAGTTCGATGTTCTTGGCAACCGTGCGCCAGTCGAACAGGCCGGACTGCTGGAAGGCCATCCCGTAGTCCTGATCCAGCCGGGCCTGCTTGGCGGCCTTCCCGTTGACCAGCAAGTCGCCGCCGGTTGGCTCGAGGAGGTCGGCGATCAGGCGCAGCAATGTGGACTTGCCGCAACCGGACGGGCCGATGAGCGAGATGAACTCGCCGGGTTGGACGTCGAGCGTCACTCCGGTGAGTGCCTCCACCTGGTTGGGCCGACCAGGGTTGAACACCTTCTCCAGTGCAGCGGTGTGGACGGCCGGGTGCTGGGTGTTCATGCAAGCTCCTGCTGGGGGCGACGACGCCCGAGGAAACGATCGAGGAAACCAACGGCAGCGGCCATCAGCAGGCCAAGGGCAATCGTGCCGAACACCGCCGAGAACACCTTGGCAGGCCGTGCGGTCCCTTCGGTGAGGTAGTTGAGCGTGAGGTAGCCGATGCCCTCGGTGTAGCCGACGCTGATCTCGGAGACGACGACACCGAAGACGGCCGCGCTGCCGGCCAGGCGCAGGGCCGGAAGCAGGAACGGCACCGATGCCGGCAGGCGCAGGCGCCACCATGTGGACCACCACGAGGATGCATAGGAGTCCATCAGCTCCAACGACGCCGCCGACGGTGATGCGAAGCCGCGAGTGGCGCCGATGGCGATCGGGAAGAACGACAGGAACGCCCCGAGCACCACGGCCGAGGTCCACTTCTGCCACTCGAACCCGAAGAGGGAGATCTCACCACCCCAGGTGACGGTGAGCGGGGCGAGCGCGATCAGCGGGATCGTCTGCGACACCACGAGGTAGGGCATGAGGCCGCGCTGGACGATCTTGAAGCGGCTCATCAGCACGGCCACACCCAGCCCTACGAGCGCGCCAAGTGCTAGCGCGGCGATCGCCAACCACAGCGACATCAGCGTCGCCTGCAGGACGGCCTCGAGCACCGAGGTTCCGCTGCCGCGGACTTCCGGCTTGCCGATCTCCTCGACCATCGTCTGGACCGGTGGCATCGCCAGGTTGGAACTCGTTCGCGGGAACACCTTCCAACCGAAGAGGGTGCCGACCTCGTTGCCCTTGGCCCCCAGGGCCGGGCCGACCCAGCGGCGATAGATCTCCCAGGCGGCCACCATCAAGAACGCGGCCGACAGCCCGAACAGCAGCGAACGGCCGCTCGCACGAGCGCGCGAGCGCGGCGCGGCAACCGGGCCGCCCTGGCTCACGACTTGGCTCGCACGTGCTCGGCCACCGCGGGCAGCACCTTCTCGCCGTAC
>JBPOIX010000370.1:0-2502 GCA_052034175.1 Actinomycetota bacterium
ATGGCGCGATCGCCGCGCTCCGCCGCGAGGGCCACGGCGATCGGGCCGCCGCGCGGGTCGAAGCGGGCGCTCGGCCCGTCCGGCAGCGCGGCGCCGCGCCGAACCTCCACCACATCGAGCACGATCGCCCCGGGCTCTTCGGCGTACGGCCGCGCGCCGGGGCGGGACCCTGTGCACTGCACCACCACCTCGCCGGGGCGAGCGACGGTGTGGTCAGCGCCGAGCAGAACGTGCACGCCCGCGGTTTTGATCTCCGCTGCCAGCCACTGGGCCAGCGCCCCGCCGGGCCCGGTGAGCGCGGCCATGCCACCGAGGGTGTCGTCGCGTTCGGCCAGGCGCACGCGGTGCCCGCGGGCGGCGGCGACTCGAGCGGCCTCCATGCCTGCCACACCGCCACCGACCACGAGGACGTCGCGCGGCTGTGGGGCCGGCGCGTACCAGTCCGGGTCCTCCGTCTCCCGGCCGGTGGTGGGCTCGCCCACGCACGTGACGATCGGGTTGCGCCCGTCGCGCACCTGGCACGTCTGGTTGCAGCGGATGCACGGGCGGGGCGCCTCGCCGCCGGTGGCCTTCGTCACGAGGTCCGGGTCGGCCAGCTGCGCCCGGGTCATCTCCACCGCGTCGCACACCCCGTCGCCCACCGCCCACTCCGCCTGGCCCCACTCCACCACCGAGCCCTGCAGGAACACCGGAGTGTCGGGGAGGGCCGCCTTCACGGATCGGCAGAGCTCGATGTTGTAGCCGGTGGGCTCGTGGAAGTCCGCCCGGGTCTTCTCCGCGGAGTAGATCGAGCCGCGCACCACGACCACGTAGTCGACGCCGAAGCCCACGAGGCGGGCGGCCACTTCCGGCGCGTGCTCCGGTGTGATGCCGGCCCATGGTGCCAGCTCGTCGCACGACAGCCGCAGGCCGACCACCCTGGTACCCACTGCCGCCCGTACGGCTTCGATGACCTCGCTGGCGAACAGCCAGCGGTCCGCACCCCAGAGGTCGTCGCGATGGTTGGTGAGGCCGCTGAGGAACTGGCGCACCAGGCTGTGCTGGCCGGCGTTGATCTCCACCCCGTCGCACCCGGCGGCGACGGCGGTGGCGGCCGCGGCGCGGAACCCGGCCACGACGGCTGCGATGTCCTCCGCCTCCATCCACTTCGGCACCTCGCGGGTGTTCACCTCGGGCACCCTGCTGGGCGCCCACAGCTCACGCTGGCTGTACGCGCTGGACCCCTGGCCGCCGGCGTGATCGAGCGAGGCGATCACCAACGCACCGTGAGCGTGGCAAGCCGTGGCGATGGCCGCCCACCCCGGCCCGCACTGCGCGGCCAGCGGCGCCCGCTCGTACGGCCAGTCGCTGTCGTGCACGCTGGCACCCTCGGTGACGACAACGCCGCAACCGCCGCGAGCACGCCGCTCGTAGTACGCGGTGTGGCGGGAGGTGAAGCGTCGCTCGTCGTCGCCGAGGTTGGTGACGTGCGGCCCGAACATCACCCGGTTGGGTGCGGTGGCGGTTCCCAGGGCCAGCGGCTGCAGCAGTTGCATCGGCGCCGACGCTAGCGGTCAGCCCTTGCCGGCGGACAGCTCGCGACCGCGGACGAGGCGCTTGATGTTCTCGCCGTGGCGGGCCAGGACCAAGCCGTTGATGGCCAGGATGGCGACGATCTCCCACCCGGGCGCGCCGACGATCGCCACGCACGCGGGGTATCCGATCATGATCGCCAGCGAGGCCAGGGATGCCTTCTTCGTCAGCTTGCGCACCACGATCCACAGCAGCAGCATCCCGAACGAGATCAACGGTTGCAGCACGAACGACGCGCCACCCATGGTCGCCACGCCCTTGCCACCCTTGAACCGCCGGGTGATCGGGAACATGTGGCCGAGCACGGCCGCGCCCACCATCGCATAGGCGAGCGGGCGATCGTCGACGAGCAGCCCGACAGCGGCGGGGATCGCGCCCTTCAGCCCGTCGAGCACGAACACGAGCACACCCCACGGTGTGCCGAAGGTGCGGGCGATGTTGGATGCCCCAGGGTTGCCCGACCCGACGGTGTGGATGTCCACACCCTTGCTGCGGGCGATCCAGACCGCGCTCGGGAAGGTCCCGACGAAGTAGGCGGGGATGAGGAGCAACCACAGCATCGGGGCGTAACTGTAGGCGGGACTAACCTCGGCGGCATGCCTGCTGTCGGACTCGTGGTCGTGATGGCGTTTCTGGCCCTGTTGTATGCGAACGCGATTCGGCGGGCGCGGGAGATCGCCGACGAGGCCGAAGCCCTCGGCGAGAACCGCCGCACCTACTTCTGGAGGGCGTTCAACGGGCGGAACACGGACGAAATCCGTGAGACGTTGGAGTTGAAGCGACAGCTCCAGGCGACCCAGAAGATCGCCCGCGAGGACCGTCGCCGCTTGCGCGGCCTCGACGGCGTAGGGCCGGCCAAGCCGATCGCCCCCGCGGCGCTGCGCACGCCGGCGGAGCGGATGAAGGACCTGCAGGACCTCTACCGACAGG
>JBPOIX010000264.1:0-6583 GCA_052034175.1 Actinomycetota bacterium
CGCGCCGCAAGGTCGTGGACATGGTGGCCGCCGCGGTGATGTTGCAGCAGTGGCTGGCCGCCGGCCGGCCCGGCGCGCCGGGGCCCGGAGCCCCGCGGTGACCTTCGTCGACGAGACGGCGTGGCACGCCGACCCGTGGGACGACCCCGACCACACCGCCGCGCTGCAGATCGAGCGGCCGCGCCGGCCGTTTCGCCCGATGAAGTGGCTGATGTGGCTTGCCTGCTACGCGGCGATGGCCGGGGTGGTGGCGTACGGCGTGTGGGGCCTGCAGTACACCCGCAAGGTGAACCCGATCGGCGACCCGGGTGCGCCGGTGAACTTCACCGTCAATGCCGACGACACGCTGGAATCGATCAGCGAACGGCTCCTCGAAGCCGGCCTGGTCAGCGATGCCGGCACGTTCGTCTACTACGTGGAGCACCACGGTGGCCTGGAGCTGACCCCCGGCTACTACCAGATCCGCCCGCTGGACCATAGGGGCAATGTGATGAGCATCCTGTCCACGCCTCCGTCGGAGACGTACACCAAGGTCACCTTCCCGGAGGGGTTCACCTACGAGCAGATGGCCCAGCGGTTGGCGGACAATGTGCCGCGGCTGACGGCGGTGGACTTCAAGAACGCGGCGACGGACGGCAGCGTCGAGGCCAGGTGGCTTCCCGAGGGCACCACCTCCCTGGAGGGTCTTCTCTTCCCGGACACCTATCAGGTGTCCAACGGGGAGAGCGAGCGTGAGGTGCTGCAGCGGATGGTCCAATTGACGGAGCGTGTCGGGGAGCAGGAGGAGATTGAGACACGGGCGCCACAGGTGGGGTTGACGCCCTATCAGGTGCTGATCGTCGCCAGCCTGATCGAACGAGAGGCCAGGGTTCCGGAGGACCGGGCGAAGATCTCGCGCGTCATCTACAACCGTCTGTTCCTCGGGATGCCGCTGGCCATCGATGCGTCGCTGTACTACCAGCAGGACCCATCGTTGGACTTCTCGGAGCTGAAGGCCATCGACTCGCCGTACAACCTGTACCTGTACGCCGGGCTGCCGCCCACGCCGATCGCCAACCCCGGCCGTGCCAGCATCGAAGCGGCGCTCTACCCGGCCGCAAACCCGTCGATCGGCGACCCGATCTGCGACCTGCCCGAGGGCGTGCCGTGCATCTACCTCTACTACGTCGTCGGCGACGAGGAGGGCCGTCACGTGTTCGCCGCGACGCTGGAGCAGCACGAGGCCAATGTCGCGGAGTCCCGCCGGAAGGGTTTGCTGTGATCTCCGGGGCCACGCGGGTCGCCGCGGTCATCGGCAATCCGGTGCGGCACAGCCTGTCGCCGGCATTGCACAACGCGGCCTTCGCTCAACTGGGGCTGGACTGGGTGTACGTGGCCCTCGAAGTGCCACACGGCGAAGGGCAGAAAGCCGTTGACGCGATGCGCGTGCTCGGCCTCGGTGGCATGTCCGTCACGATGCCGCACAAGGAGGCCGTCGCCCAGGCGGTCGACGAGCTCGCACCCGCGGCAGCGGCCCTGCGGAGCGTGAACACGGTCGTCGCCCAGCCGGACGGTCGTCTCGTGGGGCACAGCACGGATGGTGCTGGCTTCGTGTCGTCGTTGGCCGCGGAGGGGGTGGAGGTCGCGGGGCGAACCGTGTGCCTGCTGGGTGCGGGTGGGGCGGCGCGGGCCATTGCGGATGAGTTGGGCCGTGCGGGTGCCGCGCGGGTCGCGGTGTTGAACCGGACGATGGGGACGGCGCTGGAGACGGTGCGTCTCGCAGGCGCCGTCGGGGTGCTGGCCACCGCCACCGATGTGGCCGACGCGGACATCGTGGTCAACGCCACCAGCATCGGCATGGGGAGCAATGACCTGCCATGTGACGTCAGCCGGTTGCATGCCGGCCAGGTCGTCGCCGACATCGTCTACCACCCTCGCCGGACCGCTCTGCTCGTCGCCGCGGAGGCCGCCGGTTGCTCGGTGGTCGACGGGTTGGGAATGCTCGTCCACCAGGCCGCGCTGCAGCAGCAGTTGTGGCACGGTGAGCTGCCGGACATCGAGGTGATGGCGGCCGCCGCAGAGCGGGAACTCGCCGCGCGGCGCCAGTAGCCTGCCGGGGATGCTTCGTTACCTCACCGCCGGCGAATCACACGGGCAGGCACTCGTGGTCATCATCGAGGGCCTCCCGGCAGGGCTGCGCGTCACGGTGGAGGACGTCCAGGCGGAGATGGCCCGCCGCCGGCTCGGCTACGGCCGCGGCCCCCGCCAGCGCTTCGAGCAGGACGAGTTGACGCTCGTGGGCGGCGTACGCCACGGCCGCACCCTCGGGTCACCGTTGGCCATCGAGATCAAGAACAGCGAGTGGTTCCGCAGCGACAAGTGGCACGAGGAGATGTCCCCGGCGCCCGGTGCGACGAAGGACCCTCTGCATCAGGTGCGGCCCGGCCACGCCGACCTCGTCGGTATGCAGAAGTACGGCTTCACCGACGCTCGCGACGTGCTGGAGAGGGCGTCGGCGCGCGAGACCGCAGCCCGCGTGGCCGCCGGCTCGATTGCGAAGCTCCTGCTGGCGGAGCTCGGCGTGTCGATCATCTCCCATGTCACCCAGATGGGGTCGGCGCGCAACACCAGCGGCGCCCGCCCGCTGCCCTCGGACCTTGCTGCCGTGGACGCCGACGAGGTGCGCTGCTTCGACCCTGTTGCGTCGGCGGCCATGATCGAGGAGATCAAGGCGTGCGCCAAGGACGGCGACTCGCTCGGCGGCGTCGTCGAGGTGCTCGGCTATGGCGTGCCGGTCGGCCTCGGCAGCCATGTGCACTGGGACCGCAAGATCGACGCCGCGCTCGCACAGGCCGTGATGAGCATCCAGGCCATCAAGGGTGTGGAGATCGGTGACGGCTTCGACGTCGCGGGCCGGCGGGGGAGCAACGCCCACGACGCGATCGTGTGGGATGCCGCGGCCAATGGCGGCACCGGCGACTACCGCCGTCTGGGCACGCTGGCGGGCGGCACGGAGGGCGGCATCACCACGGGTGAGTTGTTGGTCGTGCGCGCCGCCATGAAGCCGCTCGCCACCCTCAACAGGCCCACCCTCGAGACCGTGGACGTCGTCACCAAGGAATCCACCGTCAGCTTCAAGGAACGCACCGACGTCACGGCCGTGCCGGCGGCGGGCGTGGTGGCAGAGACGATGGTGGCCCTCGTGTTGGCCGCGGAGGCACAACGCAAGTTCGGCGGCGACAGCGTCGCCGAGTTCGTGCGCAACGCTGAGGCGTTCAAGGCCACCCTGCCGTGACGGTGGCGGCATGATCCGCGCGGGGCAGCACCTGGTGCTCGTCGGGATGATGGGCGTGGGCAAGAGCACGGTTGCCCGTGTGCTGGCGGATCGCCTGGGTCGGGCGGTGTACGACACCGACCATGTCATCGAGGCGCAGACCGGCCGCAGCGTGCGGGACATCTTCGCCGCGGACGGCGAGGTCGCCTTCCGTGCGCTGGAGACCGAGGTGTTGCGCAGCGGTTTGGCCAGTGAGGAGCCGTTGGTCATCGCCGGCGCCGGCGGGGTCGTCCTGGCGGAGGAGAACAGGGCGCTCCTGCGCGACGCCCGGGCGCGTGTCGTGTGGTTGTGCGCCGACCCTGCCACGACGCTGCTGGAGCGCGTGCGCAACGGCACCCATCGGCCACTGCTGGACGACGACCCGGCGGGTACGTTGCAGCGCATGTTCACCCAGCGCGAGGCGATGTACCGCGATGTCGCCGACGCCATCGTGCTCGTGGATCATCGGTCTGTCAGCGAAGTGGTGGAGGCGGTGCTGCGATGATCACAGTCAATGTGCCGTTGGGGGATCGCTCCTACGACGTGCTCGTCGGCCACGGCGTGCGGTCCGAGCTGGCCGCGATGTTGCCCCGCTCGGCCCGGCGTGCGGCGCTCGTCACCCAGGCCGGTATTCCGCTGGCGGTCGACCCCGGCGTGCCGTTCGAGGTGTTCGAGATCGGCCACGGGGAGGAGCACAAGTCGCTGGCCACCATCGAGTCCCTCAGCCGCGGCTTCGCCCGCATGGGCCTCACCCGTGGCGACGTGGTGATCGGTGTGGGCGGCGGCATGGTCACCGATGTCGCCGGGTTCGCCGCGGCGTCGTGGCATCGCGGCACTCCTGTGGTGCACGTGTCCACCACCCTGGTCGGCATGGTGGATGCGGCCATCGGCGGCAAGACCGGCGTCAACATCCCAGAGGGCAAGAACCTCGTGGGCGCGTTCTGGCAGCCGAGTGGTGTGCTGTGCGACCTCGATGCGCTCGCCACGCTGCCGCCGCGCGAGGTGCGCTGCGGCCGGGGCGAGATCGCCAAGTACCACTTCCTCACCGGCGACGACCTGCTGGCGATGGGCGAGGCCGAGCGCGTGGCCCGCTGCGTGCAGATCAAGGCGGACATCGTGGCCAGCGACGAGCGGGAGGGCGGCCGCAGGGCACTGCTGAACTACGGCCACACGTTGGCCCACGCGCTGGAGACCGCCACCGACCACTCGCTGGCGCACGGCGAGGCGGTGGCCATCGGGTTGGTCTACGCCGCCCACCTGGCGCACCACCTCGGCCGTATCGACGCCGCTCGTGTGCAGCAGCACTACGACGTCGTGGGCGGGACGTACGAACTCGCCACGTCCCTGCCGGTCGGCGTTTCTGCGGACGATCTGGTCGCGTTGATGGGCCGGGACAAGAAGGTGCTCGGCGATCAGCTGACGTTCGTGCTGGACGGCCCCGACGGGGTCGAGGTGGTGCCGGGCGTGCCGGCGAGCGCCGCATTGGCAGCCCTCCACTCCATGTCCTGACGCCACCGGCGCCGCCAGCGAATGCTCAGCCCGTCGGCCGCCTCGCGCGAGGACCCCGGTCCATCAGAGGCGGCTGAGGAAGGCCTGCAGCTCGTCGACGAAGGGCTGGCGGTGGGCCTTCTCGTCGTGGATGAGGTGGCCTGCGCCGATCATCGCTCGCACGGTGGCAGTGGGGTTGACCTCGACGAACTTCGCCGAGTCGCCCGCTCGAGTGACGGCGTCTGGCGCCGACGGGTCGGCGGCCACCAGCAAGGCCGGCATCGTCAGCCCCTGGTTCGGGTCGTATATCGGCTCGAGCAGGTCGCCACTGAGTACCGGGTCGAGCACCGTGGCATCCACGTGCAGCATCCCTGCCGCCATTGACGCCAGGCCGTCCGGGTGCAGCAGCTCACCGAACGTCGGGCCGGACGCGCTCGGCGCGTTGGCGAGAATGCCGGCCAGCACCTCCTCGGGCACCTGCTGCGCCTGCATCGCCGGGATCGACTGACGCATCAGGCGGAAGCCATCGAGCAAGGCATTGCCTTCGAGGGTACGTGCCGTGGCCGGGATCGGCGGGTCCTCCAGCGCCACGGCGCGCACGAGGTCCGGGTGGAGCTGGGCCAGCGACGCTGCGGTCACGCCGCCGAGCGAATGGCCGACCACGATGCACCGTCCACCGGCAGCTCGTGCAGCCGCTGCGGCATCGCTGACGTAGCCGGCCACGTGATACTCGCCCGGCGCGCGATCCGAGTCACCGTGGCCGCGGAAGTCCAGCCGGTGCACGCGATACGCGGCGAGGTGGGGGAGGAGCCAGTCCCAGGTGCGCACGCTCGACGTGATCCCGTGCAACAGCAGCACGGGCGGCGCCGCTTCCGGCCCATCGACGGTGAGGTGCAGGGTGAGGTCGCCGTTGCGGATCTCCATGCGCCGCAGCGTACGCCGCCCGCGCGACCCGCTCCGAGCGCACCGAAGCGTGCAAGGACCCCTGGGGTCGGCACGGACGGCACGAGCCGGGGCAGACTGAGGGCATGACGCCGGAGGTGCGGACCGATCGACTGCTGTTGCGCGGCTGGCGGGAGACCGACAAACCGGCCTACGCCAGCCTGAACGGCGACTCGGAAGTGATGCGGCACTTCCCGGCGACGTTGACCGCGGACCAGAGCGACGAGATGGTCGACCGTCTTGCGGCGATGTGGGTGCAGCGCGGGTTCGGCCTCTGGGCCGTGGAACGGCTGGACACCGGCGAGTTCATCGGCTTCACCGGGCTGTCCGTCCCCGCCTGGGCGGAGCAGCCGATGGTGGAGGTCGGGTGGCGGCTGGCACGTGCGCACTGGGGTCTCGGCTTCGCGCCCGAGGCCGCCCGGGCGGCGCTGGCCTACGGCTTCGCCGAGGTCGAGTTGCCCGAGGACGAGATCGTCAGCTTCACGACCACGAAGAACTTCAACTCACAGCGGGTGATGCAGAAGCTGGGGATGCGCCACGACGCCGCGAGGGACTTCGACCACCCTCTCCTGCCGCACTGGCCGGAGAAGGCGCACGTGTTCTACGTCCTTGATCGACAGATGTGGGAAGCCCAGCAGGGGAGCGGCGTGGCACGATAGGCGGGTGGCCGTCATCGCTTTGCTCCATGGACCCAACCTCAACCTGCTCGCCCAGCGCGAGCCGCACATCTACGGCACCGCCACCCTGGACGACTACGTCGCGGCCACGTCCGCAGCAGCGGAGGCGCTCGGCCACACGGTGGCGCCATTCCAGACGAACCATGAAGGGCATCTGGTGGAGGCCATCCACGCCGCACGCCTG
>JBPOIX010000250.1:0-19409 GCA_052034175.1 Actinomycetota bacterium
GAGGAAGGTGTCGTGCAGCATGCGCTTGGCCACGTCGAGGCCGCCGCCCTCACCCAGGCCGTTCCAGTCCCAGCGCACCGGGCCCCAATCCGGGTACGGTGCCAGGCCGCCCTGGAACGTCTCGAAACGGTTGCCGGAAGGGTCCCAGGCGTAGATCGTGCCGCCGCGTGTGATGCCATGCCGGGTCGGCCCGATGTCCACGGGCACGTCGTAGGTGGCCATGATGTCGGCGGCGCGCAGCACCTTCTCCCACGACTCCATGAGGAACGCCACATGGTGGAAGCGGCCGGGCTCCGGGTGCTCGACGAAGGCGATGTCGTGCGCCTTGTTGGAGCACGCCAGCCACAGCGCGCCCTTGATGTCCGTATCCGGAAGGGTGACGTATTCGGTGAGGTGGAACCCGAGCACGTTGGTCAGCAGGGCCAGCGCGTCGTTGACGTTCGGGCCGTAGAGCAGGGCATGGTCGAAGCGCACCGGGGAGATGCCCTTGTCCAGGCCGGGGTTGTAGGGCTTGGGGTTGAAGTCGCCGAGCGGGTTGCCGAGGATCTTCTTCGTCGCGAACAGTTCCACCTGGTGGCCGGTGGGCAGCTCGAAGCGCACACGCTCGCCGGTCTCGAGGAGGTCGCCGGCCGGCAGCCGGGACGTGCTGACGCCGTAGTCGGCGAGGTTCTTCTCCAACTGGTCCAGGGTGGCCTCGTTGAGCACCTTGAAGCCGATGAAGTCCATCCCTGCCTCGTCGGCCTCACGCAGGATCACGCTGTGGTGGTCGCGCTCTTCGTACGTCTTGAGATACACGCGCCCCTGGCTGTCGCGACCGGTTTCCACCAGGCCGACGACCTCGGTGTAGAACGTGACGCTCTCGTCGAGGTCGAGTACACGAATCTGGATGTGACCCGGGCGGGTCACGCCTGTCAATGCCATGGTTGGTCCCCTCACTGGTTGCCGATGAGGTCATCGTGAACCCGCCAGGGGTACTCGTCAAATACTTGCCAAGCCTGGTTGCGATACCCTCCGGGTATGGAGCTACGCCACCTTCGCTACTTCGTGGCCGTGGCGGAGCACGACAGCATCGGCCGTGCCGCCGAGCACCTGCACATGGCCCAGCCACCGCTCACTCGCCAGATCCGCCAGCTGGAACGGGAGCTCGGCGCGGCCCTCTTCCTGCGCACCAACCGCGGGGTGGAGCTCACCAACGCCGGCCGGGTCTTCCTCGACGACGCCCGCCGGGTGCTGCAACTGGCCGAGCAGGCCGGCGATCGGGCCCAGCGAGCCGGCGACGGGGCCATCGGACGGATCGACATCGCCCTGTTCGGCACGGGCATCTTCGGCGTCATCCCGGTCCTGTTGAAGGCGTACCGCGCGGCCACGCCCGATGTCACGATCGTGCTGCACAACATGGACAAGGAAGCCCAGCTGGACGCGCTGGAGCACGGCACGATCGACGTCGCGTTCAACCGCGTCGTCGGCCCACAGGGAGGCGTCACCACCGAGGTCCTCCTGGCCGAACGTCTCTTCGTCGCCATTCCCGACGACCATCCGCTGGCGGCGCGCACCGCGGTGCGGCTGGCCGAGCTGGAGGCCCAGCCACTCGTGCTGTTCCCGCGCGGCCTCCGACCGAACTTCATCGACATCGTCCGCGACGCGTGCCGCGCCGTCGGGTTCGAGCCGACCGTGGCGGCGGAGGTCGACGACGTGGTGCACGGCATCGCGCTCGTCGCGTCCGGCGGGGCACTGTGCCTCGTGCCGACGTCGGGGAAGAACCTGCACGTGCCCGGCGTGGTCTATCGGCCGCTCACCCACAGCCCGACGCTGCACGTCGACCTGTGCTGCATTCTACCGCACCAACGACCCCTCCCCGGTGTTGGCACGGATGCTGGCCTCGTTCCGCGCCACCGCAGCCGAACTCTCCGCACGCGGCGGCACGTAGAGGGGCCTCAGCGACGCTTGTCGCCGGGGCGACGGTTCTCCTTGCGCAGCACGAACCGCAGGCCGCTCCAGGTGTCGTCGATGGCGCACACCTTGTTGTCCACCCAGCCGGTGCGCAGCAGCTCGGCTCGCAACACGTCCTCTGTGATGTCGCTGCGAACGCCGCTGGTCTTCTTCGGCCACGCCACCCACACCGCGCCGGCGGGCGCCGCAGCGTCGGTGAGGGTCGGCCACTCTGCAGCCAGCTTGGCGCGCTCGGTGAAGAAGGCCACCACGACATCGATCGGCGGCAGCAGATTGTGCTGCCAGACGGCGTCGCCCACGTCGCCGAGCAACGCTGCGAACCCTGCGGGGGCGTGGCGCACCACGAACACCGCATCGCCTGTGATCCCTAACTTCTTCGGCAGCGGCGTGCCTGAATACCCAGCGCTCATCGCAACCCACTGTTGCACATCACCCGGTCCACGCGAATCTCGATGACCACGCGGTCCGTGCGGTGCTTCGGCGCGCGGTAGCGATGGGCGTACGCCGCCACCGCCTCCGCCACCACCACAGGGTCGTGGTTCACCGCCACCTCGCCTTCCAGCGTCAGCCAGCGGGCACCGTCCAGCTGGGTGACGCTGGCCCGCCCTCCCGCGGCGGCGTTGCGCGCCTTCACCGCGGCGGCGAACGTGATCACGCGCACCACGCCGTCGGCGTAGGTGATGCCGACGGGTACGGCGTGCGGCGAGCCGTCCCCGCGCTGGGTGCACAGAACGGCAAGGTGTCGCTCGGAGAGGAACGCAAGGGCCGCAGCCGACAACGCCACCATCGTCAGCCGTCCGCCGCGATCGCCCGCAGGATGTCCATCCGGGTGGCTCTCCACGCCGGCACCACCGCTGCTAACACGCCGAGCACGAAGGCCAGCAACATGATCCACCCGATCGTCGCCACCGGGACGGAGTACTTCTCCAGCCCCTGGTCGCGGAGAGCGACGATGATCACGTAGCCCAACACCAGGCCCATGGCCACACCGACCGCCGCGCCGTACAGCGAGGTGATGACGCTCTCCCAACGGACCGTCGTGCGCACCTGGACACGGTTCATCCCCACTGCCCGCAGCAAGCCCGTCTCGCGTCGCCGCTCGTACACGGCCAGCAGCAGGGTGATGACGATGCCGAAGGTGGCGATCACGATCGAGAAGAAGAGCAGCCCGTAGATGAACGCCAGGCTGCGGTCCACGAGGTCCGCCCGCGAGGCGATGAACTCGTCCTTGTCCTGCAGCTCGCCGATGCCGTAGTCGCTGATGGCCGCGGTGACCGCGGCCCGGAACTGGCCGTCGCTCACCCCCGACGTACGCGTCAGCGACACGAACCCCGCCGTGGTGTTGATGCTCGTGTCGATGAACGTGTCGCGGTGGTAGAGGCGCGCCGGAATGAAGTCCGCCTCGGTGTACACGCCCTGCACGGTGAGTGGCAGTTCGGCGCCGTCCACGAGCAGGGTGAGCACCTGGCCGACCCCCAGGTCTTCCTCGCGCGCCTCGTTCTCGCTCACCAGCAGCCCGTCCACCGTGAGGTCGTCGAAGCTGCCCTCGATGAAGTCGACCGTCACCAGCCCGGCGACGGTCTCCGGATTGACGGCCGAACCGCTGACCGGCCGGCCGTCGGCAGACGCCACGAAGACGAAGCCGAGCCCACTGGCCAGGCCGACCTCCGGAAGCTCGTTGAGCTGATCGACGAACGTCTGACTGAAGCTGAGGCTGCCGCCGTTGGAGCTGTTGATCACGTACTCACCGGCCACGGTGTCGCCGATGGTCTCGCGGATCTGCTCCTTGATCGACGCCGCGAACACCGAGGCACCCGTGACCAGCGCGACACCGATGAGCACGGGTGCGGCAGTCCGCGCGGTGCGCCACGGGTTGCGTTGCACATTGCCACGCGCCATCGCCCCGGTGACCCCGCGAAGGGCCTCGCCCGGCGCGCCGAAGAACCGCGCCATCGGCCTGGCAAGGATCGGGCCGAGCAGGAGCACGGTGGCGAACAGGCACACCACCCCGAGCGCCAGCAGCACGGCATCCGCACCGTTCATCACCGCCACGATCGAGGCCACGCCGATGGCACCGAGCACGGCCGCCACCACCACCCGGCGGCGGACGCGGCCCACCTTCTCCAGCAGGGCGTCGCTCATCGCGGCCACCGGAGGCACCCGCCCTGCGCCGATGGCCGGGCCGAGCGCTGCCAGCATGCTGGCCACGGTGCCGGCCAGCATGGTGACCACGATCGTGCGCGTCTCCACGGCCAATCCGCGTGCGGGGATCACGTAGTCTAGCGAGTTGAGCAGCCACTTCACGCCGGCCGCCAGGCCCACGCCTCCGGCGAAACCTGCGAGCGAGCCGACCACGCCGATCACGAACGCTTCGATCAGCAGCGACGCCGTCACCTGCCGGCGGCTGGCGCCGAGGGCGCGCAACAGCGCGTTCTCCCGCTGGCGCTGGGCGGCGGTGATGGAGAACACGTTGTAGATGACGAACATCCCCACACCGAGAGCGATGAGGGAGAAGATCGTGAGGAAGATCGTGAGGAAGCTCAGCGTCTTCTCGACCTCGGACTGGGTCTGCGCCGTGATCTCCGCCGACGTCAGCACCTCGGCCAGTTCCGGGTCCAGAACTGCTTCGATCCGCTGCACCAGCGCTTCCGCCGGCACCGTGCCGTCGCCCTGCACCAGCACCGCGTCGATGAACCCGGCCTTGGCGACGAACTCCTCCGCCGTCGCCTGGTCGAACAGGGCCCAGGTGGCATTGCTCGGCGAGATGATGTCGTCGTACTCGACGATGCCGACCAGTCGAAAGTCCCGCGAGCCGGTCTCGGTGTTCACCTTCACCATGTCGCCGAGCACGAAGCCGCCGTCATCGGCGGTGAGCGAATCGAGCACCATCTCCGTGCCACCGGACGGCAGGCGCCCTGCCTTCACGCGCCACACGCTCAGCTCGCCGCTGTTCACGGTGCCGCCGAACGTGGGGGCAGTGGGCCGTTCGATCGGTTCGCCGTCCTTGCCGATGACGACCGCGTCGCCCTGGACGCTGGCCTGAGCATCGGCCACCCCGTCCACGGCGCGGACCTGCTCCACCACGGCGCTCGGCAGCCGGTCGCGACGCTCGAAGCCGAGGAAGTTCTCCACCGAGTTGCTGCTCTGCACATAGGCGTCGACGCGTTCGAAGACGTCGGCGAACAGGGCGTCGAAGGTGCGCTCGATGGTGTCGCGGAACACGAACGTGCCACTGAGGAACGACGTGCTGGCCAGCACCGCAAGCCCCGTGAGCAACAGACGTGCCCAGCGGGAGACGACGCTTCTCAGTGCAAGACGGAACACGTGGCCATCCTCCCCCGGCCCGCGCCGCTCGCGCCACGCGGGCCGGGGAAACGATACGAATGCGTCACGTGGTGGCGATCGCTTCCAGCATGTTGGCGTTCGCACCCTTGCGGGCAGGAATGAACGCCGCCAGCGCTGCCAGCACGAACACACCCACCGCGGCGACGGCGATGGTGCCAAGGGGCATCTTGAACACGCCCAGCCCGTCGTCCTCGAAGGACTTGACGATGATCCACCCCAACGCCGAGCCGAGCACGGTGCCGAGCACCACGCCGACCACACCGGTGACGATGCTCTCCCAGAGCACGCTGCTGCGCACCTGCCGCTTGGTCATGCCCACCGCACGCAGCAGGCCGAGCTCCCGGCGGCGCTCCCACACGGACAGCCACAACGTGATCACGATGCCGATGGCGGCGATGAAGACCGACATGCCGAGCAGCCCGTAGATGAAGTTGAGGAAGCCGTCGATCGCATCGTCCGTGGCATCGATGAACCCGTCGCGGCTCTGCAGCTTCACCGTCGGGTACTTGTCGGCCACGGCCTGCAGCGCTGCCAGCGTGGCGTCGCTTTGGCCGGAGTCGGCCTTGACGTAGACCTGCACGTCGGCCAGTTGCGCCGCGGCCGTGCCGGTGAACATGCCGCGGTGGAGCAACACCTCCGAGTATCCATCGGTGGTGTAGATGCCCTCCACCGTCAGCTCGTGCACCTGCCCATCCACAAGGCGGAGCGACATCTGGTCGCCCACTCCCAGCCCGAGCGAGGCCGCCTTGTCGTCGAGCAGCAGCACACCGTCGGTGGTGAGGTCGGTGAACGACCCTTCCGTGAAGTCGAACGTGAAGAGATCCTGTGCACCCTGCGGGTCGATCGCCACAACGAAGGACCCTTCGGTGTCGTCGTCGAGGGCCACGTACGCGAAGCCGACCGCGAACACTTCGCCCACACCGGCGGCGGCCATTTCCTCGGTCATCGCCAGCGGCACAGAGCCGGTCTGCTGGTTCTTCGGGGTGACGATGTAGTCGCCCACGAAGGACTCGCCCAACACCTCACGGATGCTCGCCTTGGCGGACGAACCGAGCGTGGCCACGCCGATCACCAGCGACAGGCCGACTGCCAACGCGCCGGCGGTGAGCGCGGTGCGCTTCGGGTTGCGTGCCGCGTTGCGGCCGGCCATCGTGCCGGAGGCGCCGCGCAGCCGGCCCAGCAGTGGTGCCGTGAGCTTGGCGATCGGCGAGGCCACGAACGGGCCGAGCGCGATGAGCGCCGTGTACAACGCCGCCACACCGAGGCCGAGCCACAGTGCCTCGCCCTTCAAGCCGGCCGCCGTGGCAGCAACGGCAACCAGCAGCGACAACCCACCGAGCACCTTGCGGCCGGTGGACATGGCGGCACGATCGATGGCGACGTCGCGCATTGCAGCCAGCGGTGGCACCCTGCCGGATCGCAGCGCCGGGATGACGGCGCACATCAACGTGACGCTGACGCCGACGATGATGGTCGTGATGAAGCCGCCCGGAAGCACTTCCAGCGCGGTGTCGCCCGGGCCGAAGCCGACGGCGTTGAGGCCGGCAAGGATGACCCACGCCAACCCGACGCCGCCAGCGCAGCCGAGGATCGAGCCCGAGGTGCCGACGACGAAGGCCTCGATGAACATGGACCTGGTGACCTGCCGCCGGCTGGCGCCGACCGCACGCAGCAGGGCGTTCTCCTTCTCCCTCTGCGCCGCGCTGATGCTGAACACGTTGTAGATCACGAACGAACCGACGAACAAGGCAATGGCGGCGAAGATCGTGAGGAACAGGGTGAAGAAGGAGAGGCTCTCCTGCATCGCACTCTGGTTCTCCTTGATGATCTCGGCACCGGTGAGCACCTCGACGGAGTCGTCGGCGAGCGCCGCTGCCACACGATCGGCGAGGGCTTCCTGGGTGATCGAGCCGTCGCCCACCACCACGACGTCGCTGAGCTTGGTGGGGTCGCCGAGCACGAACTCCTGGGCGGTGTCCAGCTCGAAGAGGGCGAACGTGGCGCCGCCGAGCGAGCCGCCATTGGCGAAGTCCGCCAGGCCGACGACCGTGAAGTCCCGCTGCTCGCGCCGGGTGGCAATCGTGACGGTGTCGCCCACCTCGATGCCGGCCTTGTCCGCCGCATTGGTATCGATCATCACCTCGGTCGGAGTACTGGGGCCGCGCCCTTCCCTGACGGAGAACGGCGAGTTGGGGCTGTCGATCCAGGCCGACCCGAGGTTCGGCGGGCCGTCCTGCCCGATGGGTTCGTTCTCGAACGTGACGAGCGCGGTTTCGCTGTCGTCGCCTTACGCCTCGTTGACGCCTTCCACCCCGAGAATGACCTCGACGATGGATTCGTCCACCCGATCGCGCACGTCTTCGCCGCCAGCACTTCCCTCGATGACGTTGGCCGAACGCACATACGCGTCCGTGTTCTCGTAGGCGGTGGCGAACAGCTTGTTGAAGCTGGCAGTGATCGTGTCCGAGAAGACGAAGACACCGCTGAGAAACGCCGTGCCGGCAATCACTGCGAGCGCAGTGAGGACGAGCCGCCCTTTGCGGCTCCAGATGTTCTTCAGGCTGAGCTTGAACATGGTGTCAACCTCACTCCCCGAACTTCTTCATCCGGTCGAGGACGCGCTCCGCCGTCGGCTCCAGCATCTCGTCGACGATCTTGCCGTCGGCGAGGAAGATCACACGGTCGGCGTAGCTGGCCGCGGTGGGGTCGTGGGTGACCATCACGATCGTCTGGCCCAGCTCGCGCACGGCGCGCCGCATGAAGTCGAGGATCTCGGCGCCGGTGCGGCTGTCCAGGTTGCCGGTGGGCTCGTCGGCGAAGATGATCGTCGGCTGGCTGGCCAGCGCGCGGGCCACGGCCACACGCTGCTGCTGGCCGCCGGAGAGCTCGCTCGGGCGGTGCTTCAAGCGGTCGCGCAGGCCCACCGTGTCGATGACGCGATCGATCCAGGCCTGGTCGCCCTTCTGCCCACCGAGCAGCAGGGGCAGGGTGATGTTCTCCAACGCCGTCAAGGTCGGCACCAGGTTGTAGGCCTGGAAGATGAAGCCCACCGCGGTGCGGCGCAGCTCGGTGAGCTGCTTGTCGTTGAGCGAGGCCAGATAGGTCTCGCCGATGTACACGGCACCCGTGGTCAGCGAGTCCAGCCCGGCCAGGCAGTGCATCAGGGTGCTCTTGCCCGAGCCCGACGGGCCCATGATCGCGGTGAACTTGCCGGCTTCGAACTGCACCGTCACCCCGTCCAGGGCGTGCACCTCGCTGTCGCCACCGCCGTAGATCTTGGCGGCGTCGATGGCCCCGGCGGCGGCGGTCGTCACATTCGTCTCAGTCATGCACCTGTTGTATCCCGGCAGCCGGGCCCTCCGCATCCGCTACGCGGGTGACGTGGGTCAACCCAGGGGTTGATCCGAGGCGCCGGGGGTGACCAAGCCACTCTCGTAGGCCACCACGACCGCCTGGACACGGTCGCGCAGATCGAGCTTGGTGAGCACCCGGCCGACGTGCGTCTTCACCGTGGCCTCCCCGAGGTACAGCTGAACGGCGATCTCCGAGTTGGACAGGCCGCGAGCCATCAGCTTCAGCACCTCCAGCTCGCGGTCCGTGAGGTCGGCCAGCCCGGGGGCAACGACCTCCGGGTTCACGGACGGCCGCCGCGACACTTCCTCGATGAGGAGGCGGGTGACCGAGGGCGCGAGCAGTGCGTCGCCGGCGGCGATGACGCGCACGGCCGTGATGAGCTGCTCGGCCGGCGCATCCTTCAACAGGAACCCGCTGGCCCCCGCACGCAGCGCGGCGTAGACATAGTCCTCCAGGTCGAAGGTGGTGAGCATCAACACCCGCGCCGGGCTCCCCGCGGCGAGGATCGCCCGGGTGGCCTCGACGCCGTCCATCACCGGCATGCGCACGTCCATCAGCACGACGTCCGGGCCGGCCCGGCGCACCATGTCCAGCGCCTCTCGGCCGTCACCGGCTTCGCCGACCACCGTGAGGTCCGCTTCGCTCTCGAGGATCATGCGGAAGCCGGCACGCACCATCGCCTGGTCGTCCACCAACGCCACCCGGATCATGCCGCCACCACCGGGAAGGTGGCGCGCACGCGCCAGCCACCGCCGACTCGCGGGCCCGCCACCAGGTCGCCCTCGTAGGCGGCCACCCGTTCGCGCATGCCGGCCAGCCCGAACCCGGCGGCCACACCATGGTCGGCGCTGGCGCCGCGCCCGTCGTCGGCCACCTCCACCGTCAGCGCGGCCGGCTGCCGGCGCACCGTGACGTCCACCTTGGCCACCGGGCCGGCGTGGCGGCGCACATTGGTCAGCGCCTCCTGCACGATCCGGTAGGCGTTGAGCTCCACACCGGCAGGCAGCCCACGGAGGTCGCCCTCGATGTGCACCGCCACGGGCATGTCGGTGGCGGCGTCGGCCAACGCCTGCAAACCGCTCAGCGACGGCTGCGGCGCCCGTGCCACGTCGCCGTCGGGCCCTGCCTCGTGCCCGCCGTCGCGCAGCACACCGAGGATGCGGCGCATCTCTGTCATCGCCTGACGGCCGGTGGTCTCCACGGTGGCCAGCGCGTTGTCCGCCTTCGCAGGGTCCTTCCCCAGTTGGCGGCGGGCAGCGCCGGCCTGGATGACCATCAGGCTCACACTGTGCGCCACCACGTCGTGCAACTCGCGGGCGATGCGCGTGCGTTCGTCCTGCAGGGCCTGCAGCGCCAGCAGTTCGCGCTCGCGCTCCGCCCGCTCGGCGCGCTCCACCAGTTCGGCGGCGCGTTCTCGGCGGCGGCGGACGTTGTCGCCCAGCACGAGGGCACCACAGAACGAGACCGGCGTGGCGATCAGCGCCTGCCACGGGGCGTCGCCGGTGAACAAGCCGATGATGATCAGCACCAGCGCCGCGGCCAGGCACAGACCGGCCGTGAGCAGCTGCTTGCGACCACGAACGTACGCACCCAACGAGTAGGTCCCGACGATGACACCGCTCCAGCCGGCACCCTCGAAGTTGCCGATCTCCAGCAGCATCTGGGCGACCATCATCACCACCAGCGCCGGGATCGGCGAACGGCGGCGCCATGCGGCCGGCACCGTGGCCACCACGGTGAGCACCACGCTGAACCACTTCGGGTCGGCGGCGTCCTCCATCTCGACCGTCAGGTGCGACCCGAGGCCCATGAAGAGCAGCAGCCCGGCCAGCATCCAGTCCGCGGCCACGGGGTGGCTACGAAGCCACTGAACAGGGTGCGGGCGGGCCATCGACGGCCACGCTAATGGCACTCCATGAATGGGGCGTCCGTCTGGAGGCGGATGTGGCCTACGCTCCCCGGCTGATGCTGTGCCAGATCTGCGGTGCGTCGGTTCCTGCGGGGGCCAGGTTCTGCCCGTCGTGCGGCGCGCCCGTGGCCCAGCAGCAGCCGGAGGAACGGCGCATCGTCACGGTGCTCTTCGCCGACCTCGTCGGCTTCACCGCCCTCAGCGAGTACATGGACCCCGAGCAGGTGAAACGCCTGGTGGATTCGTGTTTCGAGTGTCTGGTGGAGGTCGTCGGCGAGTTCGGTGGGCGGGTGGACAAGCTGCTCGGCGACGGCATGCTCGTGCTCTTCGGCGCCCCCGTGGCGCACGAGGACGACCCTGAGCGGGCGGTGCGCGCCGCCCTGCGCATGCAGGAGTCCCTCGCCGCGCACACCGCATCCTCCGGCCTGGTGGGCAGCGACGGCATTCGCATCCGGGTGGGCATCAACACCGGTGAGGTGCTGGTCGGCACCCTTGCCGGCACCGACTACACCGCCATGGGCGATGTGGTGAACACGGCCCAGCGGCTGCAGGCCGCGGCGCCTCCGGGCGGGGTGTACGTCGGCGGCTCCACCCACGCGCTCACGGCGCACGCCATGCAGTACTCCCCCGCGGGCGAACTGCAGGCCAAGGGCCGCGAGCAAACGGTGTCCGCCTGGCTGGCCGTGCAACCCACCGCGCCCCCTGGCACACGGCGCCGGCGCCGCCGCGATGTGCCGATCGTCGGCCGCGACGCCGAGTTGGCTGTGGCCGAGGCTGCCGTGCAGATGGCGTTGGGGCAGGAGCGCGCGCTGGCGCTGCACATCACCGGCGAAGGCGGTGTGGGGAAGAGCCGGCTGGTGGACGAAGTGATTCGCCGCCTCCGGGAGCATCCGGGCACCGCAGTGTTGGAAGGCGCCTGCGTGCCGTACGGCGAAGCCAACGTGTGGCACCCGATCGCGGCCGCGCTCGCCACCTACCTCGACCTCGAGCCCGGGCTGCCCGTGGACATCGTTCGGGCGGTGGCCACCGAGCGCGTCGGGGGAATGTTCGCCGACACCGCGCTCGCCAACCGGGATCGGCTGGTGGACGTGTTCGTCCACCTGCTCGGCTACCCGTCCCCCATCGACCGGCTGGATGCCGCGGTGGCCCGGAGCACCATCCATCACGCTGTCAGCTCAGTGCTCGACGCGCGCTCCCAGCAGGGGCCGGTGGTGCTCAGCATCGACGACCTCCACGTGGCCGACCCCGATGTCATCGCCCTGCTGGAGCACGTGGTCACCGCGCTCAGCCGCCGCCGGATCGTCGTGATCACCGCCATGCGCCCGGGCAGCGACACCCAATGGCCGGCGCGCAGCGACCGCACCTCCTCGCTGTCGCTGGCGTTGCAGCCGCTGGCGCGCGACGCCAGCGAGGAGTTGGCGCGCACCCTGCTGGACGACGCCGAGCCCGACGAACGGCTGGTGGCCGCGCTCCACGACCGCAGTGGCGGCAACCCCCTGTTTCTGCTGGAACTGGTGGCCCTCACCGAGGCCGGCGGCGGCCACCGCGAACTGCCGGATTCGTTGCGCAGCCTGATCGCCGCGCGGCTGGATCAGCTCACACTGGAGCAGCGGCAGATGCTGGAGAACGCCGCGGTGCTCGGCACGTCCGGCTTGTTGAAGTCGCTGGAGCGCTTCGCCACCGCGCTCGGGCAGGAGTTCCGCGAGGAGACCGTGCTCGACCTGGACGACCTCGGCCTGATCGAAGTGCACGGGCGCCGCTGGGAGTTCCGCAGCGACTCCGTTCGCGACGCCGCCTACCAGACGCTCACCAAGGCCGCCCGCGCCCAACGGCACGCCGGCGTGGCGCGGGTGATGGCCGCCGTGCCCTCGGGCGTGGACGACCGCGCCCACCACACGGCCGCGGCCGCGGAGCTGGTGCAGGAGCTCGGCCCGGTGGAAGGCGTGCCCGCGGGCATCGCTGCCGAGGCCGTGGCCCTGCTGACGGCCGCCGCGGACAAGGCGCTGGACACCGGCAGCCTGCGCACCGCGGTACGGCACACCACGCGTGCGCTCGACCTGGCGGAGGTGGCCGGCGTCGCCGACCCCGAGATGGCCCACCTGCGGATCGTGCGCGCCACCGCGGCCATCGAGCAGCGCAACTTCGACGCCGCCGAGGCGGACATCGACGCCGTCGCCCAACTGGCCGACGTGCTCGACGACGTGACGGTGCAGGCCGAGAGCCACCGCCTGCGCGGCATGCTCGCCAACGTGGCCGGGCGGATGGACGAAGCCCGCGTGGAGCTCGGCACCGCGGTGGACCTGTTGCGCAAGGCCGAGCGTGCCGACCTCCTGGCCCGCGCACTGCGCATCCGCGGGTTCATCGAGATGTTCGGCGGGTCGCTGGTGGACGCCGAGTGGTTCTTCGGGGAGGCCGACGGCCTGTACGAGGAGCTCGGCGACGAACGCGGCATGGCCTACATCGAGCAGCACCGCGCCTGGATCGCGTTCCTGTCCGCAGACCTGCCCACCGCACGCCAGCGGCTGGCCCACGCCGCCACCACGCTGGAACACCTTGGCGATCGCAACGGTGTCGGATGGGCCTTCGGCCTGCTGGCCTTCATCGAGTTCTTCGAGGGCCACTTCGCCGAAGCCGAACGACTGGCACTCACGGTCGCCGCGGAAGCGGATCAGCGGGGCGACGAATGGGCCGTCGGCATGATGGACACCCTGCTGGCCGACCTGCACCTGTGGCAGGGCCGGCTGGAGGCCGCCGTCGCCGGCGCCGAGCGGGCGCGAGCCCGGTTCAAGCGGCTGAACGACCGCTTCGGCCTGATGCAATCCCTCGCGCCGCTGGTGCGCGGGCAGGTGGCGCTCGGCAAGCACGCCGCGGCCCAGCGCAGCGCGGAGGAGCTCCTCACCCTCGCCGAGGCCGGCGGCGGGCCGTTGCCGCGCATGGCCGTGGCCGGCGCGGCGATGCACCGCGGCAACGGCAAGCTGGCGGCACGCCTGGCAGAACAGGCCATCGCCGACATGAAGGCCTCGGGCGCGCAGGCCTTCGAGCCACAGGTGGTGCTGGCCATCGCCCTGGCCCAGCAGGGCCGCATCGACGAGGCGCTGGTGGCCATCGAGTCGCTGGCCGCACCGGCCGCCGCGCACCCGTTCAGCCGTGCCGCCGCGGCGCTCGTGCACACGTTGGCAGGCCAACCCGTGGCCGCACTCGCGGATGCCGACGCCGTCACCCGCACCTCCGGCGCCTCCTACCTGGACAAGGTGGTCGCCTACGTCGCTGCGGCAGGCGCCGCCGCCCAACAGGGCGACACCGAAGGGGCCGCGCTGGCCGCCGAGGCAGCCGTGACGTTGGCGCTCAGCGTGGGCGACGTGGTGGCCACGGGCCTGGCCACCCTCACCTTCCACCAGATCACCGGCAGGAACCACCCGGCCCACGACGAACGCTCGCCGTTGGGTGAGGGCTGGGCCACCGTGGCTGCAGGTCTGGTGCCGGAAGTGCTGACGCACCACGCCGGCTGACAGGGTTCGGGCGAACGCCCAGCGGCTCAGCCAGCCAGGGTGTCGCGCCGCCAGGGCAGCTCGGCCAGGTACTTCGACGCCGCAGGATGAGGGTCCATCTCACGGGCCAGCGACGGCGGCGTGTTGTCCACGTGCGGCGCATGGCGCACCTGGCAACCTGGGCACCAGTAGATCAGCCGGTTGTGCTCGCCGATGCGCCGCACCTGCACGGTGTCTCCGCAGCGGGCGCAGCGCTGGCCGTTGCGGCCGTACACCGCGTGCCCCCCGGGGATCTCCGGCTGGGCGACCCGGTTCGAGGTCTGCAAGTTGGCCCGCAGCATGCGCGCCGCGGCGTTGATCAGCTGGACGCAATCCACCGGCTGCAGGTCGCTGACCGCGGCGAAGGGGCTGATCTCGCACGCCCACAGCACCTCGCTGCGGTACACGTTGCCGACGCCGCAGGCCACCCGCTGATCGAGCAGCACCTCGGCCACGACCTGGTCCCGGTCGTCGTAGTGGTAGATCCGCTTGGCGCAGTCCTCCAACGCACTGTTCGAGGCCGTGCACAGGTCCGGCCCGAGACGCCCGGACCCGGGGTGGCGGCGACGGTCGAACTCGCGATAGGTCTCCACCACCGGGGCGTTGAAGCACACGGCCACCCACTCGGGCACCTCGATGGCCACCCTCATCTGCTCCGAGGGGCGGCGCCACCGCTCGCCGGCGCGGTACAGGTGCCAGGAGCCGTTCATCCGCATGTGGGTGTGCAGCACCAGGCCGTCGTCCCACACCACCTCGAGGTGCTTGCCGTGGCTCTCGACGCGCTCCACGATGCGACCGGAGGGTGGGTGGGGGCCGAAGAGGCGGGGCGCGTCGAACCTCAATGTGGGTCGCCCCACAAGGGCAGTCCGCAGGGCTGCGGCTGCGCGGTGAATCGTGTCGCCTTCGGGCACGAGCGACAGCGTATTTGACAGGCGGGGGTCGGCCGCGCGATACCCCCGCACGGCGAGCGGACCAGGCCCCACCGGCAGCGCTTCGGTAGTGTTCGGCGAGCAGGACGTTCTGGTGGGAGGAAACGCGAATGCGCAGGAACTGGCGGACGAGTTGGGCGCTGTTGGCGGTTGTGGTCGGGGCATGTTCGGATGGGGGCCTCCCCACCGTGCAACCGACCACGCTGCCACCGCAGACGGTGGAGCAGACAGCCCCTCCGATCACCGACCCGCCGGACGGCGCCGAGTTCTGCGCCACCCTGCAGACGGTGGCCGCGGGCGGGTTCGGCAGTGGCGCCTTCGACTGGAGTGACGCTCCCCTGGGAGGCCTCTTCGTCGGCGGTGCCCGGCCCAGCGATCTCAGCGCTGCATTCGCGGACATCGCCGAGAGCGCCCCGGCGAGCATCGAGGCAACCCTGGCTGCGCTGGCAGACGCAATGGACTCCCCGACTGCAATGGCGGTGGGGGACTCCGTGGCGGCGCTGGCCCAGGCGGTGGGCGCCGGCACTCTCGATGTCGCCGATCTGCGCTCTGTGGACGAGACGGCGATCAGCTCGTGCGGCATGGAAGTGGTCGGCGAGGCAACCCTGTCGGCCACCTTCCTGATCTCGCCGCGCCTAGTCAACGGAGGGGTTGAGTTCGGCGCCGGGTTCTCCGGCGCACCGGGCGGGCTGGGCAGCGGGATCTACGGCCTGGATCGGCAGTGCGGCGACGACCTCGTCACCAACGGCTACCTCATCCGCCGCTGCGACCAGCGCATCATCGTGCTCGACCTGGCGACCGGCGAACCCTGGTGGCTCGACCTGAACGAGGCGAAGGACATCACCGATATCAAGGCCGGTGGCGGTGTCCTGACGCTGGTCACCAGCGAGTACGTGCCCCAGGCCGGCCTGGAGCCTGCCCGCACCGAGCTGAGGGCAATGGCCATCGATGTGGCCACCAAGGACGAGCTGTGGTCCATGCTGCTCGCCCCCGTGGACCCGAGCCAGCTGCCGGCCGGCTACGAGGAGGAGTGGTACGTGGAGATGTACTACGACATCGAGGTGGTCGGCATCACCAGCGACGGGGTCGTGGCACTCGACAGCCCGATCTACTACGCGTGCGGACAGCGCATCCCCGGGTTCGCCCAGGCGGTCGGGCGCGACGGCTCCGTGTTGTGGACCACCGAGCACATCCACGGCGCCTACGGCGCCTACTTCCTCGCGGCCACCGGTAACGACCGCGGGGACTGCGGCGATGAGGTCCCGTATCAGGAACAGCTGGTGCTCGGGGCCGACCAGTCGATGGTCACCAGCGGCTACTTCTACACCATGGGCGAGAGCTGCACGGCCTGGGCACAGGTGTCCAAGAACGTCTATACCGGTGACCCGCCGACACGATTCACCAACCTGCGCACCGGGCAGACGTTGGAGGCACCGAGCGAGACCAGCAGTGCAGAGCACTACATGCGCGACGGAGTCCTCGTGCGCCTCGACAGCGGCATGTACGGGTTCCTCACGCCGTCCGGGGTCACGTGGACGATCGACCCGAGCGTGTTGTCGAACAGCCGGGCCGTCAACGGTGAGCTGATCGTCACCGACGGCCTCGGTGCGCACATCGTCATCGACCAGGCCACCGGCGACGAGCTGGAGCGGCTCTCCGAGCTGCCCGGCCAACTGGTGGACGAGGGTCGGTGGCAGTGGGTGGACGTCGAGTCCGGCAGCCGGATCGAACCCTCCGACCCGCGCTGGCACTGCACCACGTTCGACGACCTTGGCGAATCCGCCGCACCTCAGCCGGTGTCGGGAAGCCTCACCGGCGACGACGTCACGAGCCGGCTGTCGCGGGCCGGGATCCCCATGGAGCTGTTCGACAGCTCCCCGCAGACGTGCGAGGGAGTGGTGCTGCGCGACGGCACCGAAATGGTCTACCTGCCGACCGGGGACACCACGCTGACGGTGGAGCTGTGGCCGACAGCGGAGATCGCCACCCGTCAGTTCTCCGCGTTGAAGCAGATGTACACGGCATCGGCGACCGCGCCGCAACGATGCGTGGACGACACCGGCGAGGAGGGCTGGACCTACCAGCCACCGGCCACCGTCACGGACATCGATGCGACGACGTTCGAATACACCGGCGCCGCCCACTCCCCCACGATCGGCGACTTCACGTTCACCTACACGGTGCTGCTGTGCCACAACGCCGTCGTCCTGGTCGAACCCGCTCGCATGTCCGACGTGCAGACCGCCCTCAGCTGCTGAGCCCGCGCCCGAACACATGCCAGTAGCGTGTCCGCAATGCCGTCCGCGCCTGCCGACCCGGCCGAATCGACCCCGACGATCGAGGTGGAGCCCGACCCTGTGCGCACGGCGAGGCGCCGCCACGGGGCGGCCGGCGCCATCATGGCCGCCGGCATGTTCGGGCTCGATCAGGCGCTCGGCCGCAAGGTCAAGGAAGAGGCGCCGGTGGTGGTGGCCGCCGCCGACGAACCGACGGACATCGACACCGACGGCATCCGCGTACCGGTCGACGAGCTGACCGACGTGATCGCCCCACCGCAACCGCGGGTCGATCCGTTCGCCCCCAGGCCGAGAAAGCGTCGCTAGCCGCTTCCTTCGACAGGCGGGTGGCAACTACGCTCCGCTCGTCCCCCCAGGAGGTACCCGTGCGGAGCATCCGTCCCGCCGTCGTCGCGCTTGCCCTCGTGGCAGGTGCGCTCGCCGTCCCCACCGCCACCGTCAACGCCAAAGCTGGCAGCAGCATCAGCGACCCGAAGCTGCTCTCGGCCATCAGCCAGGCTCGGGCCACCCGGGTGGAGGGCGGCCCAGAGCCCACCGTGGTCGTGGAGCTGCTCACCGGCGCCCAGGCTGCGGCATCGGCCGCCGTGGTGGCAGCCGGCGGTCAGGTCACCGGTGCAGTGCCGGGGCAGGTCGTGCAGGCGCGCGTGCCCGTCTCCGCGGTCGCCCAGCTGACCGCAGCGCCTGGGGTCACCTATGTTCGGGCACCGCGCCGGGCCGGCTACCTGGTGTCGCCCGACCGCCCGACGCGGCTGGAGTCCGGCCCCGGGTTCGGCACCAACGTCGGCGCCGCGGTCAGCCTCACCAATGCCGACGACTGGCAGGCCGCCGGCCTGGACGGCACTGGCGTGAAGGTCGGCGTGGTGGACTACTTCGACCTCTCGGCGTGGCAGACCGTGGAGAGCGGCCCCGTGCCGGACGCCAACCACACCTTCTGCCAGGACTCCCTGTACCCCATCGGCGACCCGGACAGCTACTGCGTCACGTCGTCGTCGTTCAACCCGGTGTTCGGCGACGTGCACGGCCCGGCCGTGGTGGAGATCGTCAAGGACATGGCCCCGGGTGCCGAGATGTTCGTTGCCACCGTGGGCACCGTCAGCGACCTGCAGGCCGCGATCACCTGGTTCAAGAGCAAGGGCGTCACGATCATCACCCGCTCGCTGGGCGCGGCCTACGACGGCCCGGGCGACGGCACCGGCCCCCTGGCCGCAGTGGTCGACTACGCGGTCGGCCAGGGCATCACCTGGTTCAACTCCGCCGGCAACGACGCCGAGGACCTGTACATGAAGCGCACCGTGCCCACGTCGCTCGGCGCCAACGGCTACGTCGACTTCGACGACACCGCCGGCACGGACACCTGGTTGCGCCTCGACGGCTACTGCGTCCTCCTGGACGGCATCCGCTGGGCGAACGACTGGTACCTGGCCACCGGCCAGAAGACGGACTACCTGATCGAGTTCTGGGAGCCGACGGTGGACGTCACCTCGCTCGGCGACGACCACTTCAACCCGTCCCTGGCCCAGGTGAAGCATTTGGACCTCGACCCCTCCACCGGGGCAGTGGAGTGGACGTGGGACGCCAACCAGCGCACCGGCGCCAACCCGCTGGAAGCCGAGGACCTGTACTTCTGCCCGGACAACTTCTACGGCGACTTCCAGGGCATCTCGTACATCCGCATCAAGCGCAACAGCGCCACGCCGGTGGGCGCCACCGCCGACACGATGGAGATCGCGCTCGGGCAGGGCCTGCTGGAGTTGAACTACTACGACGTCAACGGCAGCGCCGCCAAGCCCGTGGTGGATTCCAAGAGCGTCGGCCTGGTGGCCGTGGGCGCGGTGGACCCGCCTGCGGGCACGGCGATCGGCGACTACTCGTCGCAGGGCCCCACCACCGACGGCCGGGTGAAGCCCGACGTCTCCGCACCATCCGGCTTCGTGAGCTGGACCTACTCGGCACAGGACGGCGATGCCGGCGTCGGCTCGCAGGAGAATTTCTCGGGCACGTCTGCGGCGTCGCCCGTGGCGGCCGGCTTCGCTGCCGTGCTGCAGAGCGCCGGCTTGGCTGCACCGGGCGGGCCCACGGCGGCCCTGGTGAAGCACTT
>JBPOIX010000028.1:0-21182 GCA_052034175.1 Actinomycetota bacterium
GGTGGCGCCCCAATCCACCAGCAGCACGTTGTCGTGACGCTGGGCCATCTCGAACACCACTGCGTTGACCTCTGCCCGGGAGGGGTCGAACTCGGAGACGGTGAGGAGCACGACGGGCCCCGGCGACAAGCGCTCGATCAGACCCTCCAGCTCCTCCCCGTAGTCCAGGGGGTCGCCGCGATAGTTGTTGCCGAGCAGGATGACGCCGACGTCCCAGCCCTCTGCCAGCCGTTCGTCGAGCACATCGTGGCCGAACTCCACGAAGCGGCCGGTCTCGGCGTTGAGCTCCACTCTCCAGCCGAGCGGCACCAGTGCCTCGCACATGTCGTTCGTGTAGCGCTTCGAGGTACTGGCAAGGACGGAATCCCCCAGGAGGATGACCCGGTTGCCTTCCGCACGTGCCCCCGCCAAGGCATCCGCGGGGATCGGCACGGTGGTACGCGGCAGGGTGGTGGTGGTAGACGGCGGTGTGGAACCCAGCGGGATCGGCACGAAGGTCGGGGGCAGGCTGCCCAGGGGAACGGCCGGGGCCGCCGCGGTACCGCCGTCGCCACCGGTGCCCACCCCGCACGCGGCAACGCCCACGAGCGCGACAACGAGCAGGGCAACACGGCGGGCCAACATCAGGCCCCCCATTGGAGCCAAGGCGCAGGGCTGATGCAAGTCAGCCCCGCGCCTGCGCTCGGAATTCTTCAGCCGCGAGCCTTGAGGGCGTCGCGGATCTCGGTGAGCAGGTCGATCTCGCTCGGGCCCGCGGGAGCGGCTTCTTCGACCTTGGCCTTCTTCATCTTGTTGTAGGCCTTGACCATCATGAACAGCACCAGGCCGGTGAGGATCAGGGTGATCAGTGTGTTCAGGAACGCGCCGTACTTGATCGAGGCGTTGGTGCAGACCTCAGCCCCGGTGGCTGCGTCGGCGGTGCACGAGACGTTCTTGCGCAGGACGAGCTCCATCTTGCTGAAGTCCGGCTGGCCGAAGATGGCGGCGACGATCTGCATCATCACACCGTCGGTGAACGCCTTGATGACCGCACCGATCGCACCGCCGAGGATGACGGCAACCGCCAGTTCGATCATGTTGCCGGTGGCAATGAAGTCCTTGAACTCCTTGGCGAACTTCTTCATTGGTATGGGTTCCTTTCGTAGCGGGGCCTCCCGTCTAACGCACCAGTTGAGCACGAATGACGCCACGGATCGGACAACGCCCACCGCGCTAGCGTGCGCACGATGAGCGACGCACCTGCAACACCGCCGGGCCTGGTCGACGAGCTCCTTCTCGACCGCATCGACGCCCTCAAAGTCCTGCGCGCCGACACCCCCGAAGCGAAGGGGGCCCTGCTCGAACAGCTCGCCGGCCGCGGCAAGGTGGAGCAGGACATTGTCAACGAGTTGTCCAAGGTCCGGCCACTGTGGCGGCCCGATCGCTTCGAGGAAGCCCACCGCATGGCCATGCGCTCGCTCGAGGTCCTCGACCGCAACGGGGCCCGCGCCGCGGCACTGCCGCGCAAGCTCGGGCCGCTGAAGCCGGTGGCCCAGTACGTGATCGAGCAGATGACCCGCTGGATCGTCAAGGGCCACCAGAACACGCTCGTGACGCGCATCCGCAAGATGTACGAGCGCCGGGAGGCCAACTCCGCCTGGAGCTCCCCCGAGCACTCGATGTTGCGCCGCGCACGCCTGGATGCCGCCCGCGTCGAGCTCGGCTACAAGGGCAACCAGCTCGGCCTGCCGACCTTCCTGCTCGGCGGTGCCGTGTTGTCCTCGATCGTCAGCGGCCTGCGCGCCCTGTCGGACTGGGCCCTGGCGCGGGTCCCGGCGCTGGTGGTCTTCGCCGTGGTGCTCGCCATCGTCTTCGCCGGGCTGGCGTGGGCAGCGCTCTACGCGGCGGGGGTGGCGCGCCGCCGTATCCGCCTCAGCACCGACCAGCCGATGAAGGCGTTGTGGGAGACCGTCGGCGCAGCAGGCAACCCGCCCAAGGACGGCAGCTACGACTTCGCCGTCTACGCCATCATCCTCCTCGTCCTGTTGTGGGTCATGATCCCCTTGACGATCTGGGCAGTAGTGAGCAAGCTCACGGGTTGATGCTCATCCGCCACGCTCCGCGTCCAGCTGTTTTCGTCGTCGGGGCGCTCTCCCTGCTCAGCGTGCAGGCCCCCGTCCAGGCGACGGGCGGTGGCCGCGAACCCGCGCCACCACCCGTGAGCGAGCCCATCTCCTTGGGCGAGTCCCCCACAGGCCGCTACCTGGTGGAGTTCGCGCCGACCGCCCGCGAGCGGGTCGTCCTCGACGGCATCCAGGCCGCGCATCGCCCCGCGGTGGTGGAACGGCTGAGTGGGTTGGGCACCTGGGCGGTGGTCGAGAGCGACCTCGCCGGAGCCACGGAACTGGCCGGCCGGCCGGGCGTGCTGGCGGTTCACGCGGACGTGGTGGCACAGCTGGACGGGACGCAGTCGTCCCCGCCCTGGGGGCTGGACCGCATCGACGAAGCCACCCTGCCGATGGACAGCCTGTACGAGTACCCGAACAGTGGCGCGGGCGTGACGGCCTACGTGCTGGACTCCGGCACCTACGACCACGCCGACTTCGGTGGCAGGGTCCAGCCGGGGGTGAGCATGATCGACGCCGGCAACGGCCGCAGCGACTGCCACGGCCACGGCACCCATGTGGCCGGCACCATCGCCTCGTCCACCTACGGTGTCGCCAAAGCGGCGACGGTGGTCCCGATCAAGGTCGCGTACTGCGACGGTTCGCTGTCCATGTCGACGGCGATCTCCGGGGTCAACTGGGCCATCAGCCACCATTCCAGCGGCCCTGCAGTGCTCAACGCCAGCCTCGGCGGCAGCTACTTCGCCCCGTGGGACATCGCGGTCAACGCGGCCGTCGCCGACGGCATCACCGTGGTCGTGGCCGCCGGCAACTTCTACGGCGCCAACGCCTGCCTCTACAGCCCCGCCTCGGCCTCTGCGGCCATCACGGTCGGCAGCAGCGACAGCGACGACTGGGTGTCGGACTTCTCCAACGTCGGCACGTGCCTCGATCTGTTCGCTCCCGGTGGGAGCATCCTCTCGCTCAACAACGGTGCCGGCAGCGCGGTGATGTCCGGCACGTCGATGGCTTCCCCCCATGTGGCGGGCGTCGCAGCACTGATCCTCGGCCAGCACCCGAGCATGCCGCCCGCGCAGGTGGCCTCGAACATCAACGGTTCGGCCACCAGCACCGTGCTGTCCGGCGTGCCCACGAACACGTACAACCGCCTGCTCCGCGTCCCCACCAGCATGGCGGCGCCGGCGAACGACTCGATGAACGCGGCCGCACCGCTGAACATCTGGGTACCGCAGACGACCGGCGGCACCCTGTTCAGCACCAAGGAAGGCGGGGAGCCCACGCATGCCGGGTTCGCCGGCGGCGGGTCGATCTGGTATCGCTACCAGTCGGCGGTGGCCGGCAGCCTGACCCTCACCACCGAGTTCAGCTCCTTCGACACCTTGCTCGCGGTGTACAGCGGCGGGCCCGGCGCGTTCTCCTCGGTGGCCGCGAACGATCAGGCGTACGGCACCTACGACTGGAGCCGGGTGGTGGTCGCGGTCAGTGCCGGCACCGACTACTGGGTGGCGGTGGACGGCTACCAGGAGCAACGCGGGACGGTGCAGCTGAACCCGTCGTTCGTCCCCACGGCCGGCGTCCCCAACGACGCCTTCGCCGCGTCCACATCCATTTCCCCCACCCGCGCCGGCATCGCCGATGCCCACACCCGCGGTGCCACCCACGAGGTCAGCGAGCCGGCGCACGCCGGGCGCCCCGGGGTGGGCTCCGCCTGGTGGTCCTTCACGGCCCCGGCGAACGGCCGCCTCGTAGTGTCCACCCAGGGCTCGGCGTTCGACACCACCCTCGGCACCTACACCGGCACGGCGGTCGGCGGCCTCACCCCCGTGGCGTCCGACGACGACACCGAGGGCCTCCGCAGCCAGGTGGAGCCGATCGTCACCAATGGCACCACCTACCGCGTCGCGGTGGACGGGTACTCCAACGGCACGATCACCGGCACTGGCGGCGTGCAACTCCACAGTGCCTTCGTCAACAGCGGCACCGGTTGGTACTCGCCCCTGGCTGCGCCCGTCCGCCTGATGGATACCCGCCTCGGCCAGATCGGCGCTCTGGAACCGGTCGATGTGACGACACCGTTCAGCGGCGGAGAGGTGCGCCGCTACACCGTCTCCTCGGTGGCCGGCCTGGCGGGGGCCACGTCGGTCGCTCTCAACGTGGCCACCCTCAACCAGGCAGCCACCGGGTACTTGTCGATCTTCCCGTGCACCTCCACCGGCGACACACCGCCCACGACCGCGGCCATCAACTACGGCGCCGGAATGGTGGTGGCCAACAGCGCACTCGTGGGGTTGGCCGCGGGCGGCTTCTGCGTGCTGTCCTCGCAGACCGCCGATGTGCTGATCGATGCCTTCGGCGCGTTCGTCGGCACCGCCAACTACGCACCGTTGGCGACCCCGGCGCGCCTGGTGGACACCCGCCCGGCGCAGCCTGGCCTGGCCACGCCGGTCGACGAGACTGCTCCCTTCAGCGCGGGTGAGATCCGCCGGTACGTGGTGCCGGCAGCCGGCGGCATTCCGAGCGTCGGTTCGATCAGCTCGTTGGCGGTGAACCTGGCCGCGGTCGGCCCGGCGGCCGGCGGCTACCTCAAGGCATGGCCGTGCACCTCGACCGCCACCCCCTCCCCTGCCACGAGCGTGTTGAACTTCCGCAGCGGGCTCAACACGGCCAACGCCGGGGTCCTCTCCATCGCCAGCGACGGTGGCTTCTGCGTGCAGGCCTCCCAGGCCACCCACGTCATCGTCGATGTCCCCGGCACCTACGCGCTCTACGGCAGCACCGTCGCCAACGCCCGGCCGCAGCGTGTGCTCGACACCCGCGGCGGGCAAGTCGGCACGTCGGAGGTCCTGGCGGGCGCGGACACGATCACACCGCTCGCCGCCGGTGTGGTCACCACGCTGACCCTGCCGATGCGCGGTGGGGTGCCGGGCAATGGGGTGGCGAACAGCGCAATCCTCAACGTCACGGTTGTCGGCAACACCGCTACGGGCTACCTCACGATCTGGCCGTGCGCGTCGGCGGCTGCCTCACCGCCTGCAGTCTCCACGCTCAACTTCCGCCCGGGTGGCGCCACCAGCAACGGAGCCGTCGTCGGCCTCACCAGCACGACGGTCTGCGTGGTGGCCTCGCAGGCCGCCCACCTGATCGTCGACGTCACCGGCTGGCAGGCCGCCCCGTTCTGAGCCCGAGCGGGAAACCGAAGCCCGAGCGGGGAGCGGGCCGAGCGGGAGCGACCCGAGCGGGAGCGGCTGCAGCGACCCTCAGCCCGGCGCGCCGCGATGATCCAGGTCGTCGAAGCGATCCACGTGACGCAGTGACGGGAAGAGGCGCCACCACAGACCCACGATGACGATGGTGGCGACCCCGCCGCCGACGACGGTGGCGGGCGTGCCGATGGCCTGCGCCACGAGGCCGCTCTCGAACCCGCCCAGCTCGTTCGACGCGCCGATGAACACGTTCTCGACGGCCATCACCCGGCCGCGCTTCTCGTCCGGTGTCACCAGCGGCACCAGCGAGCCACGGATGAACACACTCACCATGTCCGCCGAGGCCAGCACCATCAACGCCCCGAACGCGACGGCGTAGTTGCGGGTGAGGCCGAGCAGCACAGTGGCCACGCCGAACACGAACACCGCGATCAGCAGGGTGCGCCCGACGCGCCGTGAGACCGGGCGGGTGGCGAGGAACACCGCCATCGCGGCCGCGCCGATGCCGGGGGCGGCGCGCAGGAAGCCGTAGGCGACATCCCCCACACCGAGGCGGTCCTTGGCGATGTCCGGCAGCAACGCCACCGCCCCACCGAAGAGCACGGCGAACAGGTCGAGCGAGATGGCGGCCAGCAGGATGGGCGTGCGGCGGATGAACCGCAGGCCCTCCACGGCGCTGCGGAGCGTCGGCTTCTCGTCCGGCTGCGGAGGGTCGGGTTGGCGGAGGAACTTCACGTCGGCCAGGAGGACCATCGAGACCACGATCAGCACGGCGGTGGTGCCGTACGCCAAGGCCGGCTCGACCGCGTAGAGGAACCCGGAGGCTGCCGGCCCGAGAATGGTGGCCGCCGTCCAGGTGCCCGAGTACAGGGCGATCACCTTCGGCAGCTCGCCCTCCGGCGCCACCATCGGCGGCATCGTGCGGGTGGCCGGCGCGGCGAAGGCCCGGCCCACGCCGTAGAGGAAGGCGATGCAGAAGAACGGCCACACCTCGGTGGGGTCGGTGTGCGAGTAGGCGATCAGGCCACCGGTGGCCAACAACTCCACCCCGATGGCCAGCAGCGCCATCTTCTTGCGGTCCATCCGGTCGGCCAGCGGGCCGGTGACCAGCACGAGCAGGGCGGCGGGCAGGAACTCGGCCAAGCCGATCCAGCCGAGGTCGGCCTTGCGGCCGGAGATGTCGTAGACCTCCTTCATCAGCGCCGCGGCCTGGAGCGACACCGCGGTGTAGAGCAGGAAGTTGGCCGTCAGCAGGTCGCGGACCCCGCGGTGACGGAGGACCTCGCGAGAGGACGTGGACGACGGTTCGGTACGCACAGCGCCGGCCAACCTAGCCAGGAAGTGCTACACAGCAGCCATGACTTCGCTCGCCGACGACACCCGCTGGCTCGACGCCACCGCCCACGCCGCCCTCGTGCAGGCAGGCGAGGTGGCCCCTGCAGAACTCCTCGAAGCCGCCATCGAGCGCATCGAGGCCATCGACCCCGCGCTCAACGCGGTAGTGATCCGCTGGTTCGACCATGCGCGGGACGTCGCCGCCGGCGACCTGCCGGACGGGCCGTTCCGCGGCGTGCCGGTCCTGCTGAAGGACCTGTGGGCCCACTACGAAGGCCAGACGCTGAGCAACGGCTGCCAGGTGTTGAAGGACACCGCCCCCGTCTCCCCCACCGACACCACGCTCGTGGCTCGCTTCCGCCGTGCGGGGTTCGTCACGGCCGGGCGCACGAACTCCCCCGAGTTCGGCAGCCTGCCCTGCACCGAACCGACCGCATGGGGCGCCACCCGCAACCCGTGGAACACCGAGCACTCGCCCGGCGGATCCAGCGGTGGCAGCGCCGCCGCAGTGGCCGCGGGCATGGTGCCGATCGCCCACGCCAGCGATGGCGGTGGCAGCATCCGCATCCCGGCCTCCTGCTGCGGCCTTGTCGGCCTCAAGCCGTCCCAGGGCCGCATCTCGCTCGGGCCGTACCGCGACGAGAGCAACCTCGGCGTGGAGCTCTGCGTCAGCCGCAGCGTCCGCGACACGGCAGCCATGCTGGACGCCGTGCACGGCCCCGGCGTGGGCGACACGGTGATCGCCCCACCGCCCGCACGCCCGTACGTCGCCGAACTCGGCGCGGACCCCGGCCGGCTGCGCATCGGCCTGCTGGACCACCACCCCTTCGGCGGGCCGGTGCACGAGGAGTGCGCCACTGCCGCACGGAATGCGGCAACGCTGCTGGAGACCCTGGGGCACCATGTGGAGCCCGGCTTCCCCGCCTCGCTCACCAACCCCGAGTTCGCCCGCCGTTTCAGCGCGCTCTGGAGCACCAACATGGGCACGTCGTTCGCCCGCATCGAGGCGCAGATCGGCCGCCCACTTGTGCACGGCGACGTGGAACTCGTGAACTGGATGCAGGCGGAGTTCGCCCGCGGGGTGAACGGTGTGGACTATGCGCTGGCCCTGGCCGCCAATGTCGAGTTCCGCCGCGCCACCCAGCAGTGGTGGACCCAGGGGTGGGACCTGCTGCTCACGCCGACACTCGGCGAGCCGCCCGCCCGCATCGGCGAGTTCCAGAACAACCCGGAGGCGCCGATGGCGCCGATGGTGCGCGCTGCCTCCTATGTGCCGTTCACCCCGGCGTTCAACTCCAGCGGCCAGCCGGCCATCAGCCTGCCCCTGCACTGGACGGCGGACGGGCTGCCGGTGGGCGTGCAGTTGGTCGCCGCGTACGGGCGTGAGGACCTGCTGATCCGCGTGGCCAGCCAGCTCGAGGCCGCCCAGCCGTGGGCCCACCGCCGCCCGGCGGTGTGACCCGAACTACTTCTCGGCGGCCTTGTCGGCGGCCTTGTCGGCGGCCTTCTGGATGGCGACCTCGGCGATGCTCGGCACCTCCATGCCCCAGCGGCGCATCCCTTCCTCCAACCGCAGCACCAGCGTGTCCACCGCGGCGACGCGGGCGTAGCGCTTCTGCTCCGCGGCGATGACATCCCACGGCGCCAGCTTGTGCGAGGTCCGCAGGAACATCTCCTCCGCGGCGGCCTCGTACTCGCGGTTCTTCTCGCGGTTGCGCCAGTCCTCTTCCGTCAACTTCCAGCGCTTCAGCGGGTCCTCCGCCCTGCTGTGGAAGCGCCGCATCTGCTCTTCGTCCGAGATGTGCATGTAGAGCTTGACGATGATCGAGCTCTCCGTGCACAGGGACTCCTCGAACTCGGAGATCGTGCGGAAGGCTCGCCTCCATTCGGCCTTGGTGCAGAAGCCCTCGATGCGTTCCACGAGCACCCGGCCGTACCAGCTGCGATCGAAGACGGACATCCCGCCCATGGTGGGCAGGTCGCGCCAGAACCGCCAGAGGAAGTGGTGGTACTTCTCCTCCCGGGTCGGCGCGGCGTAGTTCTTGACGTTGTAGTGCCGCGGGTCGAGATGGCTGACCATTGCCTTGATGGCCCCGCCCTTGCCCGAGGCATCCGGGCCTTCCACCACCACCACGATGCTCGGCCCCACCTTGCCCGTGCCGAGTTGCCCACCGATGGTGAGGCGCAGTTGTTGCAGCCGCCGTTGGCCCGCCAGCAACCGCTTCTCGTACTCGTCGCGGTCGAGGCGTTGCGTCATGTCCAGCTTGTCGAGGACGCCCATGATGTCAACCTAGCCCGCGGCCTCAGCGCGCGGTCCAGCCGCCATCGACGATGACGCTCTGGCCGGTCATGAACGTGCTGCCGGGGCCGGCCATGAACAGCAGCGCCGAATCCAGCTCGTGCGCGTCGCCCATGCGCGGGATCGGCGACATCGTGGCCACGAAACGCTGGCTGCCCTCGTCGCTCTCCATCCCGGCCGTCATCTCGCTCTGGAACCAGCCGGGGCAGAGGGCGTTGACCCGTATCCCCTTGCGTGCCCACTGGGCTGCGAGTTCGCGGGTGAGGTTCACGACCGCACCCTTGGACGCGCAGTAGTGGGCCTGCTTCACGGGCGAGGCCGCCACATGCCCGAGCATGCTGGCCACGTTGACGATGCTGCCGCCACCGCGGGCGATCATGCTCGGCGCGACCAGCTTGCTGAGGTGCCAGATGGCCGTGACGTTGACCTCCATCACCTGGCGGAACCACTCCAGCGACTCGTCCTCGATGGCCATCTTCTGGCCGATGCCGGCATTGTTGACCAACACGTCCACGCATCCGAAGCGCTCCAGCGCAGCCGCCACCAGCCGCTCGCGATCCTCCGCCACACCGAGGTCGGCGGCCACCGCCAGGGTGCCGGGCAGGTCGGCGGCGAGGGCTTCGAGCCGATCGAGACGCCGAGCCGCCACCACCACCTGCGCGCCGACGGCGTGGGCGACGCGGGCGAAGCGGTCGCCGAGGCCGGACGACGCGCCGGTGACGATGACGGTCTTTCCGTCCAGCCGGAACAGGTCCAGGGGGTTACCGACAGGTGTTGCGGGCGTACTCATGGTTGAGATTCTGTGACATTCACTGCAGTTCCAAGAATTCCTCCCGAAGAAGTGCACGAACGTCGCGTCCGCGACGTCTATAGGGGCATGAGCGCAGTGCAGCACCGAATCCATCAGCACCTCCACCGCACCACGACCGCCGGGCATCGCCGTGCGTCGGCCGACGGCCGGTTCGACTGGGCCAGCCAGATCAAGCTCGCCGTGGTGCTCAGCGTGGTCGCCGTCATCGTCACGCTCGGCCTCGCCGGCCGGGTGGCCGACCAGGTGTTGGTGGTCGGGCTGATCGCCGTGGCCTCCGTGCTGTCCTGGCGCCGGGTGGATCTCACCCCACGCGCCCAGCCGGCACGCGTCCGGGTACGCCACCGCTGACTCGCTGTGCCACGATGCGCCCATGAGCGCATCGGTCGTGCTGGTGCACGGCGCGTGGCACGGGGCCTGGTGCTTCGCTGCACTGCAGCAGGCCCTCGACACACGCGGCGTCCCTTCCTTCGCCGTCGACCTTCCCGGGCACGGCGCCTCCACCCTTCCCCTCGGCGACCTCCACGGCGACGCCGCCCACGTCACGGACGTGCTCGCCGCGCTGGACCGCCGGGTGGTGCTTGTCGGCCACAGCTACGGCGGGGCCGTGGTCACCCAGGCCGCAGCGCAGGCTGCCGACGTTCGCCACCTCGTGTACCTCGCGGCGTTCGCCCTTGACGACGGCGAGAGCGTGCTGGGGTTCCTCACCGCGCAGCCCCGGGAGGAAGTGGCCCTGTCGGCGGCCATGCGCCCCGGCCCGGAAGGAAGCACGGTGCTCGACCCCACCACGGCCGTTCCCGCGCTGTACGGCGACGCCGAGCCGGGTGCAGTGGCGGCCGCGCTGGCGCGGCTGTCGCCGCAGCCGTTGGCGACGATGACCCAGCCGGTCGCCGGTTCACCGCGGGCCACCATCCCGTCCACCTATGTGCGCTGCCTCCGCGACGCCGCCGTCCACCCCCACCATCAGGCCACGATGGCCGCGCGCTGCACCCACGCCATCGACCTCGATTGCGACCACTCGCCGTTCCTCTCCCGGACCGACGAGCTGGCCGACCTTCTCGCCGAGATCGCTCGGAGCGCGGCATGAAGGTCCGTGTCGGGTTCGGTTTCGGTGTGCGCACGGCGCTCAACGACAGCGGGTTCGCCGACGTCGTGGACGCACTCGAGGATCTGCGCTTCGACAGCCTGTGGCTGAGCGAGCGGATCGGCGGGGAAGCACCCGACCCTCTGGTGGGCATGGCCTTCGCCGCCGGCCGTACCACTCGCCTCAAGTTCGGCATGAGCGTGATGGTGCTGCCGGGGCGAAACCCCGTCGTCCTGGCGAAGGAGTTGGCCACCCTCGATCGGCTGTCCAGCGGGCGGTTGTTGCCGGCGTTCGGCCTCGGTGTCGCCGACCCGCACGAGCAGCAGGCATTCGGCGTGGAACGTACCGAACGCGCCCGGCGCTTCGACGAGGGCCTGGCCGTGCTGCGCGCCTGCTGGGAGCAGGACCGCGTCACCCATCACGGGGAGTTCTTCCACTACGACGACCTGCGGGTGCTCCCCAAGCCGCGCCAGGCACACCTCGACGTGTGGCTCGGCGGCATCGCCCCGAGCGAACTGAGGCGCGTCGGCCGGCTGTCGGACGGTTGGCTGCCGAGCTTCGTGACGCCGGAGGACGTGGCCCGCGGCCGCGAGGTCGTGGAGGCCGAGGCCGCCGCACATGGCCGCACGATCGACCCCGAGCACTTCGGCGCGCTCATCCCGTACGCCACCGGCCCGGTGCCGGAGAAGGTGCTGGCGGGGCTGGCCGCACGCCGCCCCGACCTCGCCGATCCGGGGGCGCTGGTGCCGCAGGGGTGGGACGCGGTGTTGGCGCTGATCGACCGCTTCGTGGCGGTGGGCACGAGCAAGTTCGTCGTCCTGCCGATCGTCGAGCCGGTCGACCCGGGTGCATGGATCCACCATCTGGAGGCCGCGGCCCCCGTCGTGCTGGCCCGTCAGACCTGAGCCGGCAAGGCGCTCACACCGGCACAGGGATGGTGGTCACCAACGCCAGCGCCCGGTCCGCCGGCACCGGCGGCGAGAACAGGTAGCCCTGCATCGTGTCGCAGCCCAGGTCGCGGAGCACGGTGCACACGGCCTCGTTCTCCACCCCTTCGGCCACGACGTGCAGGCCGAGGTGGTGACCCAGTTCGATCACCGAGGCGACGATGGCCCGGTCCTCGGGGCTGGTCTGCATCGCCACCACGAAGCCACGGTCGATCTTCAGTTCCGCCACCGGAAGGTGCCCGAGCGACCCGAGCGAGGTGTATCCCTGGCCGAAGTCGTCGAGGCTGACGACCACACCGGCCGCGCTGAGCTCTTCGATCAGGGCCGTGGCCCGGGCCGGATCGGTGGCGAAGGAGGTCTCGGTGATCTCCAGCACGAGGCGGTGTGCCTTCACCCGATGAGCGGCGAGGCGGTTGAGGATCCACCCCGGCAGGTCGTCGCGCAGGTTGCGGGCGGAGATGTTGACGGCCATCGCCAGCGCAGGCTCGACACGGTGCCACTCGGCCAGTTGCGCCAGCGCGGTATCCACCACCCACTGGGTCAGCGGGGCGATGAGGCCGGTGGACTCGGCGATCGGGATGAAGTCCGCGGGCGGGATGGTGCCTCGGGTGGGGTGCTGCCACCGCACGAGCGCCTCGAAGGCCACCACCTGGCGGGTGCGGGCGTCCACCTTGGGTTGGTAGTGCAACACCAGGTCGCCGCCGCTGATGGCCCGGCGCAACTCGGCCACCAGGCCCAACCGCTGAGGGTCGAACTCGTCGATGCCGGCGTGGTAGCGAACGATGCTCGCCCGAGCCGCCTTCGCCGAGTACAGGGCCAGGTCCGCGCGCTGCACCAGCGAGTCCGCGGTGTCGGCGTCGGCAGGCCACATCGCGTAGCCCATGCTGGCCTCGGCGGTGACCGCCAGCCCTCCCAGTTCGGCTTCCTGGCCGATGGTGTCCTGCAGCCGGCGCAGGATCAGCTCCACGGCGTCGGCGCGGACCCCCGGCAGCACGATGCCGAACTCGTCGCCCCCCAGCCGGGCCACGGTGTCGCCGGGGCGGAGCACGGTGGTCAAGCGGTGGGCCATGATCCGCAGGAACTCGTCACCGTTGCGGTGGCCGAGCGTGTCGTTGACCTCCTTGAACCGGTCGAGATCCACCACCACCAGCGCCACATCGGTGGCAGAGCGCCCGGCAGCTGCCAGCGCCGAGGCCACCCGGTCCGCGTACAGGGTGCGGTTCGGGAGGCCGGTGAGCGGGTCGTGCAAGGCGAGGAACTCGGTGCGCTGGCTGCTCCGCCGCAGGCGGCGGCCCACGGACCACACCATCGTCGCCAGCACCAACCACAGGGCGGCGAGCCCAACGATCAGCGCGACCCGCAGGCGGGTCAATGAATCCGCTCGAGCTGCTGCCAGCGGCTCGTACGGCACGTACACCTCGACGACGCCGATCACTTCGCGCCGCAGGGAGCGCGACCTCACCGGCACATACGCCTCCACGGCGGCTTCGCCGCCAGTGAGCCCGCCGTCCACCGCATCGGCTCCGATCGTGGTCCGCTGCACGACCTCGCCGTCGCTCACAGCCGCAGCGATCTCGGCCAGGTCCTCGCTCGGCGCCGGGACGCGCGGGACGCTGCCGACGGAGGGGTCGGAGGCGTCGAAGACGATCGCGCCATCCGTCCCTCGCAGCCGGAGGGCTAGCACGGTGCCCGAGGTCAGCAAGCTCGCCGTGCTGCGTTGGAGGTCGCCCTGCTCGCGCTCTTCGAGGCCGGCGTTCAACGGGTTGCCGGTGAGGAACGGCTCGATCGCCGACGCGCTGATGACGGCGGCTTGTGAGCCGCCGTCGCGCAGCGCGGCGCGATCCAGTTCCTGGGTCAAGGTGTGCTCGAGCACCACGCCGAGCCACACCACCGGGGCCACTGTCGCCAAGGTGTAGCCCGCGAAGCGCCGGAGACCCCGCCAGCCCTTCCCGTTCATACGGCTCGTCTATCGGCTGCCGCGCGGTCGATCTTGAGGAAGTTATGACGAAACAAGGACACGAATGACACGACCAGGTACGTGATGGCCCTCCTCATACGCAGTAGCGTGCAACGAATGACCGAGCCGCGTCGGTTCGTGCCCCGGATCCTGGGCCTGACCGCCGCTATCGGCGCGGCTGCGGCCAGCTTGTTCTGGCTCCTTCCCGTGCGCAACGAGCCGCTGCACCCCTCCGGATGGTGGGCGGCGGTGTTGATCGCCGCCGGCTTCGTGGCCGCCGAGCTGCTGGTGTTCCACTTCGAGTTCCGCCGCGAGGCCATCTCGTTCTCCGTCTCGGAAGTACCCACCGCGTTCGCCCTCGTGTACCTGCCTCCCGTGGCCGCCATCTCCGTGCGCCTCCTCGGCAGCCTGGTGGTGATGGCGTTCCGCCGCCGCTCGCAGCTCTACAAGCTGGCGTTCAATGGCGCGCTGTTCGCCCTCGAGTTGGTGATCGCGGCACACCTGCTGCGCTGGGTGACGGAACGCTCGCAGCACCCGGCGCTGCTCGTCGCCACTGTTCTTCCCGCCACGGCGGTGGCCACGATCGTCGGGTCGGTCCTGGTGTCCTGCGCCATCGGCCTCGTGGAAGGCGGCTGGTGGGAACGCGTCACCAGCGAGCTCAGCCTGTCGCTGTGGATGGCGCCGATGAGCGGCGGGATCGCTGCGGCATCGCTGGCCCCGGCGCTGGTCTCGCCGTGGTTGGCGCCCGTGGCAGTGGCCCCGCTGCTGGCGGGGTGGGCGATCCTGCAGTCGTACGGTCGGCTGGAGCAACGCCACCGCGATATGGACGCTCAGCTGGGCTTCGTCCGTACCGTCAGCCAGTCGCTCGGGTTGGGGGCCGTGGCCCAGACCGCAGCCACCGAAGCCGCTCGGCTCCTCCGAGCCAGGGCCGCGGCAGTCGTGGTGTTCGACGGCGCGGGCATCGCCACCCATCACGTCCACGGCTCGGGCCTACCTGCCCTTCCCGCGGACGCCGACGCCCTGCGCTGGCGGCCCCTGCTGGTGGGGCATGGGGGCATCCTGCTCGACAGCGACCTCCACCCCAGCACCGACCGGCGGCCGGCCGCCGAGCTGGCCACGGTGCTCGTGGCACCGATCCGCGACGGCGACGGCCTGGTGGGCGCGCTGGTGCTGTCCGGCCGCGAAGGGGCCGAGGCCCACTTCCGCCCGGTGGACACCATCCGCCTCGGAACCCTGGCCGACCAGCTGGCACCCACGCTGCGGCGCGCCATGCTGCACGAACGCATCGAGTTCGAGGCTCGCCACGATTCGCTGACGGGGCTTCCGAACCGCTCGAGCTTCGAGCGGCTGCTGGCCGCCACCGGGCCGGGCTACGGGGCGCAGCTGCCGCCAGCCGTGCTTTTGATGGACCTCGACCGGTTCAAAGAGGTCAACGACACCCTGGGGCACCTCGCCGGCGACGAGTTGCTCGTCCACTTCGGCGACCGCCTGCGCGGCGTGATCGGCGACGAGGGGCACCTGGCGCGGCTGGCAGGCGACGAGTTCGCGGTGCTGATCCGAGCCGACGCCGACGGCGCTCGCGACCTGGCCCGGCGGCTGTTGGACGAAGGGCGCCAACCGTTCACCATCGACGGGCTGGACGTCGTGGTGACGATGTCGATCGGCATCGCGCCGTACGAAGCCACCGACCCGGACGCCACCCCCCTGCTGCGTCGCGCCGACATCGCGATGTACGCCGCCAAGCACCGCCACACCGGCGTCGAGTTCTATCGCGACGAGATCGACCGCCGGACACCCGCCCGGCTCTCCATGCTCGGCGATCTGCGCGCCGCACTCGAGCGCGACGACATGCACGTCCACCTGCAGCCCAAGCTCGATCTGGCCAGCGGCGTGGTCGTGGGAGTGGAAGCCCTGGCCCGGTGGGCACACCTCAGTCGCGGCTCGGTCAGCCCGGAGGACTTCGTGCCGGTGGCCGAGGAGACCGGCCTGATCAAACAACTCACCGACGTGGTGTTGGACAGCGCGATCAGCCAGCTCAGCACGCTGCACCGCATGGGGCACCACCTCGGCCTGGCGGTGAACCTGAGCACCCACGACCTGTTGGACGAGTTGCTCCCGGATCGGGTGGCGCGCCGCCTGGACCGCCACGGGGTGGACCCCGCCCTGCTCACGCTCGAGATCACCGAGTCCTCGTTGCTGATCGATGCCCCGCGAGCCCGCAACACGATCGAACGGCTGAACCGCACGGGCGTGCGGCTGAGCGTGGACGACTTCGGCACCGGCTACTCGTCGCTGAGCTACCTGCGCCACCTGCCGGTGGCCGAGCTGAAGATCGACCGCGGCTTCGTCACCAACCTGCTGTTCGACGAGCAGGACGAAGTGATCGTGCGCTCGATCATCGACCTCGGCCACAACCTCGGCCTGCAGGTGGTGGCAGAAGGGGTGGAGACCGACGAGGTCATCTCCCGCTTGAAGGGCTTCGGGTGCGACATGGCGCAGGGCTACGGAGTGTGCCGGCCGGTGCCGCTGGAGCAGCTCATCCAGTGGCTCGGCGCCACCCAGCACCCGAGCCGGCGGCGCGACCCGCTGCGCCCGGGCCACTGGGTCGACGACCCGGCCTGACCCGGCCCGACCCGGCCCGACCAGGCCACCGCCCTCGACCGGGGCGCCCAGCCACGGCGCCCCTTGTAGATCGAACATCTGTTCGTCTAGGGTGACGCGGTGGCCCGCACGCCCACGATCCTCCATGCCGATCTCGACGCGTTCTACGCCTCGGTGGAGCAGCTGCTGGATCCTTCCTTGCGCGGGCGCCCCATCGCCGTCGGCGGGGGCGTGGTGTTGGCGGCGTCGTACGAGGCCAAGCGGTTCGGCGTGTCGGGCGGGATGTCCGGCTTCCGGGCCAAGCAGCTGTGTCCTGATCTGCTGTTCGTCGGCGGCCACTTCAAGGAATACCAACGGCTGGGCGACCGGGTGATGGGCATCCTGGGGGACTTCACCCCGGATGTCCAGCGCATCTCGATCGACGAGGCGTTCCTCGATGTCACCGGCTCGGTGCACCTTTTCGGGCCGGCGGAGGCCATCGGCGCGCAGATCCGGTCCAGGGTGCGCGAGGAGGTCGGCCTGCCGATCTCGGTGGGGGCGGCCTCGAACAAGCACCTGGCCAAGATCGCCTCCCAGGTGGCCAAACCGGACGGGATGGTGGTGGTGCCACCGGACCGCGAGGAGGAGTTCCTCCACCCCCTGCCCGTGGGGCTGGTGTGGGGCATCGGGCCGGTCACCCAGGCGAAGCTGGAAGCACGAGGGGTGCGCACGATCGGTGAGCTGGCGGCCTCGTCGGACGATGCACTGCGGTCGCTGCTCGGCAAGGCGCTAGGTGCCAAGGTCGGCACGCTGGCACGCAACGACGACCGGCGCAAGGTGCGCGCCGGTGGGCGGGCCGGGTCGGTGGGCTCGCAATCCGCGTTCGGCCGCAAGGACGTGGACCCGCGGCTGGTGCGCGAGGTGCTCGGCCACCTTGCGGACCGTGTGGCAGCCCGGCTGCGGGCCAAGCAGCGGGCCGGCCGCACGGTCACCGTGCGCCTGCGGTTCGTGGTGCCGGGCGCACCCGGCCGCTCCATCACCCGCAGCCACACCGAGGCCGAGCCGGTGTGCACCACGCTCACGCTGGCCGAGATCGCCGAGCGGCTGGTGTGGCAAGGCCTGGCCGATCACCCGGCGGAGACACAGATCTCACTGCTGGCGATCTCGGTCTCCAACCTGGTGGACCAGCCGGTCCTGCAACTCGAGCTTCCCGTGGTGGCGGACTCCCCACTACGGGCGGGCTCCCCCACCGGCGCCGCCCGTTGGGCGGTGGACCACTCCGTGGACCGGGTGCGCGAACGGTTCGGCCGGGCCGCGGTCGGCTACGCGTCCGTGGCGCTGGGCCGCCACGGCCACGTGCCCGACGAGTTCCGTGAACTCGCCGAGCACGAGCTGTAGCCCTCGGGCTCCGGGTGTTCGGCCGGAAGCCCGTCATCCTCGGTCAGTGGGGCAACCACGCCTGGAAGGGAATGCGGCACTCGTCGGGGTCGATGCCATGGTCCTTGTCCGTTCGCGCTTGCTGCACGTGCACGGTGGCGCCGTGCATCGACGGCGACCAGCCCATGGCATTCGGGAGCCACCCGATCGGGTGCAGACCCGCCATTGCCCGGAGGATGTCCGAGTCGCCGTAGATCCCCAGCGCATAGGGCCCCAACGCCGCGGCGAAGGCCGTCATGTACTTCGTCGCCACGTCGAGGTTCTTGGCATACACGTCCGTGTCCGCGGCGGCGAACAGGGGCAGCCCAGCCGGGTAGCCCAGGTCGTGGGCGAACGACGCCGCGAAGGCACCGTTGGCCGTGCCGGCGGAGGACCCACCAAGGACATCTCCGTCGCCGCCTTCGTACGTCAGGGACACCGCGATGCCGCACGCATGGAGGTGGTCGACCTCCGTCCTCGTGACGATCTTGTGGTGTTTCGAATGCCGGGCCACATAGCGGCAGGCGAACGTATACCCATTGGCCCGCAACCACTCGGGCGTGTGGGCAGGGTCCGGTTTCAGGAAGTCGACGCCTCGGGCGCCCACGGGAACGGTGATGATCGGGTTGATGGTCATGACGGCACCGGGTGGGCGTTGTCCCACAGCTTCGTCCAGTAGGCGTCCAGCAGGCCGTGCACGGCGTCGTCGTCCTCGATCAGCATCCCGAACTCCTGCAACGAGCAGGGGTAGAGGTTGTCCGACCCCACGTAGGCCACGGCGTCGTCGATGATGTACACCTTGGCGTGGTTGGCCTGCACGCACTCCACCAGCCCCTGCTTCCACGGGTTGAAGTTGGTGCGCACGGTGTGCAGCTCCTTGACGTGCAGCCGGGCCACCATTGCCTGGAGTCGCGCCGAGGTCATCCCGCGGAGGTTGCGGAACCACTCCACCAGCGCTGCTTTGGTGGTCACGCCACCGAGGTTGGCGTAGGGATTGCCGGTGGCCGAGCGAGCATGATGCCCGGAAACCACGAGTTCCACCTGCACCCCTCTCTGGAGTGCGGCAGCCAGGGCATCGACCACTGGCGGGTCGAGCCAGTCGGCGAACGTGGCGTACTTGCCGACGGCGCCGCGCAGCGAGAACGCCATGTCCTGCTGCGACAGCTTGATGCTCGTGGTCGCCGCCTCCAGCGCCTGCACCTTGGCCAGGTCGCTGGCCTGGTCCGTGTGCCCGACCTTGTCCGGCGGGACGACGTTCCGACCCATGCGCGTCACCACGAGTGCCCGCATCGCACCGACCGGTTCCGGGGCGACCTCGGGTCGAGCGGGCGGCAGGCCGTCGGCCATCTGGCCATTGGCCCACACCATCGACCACACCCGGGCGGCCGGGTTGGAGCTGGCGTACCAGTCCGCCACGTACGCCCACAGACGGTCGCTGTACACGTGCGCCATTGCCGCCGCCGGCCCCGCCACCTGCAACGAGAGGTCGTGCACCGGTGCGAAGCCGAGGTAGTCGCCGGCCCACATGTTGTGGCCGCCGAAGATCACCTGCTGCCCGTCCGCCGCCACGACCTTGCCGTGGTTCCAGGATTGCTCGACGCTGGACATCATGGCCAAGCTCACGGCCACGGTGATCGGGGCGTCCGGCGGAAGGCCTTCGGTGACGTCACGCAGGAACGCCTCCACCGCAGCACGACCGAACACGACCTCCTTGAGCAGAGGGTGCAGGCCGGCATGGATGCGGAGCAGCAACGGTGTGGCCGCTGCCCGGTGGTGCAGGCCGTCGCGGATGGCCGCCAGGAACGCCCCGTCGGGGAAGGGGGCCAGTGTGGTGATGTCGACGACGGAGCTCGCCGTCTGCACCACCGACTGGATGGCTGCCAACAGGTTCTGCCCCGGCGGGGTCGGCCCGGTGTAGTAGCCCGTGCTGTCCGGGGCCGTGCCCCACAGGTCCGGGGTCTGCAACACCTGCAGCAGCGAGTTACCCGGGACGAGGCCGTAGGTGACCCCCGCGTACTGCCCGTCCGCCCCTCCGATCTTGGCGTAGATGTCGTCGAGGATGCTCATCAGTGCACCCCGTTCCCGCTGACGAGGGCGTCGCCGACCGGCACCGCCGGGATGACCTGGACCGGCGCCGGCACAGGTGCGGGCACCGCATCGAGCGTGGCCATCATCGCCAGCGGGTTGTGGTCGTGGTCTGGCTTCGGTGCCGGTGGTGCCGGCGGCGTGGGCGGCTGCGGCGGGAAGTTGGCCGCCAGCTTCGTGTAGGGCCGCGACTGATCGGCATCGACGTACTCGAGCACCCAACCGAGGATCTGCGGCCCAGGGATGCGGATCAGGAAGTGATTGGTCGTCTCGCCCGAGGACCCGGTTTCCGTCGACGCTCCGAACGTGGTGGAGGAGTTGGCGCTGAAGCACAGGAAGCCTCCCCCGCTGGCGCTCGTGTTCTTCAGGTAGCTGGAGTAGCCGTCGGACTTGCTGGTGTCGATGGTGACGTCGATGGTGACGTCCTTGGCGATCACGAACGCCACCGGGTACGAGGGCAGGATGCAGGGGAGCTGATTCGCGTCCAGCGGGGCACCGCCCCCGGCGCTCACCGTCGACGACGTCGGGTACTTGAACATCCCGGCGGTCTGCGAGAACAGGCCGGGGTCGAACCAGCCGCCACGGTCGAAGGTGACCTTCGTGGCCCGGAATGCCACGTTGACACTCGTCGCCGCGCTCTGCAGCGAGGCACTGGCAGTGCCAGCGGCGCTGGAGTTGCTGCCCGACGCGCTGCCGATCAGGAAGTCGACGGACCAGGAGGAATCGGACGAGGAGCTCTGGATGTCGGAGCTCTTGCTCAACGCCTTCGAGTTCGCAGTGATCATCACGTCCGTCCAGCGTCCTGCGCCGGGCGACGCCATGGGCACACCGTGCGTCGGCGAGCCATCGCTGGACAGCACGAGGTTCATCGTCGTGATCCGGCTGCGGAGCTCCGCGATCTGCGCGTCGAGGCCCATCAGCAGGGGCGACGCGGCGGCCGCGGCGGCATGACTTGCCTGCAGGTCGGACAGCGCCCGCGAGGCGGCCAGAAGCTTCTGCTGGGCTTCGATGGTCGCCTTCTGCGCGCCGGCGAGCAGGGCAAGCTGATCAGCAGCCACATCGAGCGCGGCCACCGTGGGGTCGACCGACTTGTAGGCGTTCGCCACGGACGTCTCCAGATCGGTGTCGCCCTTTGCGACCAGCTTGTCGAGCACCGAGGCCGCAGGGTCCTCCACCGTGGCGACGATCTTCACTGCCGCCTTGAATGCCGCCACCGCGGCGTTGCCGAAGTTCTCCACCTGGTTCGACTGCGCCGTGTCCAGCGCCGTCTGGGCCGCGTCGACCTGCTGCTGGAGGGCCGTCGGGTCCCCGGGCGCGGCCGCTGCGAGCTGTTGGCGCTGCAGGAGCAACTGGTCCAGCTGGT
>JBPOIX010000133.1:0-3769 GCA_052034175.1 Actinomycetota bacterium
GGCGATCGCCGCATCGAGAGTGGCATTGAAGTCGCTGTCGCTCTGCTGAGCGCTCAGCCCTTCGGTGAGCGCCCTGCTGAAGCTGGCGATCATGCCGTGGTTGCGCTCCAACTTGGCGTTGGCATCGTCGCGGGAGTACCCCCCGGACAACGCCACCACGCGGAGCACACTCGGGTGCTCCACCAACTCGAGGTAGAAGTCGTCGACCTCGGGGATCGTCAGCTTGAGCATCACCGGCCTGCCCTCAGGCTGCTCGGCCAACTGCGCCAGCAATGCGGCCTTCAGCAGCACCTCCGCCGCCCCCTTCTCGGGGCTGTGGATGTTCACTTCCGGTTCGATGATCGGCACCAGCCCCGCGGCCAGGATCTGCCGACCCACCTCGAACTGCTGAGCAACCACGGCGCCGATGCCCGAGGCATTCGCCATCTGGATCACCGACCGCATCTTGGTGCCGAACACGCCCTTCGCCGCCGCCCTGGCGAGCAGTGCGTCGAGCTCCGGCATCGCCTTCATCAACTGCACACCATCCGCTTCGTCCGCCAAGCCCTTGTCCACCTTGAGGAACGGCACGACGCCCTTGGCCGACCACAGATACTCCGCGCTGCCGACGCCTCGGATCTCCCGGTCCATGGTGCCTTCGAAGAGGATGGCACCGAGAATGCGATCCCCGCCGAACACCGGGCTGGTCACCATCCGGCTGCGCATCGCGTGCATCAGCGCGAACATCTCCTCGTCGGTGGTGTACTCGGACTCCTGCACCCCGTACAGGCGTAATGCCTTGGGTGTGCTACCACCGCTCTGGTCGAGCGCGGCGATGAAACCGGCGCCAGCACGGACCCTCTCGAGCTGCTCTTGGTTCATGATGACGTCCTCCATCTCCTGCTCACACCAGGTGGCGATCGATGGCGCCACGGCGATGGCGCCATCACACGGAGCGTACATCTGCGCCCGCGGCGCCTCCCAGGATCTCGGCCTGGCGGCGCAGCACCCGGTTGACCTTGGCCTTCTTCGTCGACGGGAGGACCTCGGTGGCCACCACCTCGGTGCGGCTCTGGGTGCCACCAGCACCACGAAAGAAGCGGCGCCGCACGGTGCCCACCACCACGACCGAGGAGCCCTTCGTGAACGTCGGGGGAACGGCAGGGTCGAACCAGGCGACCGGCACGGTGGATGCCACCTCGGCATCGCGCGTGGTGACCTCGAACTGATGCAACAGCGAGCCCGAGGACAGGGTTCGCAGGACGGGCTCGCTGCTCAGCGTGCCTTCGAGAATGACGATGTTCATGGTGTACTCCCCTCCCCCAGCCAGCGGCTGGGCGGGACGGCGTAGGTAGTTGACAGGTCGACGGGGAAGCCGAACCCGAACGGTACGCGAGGGGTGTGACAGGGATGAGCTGAGCGGCACGGTCGAGCGCCGCCGGCGTTTCGCTAGCGGCCGAGCGCCCTCAGACGATCCCGCACGTCGGCGAAGTCCGCATCCGCTTCCGCCACGAGGGCGAACCAACGGCGGGCCTTCACCGGGTCACCGGACCGATCGAACAGATCGCCCACCACGTACCACTGGCGCAGGTGATAGTCGCGCGCCTTCTTCGGCACGTCCATCGCCTTCTGCATCGTGGCCAGCGCACCCTTGATGTCACCGCGATCAGCCTGGGCGCCGGCGGCGACGATTCGACCCTCGGCCATCAACGCCGGCTCCGGTGACGCCTCGCGCAGCTCCCGCCAGAGCTCCTCGACCTCGGTGTACCGGCGCAGGGCGCGGTAGCAGTCTGCAAGCACGGGATGGTGGCGAAGCGAGGCATCGAGCTGGCGGGCCAACTCCAGCTCGGCCGCAGCCTTGCGGAACTGGCCCAAACGATAGGAGGCCAGCCCGGCGATCTCATGGGCGAAGGCCATGTCGGGCACGTCGCGCAGCACAGGCTGCACCATCCGCCGCGCATCGCCGAAACGACCACGGTCGAGGGCATCGGCGGCCGACGCCAAGCGCTCCTGATACCGAGCCATGCGATTCGCGGGGAGCAACGCCTGGAGGTCCTCCACCACTTCGGGCGCAATCTGGGGCTCTCGCCGGCGGCGGGACGGTGCGTCCTCGGCGGCACGCGCCGTGGCCTTGCGCGCCTCGTCGCGGACAGAGCCGTCGTCGATCCACTGCTCGCGCTCCCACTGCGGGGGCGGGCCCTTGGGGCCACGGCGGGCAGGGGCCACGTACTCGTCGGTCTCCGGGGCAGGGCGGGTGGCGCGGATCTCCGCAGCTCGACGTTGAGCGGCCGTCATCGGCCTCTCGGTCATTCGCGGCGGGACACGGTCCGAGCGGCCACCGTCGCGACTCGGGCGCCCAGCCGAGCCGCTCCGAGGCCCACGCTCCGGACGGCCTGCGCCGCGGCGATCATCCCCGCCTTGGCGGTCGAAGCCGGCGCTCTCCCGCGGATCACGCCCGCGGCTCGGCCTCGGACCACCCGGAGCGCGGCCCTCACCCGACCGGCCCTCGGCGGGCCGCCCGGCGAACGAGGGACGCCCTGTGCCACCCTGCCGTCCTGCTCCCGACCGACCACCATCGGCTGGACGGCCGCTCGAGCGCCGATCGCTGCCGCCATCCTGCCAACTGCGCCCTGATGGGCCATCCGCGCGCCGCCCCACCTGCCGGCCGGCGCCGCCCTCACGCGCGGCTCCCGAACCACGCTCCTCGGAGCGCTGGTAACGACCGCCGCGCTCGCCGGCGCGCGGGCCTGCGCCGCTGCGCTGGCCCGGACCGCTGCGCTGGCCGCTCGGGCGTGCAGTGCCCGGCCCCCGGCCATAGCTCGCACCGCGTGCGCCGCCTGCCCCGCGTGCGCCAGGAGCGCCACGAGACGGCCGGTCGCCGCGGGAGATCTCGTCGTCGCGCTCCCCAGGGTTGGTGGCGGGACGGGGACGGCGGGCAGCGGACGTACCGCGATGCGGAGCACCGTACGACGCCCCACGTCGGGCCGGGCCCGCAGCCCCACCCTCGTCGGCCGACCTGCGGCCGGCGCTCCCTGCGGCGCCTCTGGTCCGACGACGAGGCCCGTCGGCAGCGGACGGGCGACGCGGAGCGCCGCCGGGGCTGCCACCACGTGAATCGGAGGACCGTGGAGTGGTTCGTCTGGGCTGCGGCATAGGAGTCTCAAGCCTACGGCGAAAACGGCCTCAGGCCGCCCCAATGTGGGACGGCCTGAGGTGAAAAAGTACTCAACGCCCCCGAAGGGGCGTTGAGTGAGAAATCCGGCGGCGACCTACTCTCCCAGGGGGTCTACCCCCAAGTACCATCGGCGCAGGCAGTCTTAACTTCCGTGTTCGGGATGGGAACGGGTGTGACCCTGCCGCTATAGCCACCGAAATCTGTTGTCAAGGATGGCGCCAACCCCTGACGGGGAAGGCAGCCCTCCGAGCACTCCAGAGCAAGCACGAGCGATGTTCAAACCAAGCCCTCGGCCGATTAGTACCGGTCAGCTCCACACGTTACCGTGCTTCCACTTCCGGCCTATCAACGTGATGGTCTCGTCACGGGCCTTACTGCGTTAACCGCATGGGTGTACTTATCTTGGAACGGGTTTCCTACTTAGATGCTTTCAGCAGTTATCCCTTCCGGAGGTGGCTAATCAGCCATGCCGTTGGCACGACAACTGACACACCAGAGCTCCGTCCGTCCCGGTCCTCTCGTACTAGGGACAGCCTTCCTCAATACACCTTCGGCTGCGGAGGATAGGGACCGAACTGTCTCACGACGTTCTGAACCCAGCTCGCGTACCGCTTT
>JBPOIX010000340.1:0-2190 GCA_052034175.1 Actinomycetota bacterium
GGTTCCCCGACGCGGTGGACGACGGCCGGTGCGGCGCCGTGCTTGACCACGACGGTGGTGTCCAGCGCCAAGAGGGCCACACCGAGGACCTCGGCTTCGAGTTCGTTGGCCAGGACCACCGCGGGCCGGAGGGCCGCGATCTGGGCCAGGGCAGCGGGCACGCCAGCGGTGGCCAGCAGCGCCGCCGACGAGGTGTCCACCGTGACCACGATGCCGCGCTCGTTGGCCCACTCGGCCAGGGTGCGCACCGTGGTGGCCAGCGGTTCGCCCACCAGCGAGTAGTACGGGATGTGCAGGGTGTCCAGGCCCACCAGCCACGACGGGTGCGGTTCGTCCAGCGCAGTGCAGGCGCCGCGGTCGCAGAGCATGGTGCGCTCGCCGTGGGAATCCACCAACACCACGATCGTGCCGCTGCGCCCCTCTCGGTGCACTGCGGTCTCGGCGCCGAGGGCCTCCAGGCAGGAGGTCAGCCAGCGGCCGGTGGCATCGTCGCCGACCTGGCCGATGAAGCGCGCCGCGCCACCGGCGCGCACCGCGGCCTCCACCACGTTCGCCGCGCTGCCGCCGCGGCGACGGCCGACCTCGGCATCCGTGTCGCTGGCCATGTTCACCGGGCCGTGCAGGCGCACCACCACGTCTTCCACCAAGTCGCCGACTGCACCGAGCACGTGGCTGACGCTATCGGCCGGTGCAAACCAGGCGGCTGCTCCGCGCATCCGGCCGTACCCTGTGCGCATGAGCACGGTGAAGGAGCAACTGCAGCAGGCACTGACGGCGGCGATGAGGGCGCGCGACGAGGTGGCGCTGTCGGCGCTGCGCCAGGCGTTGTCCGCGCTGGCCGTGGCGGAGACCGCAGGTGCCGAGCAGGTCGTGCTCAGCGACGAGCAGGTGATCGCCGTGCTGGTGGTCGAGGCCCGCAAGCACCACGAGACGGCGGATGCGTTCGTCACCGCCGGCCGGCCGGAGCGGGTCGAGCGTGAGCGTGCCGAGGCCGCCGTGCTGGAGGCCTACCTGCCGGTTGCTCTCAGCGCGGACGAGTTGCAGGCCGTCGTCGCCGAGGAGGTCGCGGCCGCTGCGGCTGCCGGCAACGAGGGCATGAAGGCGATGGGCAAGGTCATCGCCGCGGTCCGCGCCAAGGCCGGCCCCACTGCCGACGGCGGGCAGATCGCCGCGCTGGTGAAGGCCGCCCTGGCCGGCTGAGCCGCTCCCTCGTCAGCTGCCGAGGCGGACCAGCACCACCACGGGGAAGGGTGCGTCGTCCGGTGCCGTGAGGCGGATGCCGTCGCGGGCGGCGGTGAGGTCGGCCTCGCTGATGGTCGTCTCGATCACCGTCACCAACCTCCGGCCACCGGGGCGGCAGCGGTTGAGGCTGCCGCTGGCCTGCGCCAGTTCGACCGTCACCCGGATGCGGACCTGGTCGGGAATCGGGGTGCTCACGCCGTAGCCCTCCTGCGACCACCCGTAGATGCCGGGGAAGGGGCGATACGCCTGGTCACAGCGCAGGGCAGGGTCGCTCTGCAGATACGTCGGGAAGTCGTAGTGCCCACCCCACCAGTTGGCGAAGTCAACCGAGTCCGGCCGGCCGATCTGCACGTTCACGTCGGTGGGCGTCCACATCTCGATACTGCCGCCGTCGGGCTCCGCGATCCCGACCAGCACGGTGAGCGGGCGGGAGGACGCGAGGAGCTCTACGTACCCACTTGGCCACGCCGACGGCCACTGGCCGTAGGTGGTGGATGCTCCGGTCGCCGGGTCGGTGAGGGTGACGATGAACTGCACCCACACGTCCGTGCAGAAGCCGTTGGTGCGGACGGTGAACTGTGTGGACGTGGTGGTCGAGCGCCACACCGGTTCGGCAGCGCCCTCTCGCCGGCAGGCGCTGTCGGGCACGGTCAGCGTCCAGTCCACCGGCCGGTCGGCGAGCAGCCGGAAGTCGACCGTCTGCAGTTCGCCCTCGCCGCTGACGGTGGCTGGGGTGGTGACGTCCAACTGCGGGGTGGGCGGCAGCTCCGTGCGCCGGCCGCCGCTGACGATCGGCTCGACCAGCCAGCCCGACCGGCCCGACACGGCGCCCCCGGCCCAGTCGACCCGCACCAGCGCGATGCCGGCCACCGTGTCGCGGGTGGGCGGCTCGCATGTCGTCTCGAACAGGCCGGGCGAGCAGATACCGGTGCGCACCGGCACGGTGGC
>JBPOIX010000388.1:0-11398 GCA_052034175.1 Actinomycetota bacterium
TAAAGGTGGGGGAGCCCGGTCAGACGGCCCAGGCGACGGTGCCGAGCTCCACCTGGCTGACGAGGTGGGGGTGGCTGGGCAGGGCGCGCACGGTGACGCCGTACGGGCCGGCCTCGCCGACGGAGTAGTCCGCCTCCCACACGCCCGGCGCCACGTTCGCCAGGCGCACCATCGCCGGGGTGCCGACGAACTCGCCTTCGGTGTCGATCGGGCCGTGCAGTGCCTGCACCGCCACGGCATCGTGATCCAGCCCGTCGACGTCCACATGGGCGCGGACGCGGCGGGTGTCGCCCTCGTGCGCGGGGGAGGCGTCGACCTCGACGTCCACCACCTTCACCGCCGGCCAGGAGGTACGCACCCAGCGCTTCCACTGGGCGAGGTCCTTCGCCACCGCGCAGTCGTCCGCCATCGCGGTGCGCGAGCTGCTGGCGGCGGGCTCGTAGAGGTTGGTGGCGTAGTCCCGGACCATGCGGGCCGCGGTGACGAACGGCCCGAGTGAACGCCAGTTGGCCTTCATCTTGTCGGTCCAGCCGACGGGAACCCCCGCGGTGTCGCGGTCGTAGAACAGGGGCACGATGTCCCGCTCCAGCAGGCCGAACAGGCTGGTGGCCTCGCGCTGGTCGCGGCGGGCGATGTCCGGGTCGTCGTCGGCGGAGTTGATGGCCCAGCCGTTCTCCCCGTCGAAGCATTCGTCCCACCAGCCGTCGAGGATGCTGCAGTTGAGGCCGCCGTTGAGGGCAGACTTCATGCCGCTGGTGCCGCACGCCTCCAGCGGGCGCCGCGGGTTGTTGAGCCACACATCGCAGCCGCGGTACATCATCCGGGCGATCGCCATGTCGTAGTCCGGCACGAACACGAAGTGGTGGCCGACGTCCAGTTGGCGGGCGAACAGCTCGATGTCGCGGATCATGTCCTTGCCCGGCTGGTCCTGCGGGTGGGCCTTGCCGGCGAAGACGAACTGCACCGGGCGGTCGGCCGACAGCAGCAACTTGCGCAGGCGGTCCGGCTGGCTGAGCAGGAGGGTGGCCCGCTTGTAGGTGGCGAAACGGCGGGCGAAGCCGATGGTGAGCGCCTTCGGGTCGAGGACGAGCTCCCCCATGCGAGCGCGCACGAACGAGACCATCTCCGCGCGGCCCTTGCTGCGCGCCGCCCAGATCTCCGCGGGGTCCAGCTGGTCGACCCCGCGCCATGAGGGTTCGTCCGCACCGTCCCACACCGGGCCGACGCTCTTGGCCAGCAGGGAAGCCATGTGGTCGCCCACCCAGGTGTGCGCATGCACGCCGTTGGTGATGGCCCCGATCGGGACCTCTTTCACCGGCACGTCGGGCCACAGGCCGGCGAACATCTCCCGGCTGACCTCGCCGTGCAGTTGGGCGACGCCGTTGCTGCGCGCGCTGAGGCGGAGGCCCATCACGGCCATGTTGAACATGCCGTCCGGCTCGTCGGCGCGGTGGCCGAGATCCATCAGCTCGTCGAAGGTGACACCGCAGGAATCGGCGAACCCGCGGAAGTACTTCTCCATCAGGTCGCGAGGGAAGCGGTCGATGCCTGCGGGTACGGGGGTGTGGGTGGTGAACACGCCGCCGGCCCGGACGGCCTCGATGGCCTCGGCGAACGACAGGCCGTGGCCGACGAGTTCGCGGATGCGTTCGAAGGCGAGGAAACCTGCGTGGCCTTCGTTGGTGTGGAACACCTGGGGGTCCAGGCCGAGGGCGCGCAGGGCGCGCACGCCGCCAACACCGAGCAGGATCTCCTGGCGCAGGCGGTGCTCCTTGTCGCCGCCGTAGAGGCGGTCGGTGACGGCGGCTGCCTCATGGCTGTTGCCCTCGACAGCGGTGTCGAGCAGGTAGAGGTGGGTGCGCCCGACCTGGAGCTCCCACACGTTCGCCCGGGCGAGGTCGCCGGCCAGGTCCACCTCGATCTGCAGGCCGGTGGGCCGGGCGGCGAGGTGGGCGGCCTCCAGGCGCGGGTAGCGCTCCTCCTGGTAGCCGTCGGCGTTGAGGCGCTGGCGGAAGTAGCCCTCGGCGTACAGTAGGCCGACGCCCACGAGCGGCAGGCCGAGGTCGCTGGCCGCCTTGAGGTGGTCGCCGGCGAGGACACCAAGCCCACCCGAGTACTGGGGCACGGTCTCGCTGATGCCGAACTCGGGGGAGAAGTAGGCCACCAGGCCGAGCGGCGAGCCGGCCCTGCCCTGGAACCAGCGGGGCGAGCCGACGGCATCGTGCAGGCGGGCGGCGGCGGCGTTGGTGGCAGCCACGACCTCGGCGTCGGCGGCCAGCGCTGCCCACCGGGGCGCGGTGATGGCCGCCAGGAGGTGCAATGGATCCTCCTTGCTTTCCTTCCACAGCACCGGGTCGAGACGGCGGAACAACGCCTTGGTCTCGCGGTCCCACGTCCAGTGGAGGTTCGAGGCCAGCTCTGTAAGCGCTTGCAGGGAGCTCGGCACGGCGGGAACAACATTGAACTGACGGACTGCACGCATCGGGGAAACCCTAGTCGGCGCGATCCACAAGGGGCACCGGACGCATGTCACGGCCAGGTGACGTTGCGGTGCGGGGAGTAAGGTCCAGACCTATGGCGGGCGGACTCCTCGACTCGCTCCGCCGAGGGGCACCCAAAGTGCGGTGGATGGCGACACCGCTCTCGATCGTGGCGCTCAGCCGGGCCGCGGCGATGGTGGTGGTGTGGATGTGCGTGCGGCCAGGGGTGCGCCCGGGGAACCTGTTCGCCTCGTGGGATGGCGGCTGGTACACCGATCTCGCCCTGCATGGCTACGGGCCGCGTCCCGTCGGTGGGCCGATCTTCCACTCGTTGCAGCATCTGGCGTTCCTGCCCGGCGCGCCCTACCTGGCGCGTGCCGTCAGTGAGGTCACCCCGCTGGGGGTGATCGAAGCGGGCGTGGTGGTGTCGATCCTGTGCACGTGCGCCGCCGGGGTGCTCCTGTGGCGGCTGCTCGAACCCCGATTCGGTGCGGACACGGCGTCGATCGCGCTGGCGCTGCTGGTGTTCTCGCCTCACGCCTTCGTGCTGTCGATGTTCTACACCGATGCCCCGATGCTGTTGTCGGTGGTGCTGACGTTCCACTGGCTTCACCGCCGCCAGTGGGCTGCGGCTGGGGCCGCGGCGTTCATCGGTGGGCTCATCCGGCCGAACGCGTTCGTGCTGGTCATCCCCTGTGTCATCGAGGCCGTCCAGGCGCGCCGGCGGGGCGAGGCCGCTGGTTGGCGCCCGTTCGTGGCCGCGGTGGTGGCCCCACTGGGGTTCGTGGCCTGGCTGGTGTACTCGGCCCGGCGCACGGGCAGCCTGCTCGGGTACTTCGACATGCAGGACGCCGGCTGGGGGTCGCGGATCGACGGCGGGGGGAGCACGCTGGAGGCGCTCGGGCGGCTGGTCACCGGGTCGTCGCTCGATGCCACGGAGGCCGTGTCCTCGATCGTGTTCATCGTGCTCGGGTTGGGTGGCCTGGTGTTGGCATGGCGGGCCCGTGTGCCGCTGTCGTGGTTCGCGTATGCGGCCGCCACGGTGCTGTTGGTGTTCGTCAACGCCCGGCAGACGTCCGGCCCGCGCTTTCTGATCACGGCCTTCCCGTTGTTCGTCGGTTGGGCGTCCGTGCTGCCATCCCGGGTACGGCCGGCGTTGGTAGGGGCGTCCGCGGTGGTGATGGCCGGGCTCGGCTTCCTCGCTTACACCACCAACACCTACACGCCCTGACTCACCGCAGCGCCACCGCGTAGACCTCGGCGGTCGAGGCGGCGATGGCGTCCCAGGTGTAGGACTGCTGCAGCAACTCGGCCGCCCGCAGGCGCAGCTGCAGGGCGAGGTCGGGTTGGTGCACCACCCGCTCGATGGCATCGGCCAGTGCGTGGTGGTTGCCGGGCTCGAAGAGCAGGCCGGCGTCGGTGCCGCCGACGATCTCGGCCAGGCCGCCGGTGCGGGCCACGATGGTCGGTGCGCCTGCGGCCATGCCCTCCAGTGCCACGATGCCGAACGGCTCGTACAGCGACGGGATCACCACGCACGCGGCTTGCGCCAGCAGCCCCCGCAACTCGTCGTCGGGCACGAACCCGGCAAGTTGCACGAGGTCGCTGACGCCTTCCATGTCGATCTGGGTCTGCAGCTCGGGAAGGTACGTGCCCCGGCCGGCAATGACACAGCGCAGGCCGGGCAGGCGGCCGCGCAGCTCGCCGATGGCGCGAGCCAGCACCTGGAACCCCTTCTCGTACTGGATGCGCCCCCACGCCACCACGAGCGGCGCCGCGGGGTCGGGCGGGGCGCCCACGTGGCTGCCCTCGTCGACGTCGCCGCGGACCCAGCGGGCGACGTCCACCCCGTTGGGCACGAGGTGGACCTTCTCCGGCGGCAGCTCGAAGTCCGAGACCACCTCGCGCACCATGAACTGGGAGCAGGCGATCACCAGCCGGGCCTGGTAGGTGAGCCACCACTCGACGGAGTTGATGGCCCCCGGCAGCCCAGGGGGGAGGTGCCCGCCGTGGCGGCCGCGTTCGGTGGCGTGCACGGTGGCCACGAGGGGCACCGCGAACAGCGTCTTGAGGGTGTCGCCGGCCCACGCGGTGAGCCAGTCGTGCGCATGGACCACTTCGGGCCGCCAATCGCCGAGGTGGGCGGCCAGCTGCACCAGCTGATGGTTGGCGCTGGCCATGCGGGCCACGAGGTCGTCGTCGGGCAGCCACGGCAGGGCGGTGTCGGCGCGCAGGACGCGAACCCCGTCCACCACCTGGTCGGCAGGCTCGTCGGGGTGGGCCAGGCTGAGCACCACGACCTCGTGCCCGCCACGGGCCAGCGCCGTGGCCAGCCCTTCCACGTGGGCGGCAATCCCGCCGACGACCAGGGGCGGGTACTCCCACGACAGCATCAACACGCGCACGTGACGAACGTAGCAGCGGGCGCAGCGGGCTTCCGGGTGGGGCGGTGGCCTACGCTCGCAACGTGCTCCTCAGCGACCTCGACCTGTACCTGTTCGGCGAAGGCAACCATCGTCGGCTGTGGGCCTTCCTCGGCGCCCACACCCAGGAGGGTGGCGGGGTGCGCTTCGCGGTCTGGGCACCGAACGCGCGTGCCGTGTACGTGGTGGGCGACTGGAACGAATGGGGCGACGGTACGGCGCTGCAGCCGCAGGGGGCGTCGGGCATCTGGGCGACCGTGGTGCCCGAGGCGCAGGCAGGGCAGCGGTACAAGTACGCCGTGGTCGGCCGCGGTGGGGCAACGGTGATGAAGGCCGACCCGATGGCCCAGGCGACTGAGTGCCCGCCGGCCAACGCCAGCGTGGTGCCCGCGCCCACGGCGCATGAGTGGGCGGACGCGGAGTGGATGGCCGGCCGCACCAGGGCCCCCGGGCCGCCGTTGCGCATCTACGAGGTGCACCTCGCGTCGTGGCGGCATGGGGTGACCGGGTATGTCGACCTGGCGCACCAGTTGGCCGATCATGTCGCCGGCCTCGGCTTCACCCATGTCGAGTTGCTGCCGGTGGCGGAGCACCCCTTCGGTGGCTCGTGGGGCTACCAGGTCACGGGCTACTTCGCGCCCACCTCACGCTTCGGTTCGCCCGACGACTTCCGCGCCTTTGTGGACATCCTGCACCAGCGCGGCATCGGCGTGTTGATGGACTGGGTGCCGGCACACTTCCCGAAGGACGACTGGAGCCTGGCCCGTTTCGACGGCACTGCCCTCTACGAACACGCCGACCCGCGCCAGGGCGAGCACCCGGACTGGGGCACGTACGTGTTCAACTACGGGCGCACGGAGGTGCGCAACTTCCTGGTGGCCAACGCCCTGTACTGGCTGCAGGAGTTCCACATCGACGGGCTGCGGGTGGATGCCGTGGCCAGCATGCTGTACCTGGACTACTCCCGCCCTGCGGGAGGGTGGGTGCCGAACCGCCATGGAGGGCGGGAGAACCTGGAGGCCATCGATTTCCTGCGCGAGCTGAACAGCGTGGTGTCCGCGGAGGCGCCGACGTCGCTGATGATCGCCGAGGAGAGCACTGCCTGGCCCAAGGTCACCCACCCGGTGGAGCACGGCGGCCTGGGCTTCAGCCACAAGTGGAACATGGGCTGGATGCACGACACGCTGGGCTACTTCAGCCACGACCCCGTGCACCGGCGCTGGCACCACCGCGACCTGTCGTTCGGGTTGCTGTACGCGTTCAGCGAGCAGTTCGTGCTGCCCCTCAGCCACGACGAGGTCGTGCACGGCAAGGGCAGCCTGCTGGGCAAGATGCCCGGCGACGACTGGCAGCGCTTCGCCAACCTGCGCGCCCTGTACGCCTGGATGTGGGCGATGCCCGGCGCGCCGCTGCTGTTCATGGGTGCCGAGCTGGCGCCGTTCACCGAGTGGAACGAATCCACCGGCCTGCCGTGGCACCTGCTGGACCATGCGCCGCACCGCGGTGTGCGCGACCTGCTGGCGGACCTCAGCCGGGTTGCCCAGCAGTGGCCGGCGGTGCACGAGCGCGACCACGAGCCCACCGGCTTCCAGTGGCTGGACGCGGACAACACCGACCAGTCGGTGTTCGCCTTCCTGCGCTGGGGGTATGCCGGTGGCACGGCGGTGGCCTGCGTGGCGAACTTCACGCCGGTGCCGCGGCCGGGGTACCGCGTCGGGCTGCCGTGGGCGGGCCGGTGGGAGATCGCGGTGGACACCGACGCCCCGGCGTGGGGCGGCAGCGGCTTCGGCCAGGGCGGCGAGACGGAGGGTTTCACCGAGGTGCCGTGGCAGGGCCAGCCGGCCTCGGCGATGGTGGACCTGCCGCCCCTGTCGGTGCGTTGGCTGGTGGCCCGCAAGCCGTGAGGGAGTGGTTGCGCGACCCGCGCATGCGGGAGGTCGTGAGCGCGTGCATCACGCTCGGCTTCGCCGTGGGCGTGTTCGCTGTGTCGTTCGGGGTGGCGTCGGTGTCCTCGGGTGCCTCGGTGGCGCAGACGTGCGCCCTGTCGCTGCTGGTGTTCACCGGCGCATCCCAGTTCTCCGCCGTCAGCGTGCTCGGCTCGGGCGGTTCGGCGGCCAGCGCGTTCGGTGGCGCCGCGCTGCTGGCGGCGCGCAACGCGGTGTACGGCCTGGCGATGGCGCAGCACATGAAGGGCAGCCTGCCGATGCGCCTGCTGGCTGCGCAGTGGACGATCGACGAGAGCACCGCCATGGCCGCAGTGCAGACGGACGACGCCCACCGGCGGACGGCCTTCTGGGTGACGGGCGGGAGCATCTACCTGTTCTGGAACGTCGGCACGTTGGCCGGCGCGCTCCTCGGGTCGGCCATCGACCCCGAGACGTGGGGGCTGGACGCCGCCTTCCCCGCGGCGTTCGTGGCCATGCTGTGGCCGCTGTTGCGCCAGCGCCGCCCTGCGCTGGCCGCGGCCATCGGCGGCACCCTGTGCCTGGTCTTGATCCCGATCACGCCGGTCGGGGTGCCGATCCTGTGCGCCGCGCTGGGTGTGCTGGTCGGCCTTCCCACGCCACCCCCGGGCAGGACCGTGGCGGTGGCGCAGTGACCTGGGCGTTCGTGTTCGCCCTGGCCGGTACCGCGTATGCGTTCAAGGTGCTCGGCCTGGTGGTGGTGGGGGAGCGTCGCCTGCCGCCGGTGCTGGACCGGTGCCTGGCGCTGATCCCGGCCGCAATGCTGGCGGCGATCGTGATGAAGGACACGTTCAGCGACGGCCAGGCGCTCGTGCTCGATGCGCGTGCCGCGGGCGTGGCGGCCGCCGCCGTGGCCGCCTGGCGCAAGGCCCCGCTGATCGTGGTGATCGTGATCGGCGCCGCGGTCACCGCCGCCGTGCGCCGGTTCGCCACCTGAATGGAGAGCGGTCGGAGGTCTACGATTCGGGCGATGACGGACGGCGTGCGTGGCGGGAAGGCGCTGGTCCGTGCGGCGCGGGATTGGGCGGCAACCGCGTGGTACCTCACCCCGATCTTCGTGTTTGCGATGTCGCGGCTGGTGGTGCTGCTGGTGTGGGGTGTGCTCTCCACCCGCGGGTACCCGATGGCCTATTCGGCCCGCTCGTGGGACGGCGGCTGGTATCTGTCGATCGCCCGGGCCGGCTATACCGACCTGCCCATCGGTGGGGCGGTGGTGGACCCGCAGCAGCAGCTGGTGTTCCTGCCGGTGGTGCCGTTCGGCGCCCGGGCCATCAGCGAGCTGACCCCGTTGGGCCTGGTGGAAGCCGGGGTGCTGCTGTCGCTGGTGAGCGGGTGCCTGGGCGTGGTCCTGCTGTGGCGCCTGGTGGAACGGCGGATGGGCGCGGAGACCGCCACCGTGGCCATGACCTTGCTGGTGCTCAGCCCGGCCGCCTACGTGCTCTCGATGTTCTACACGGAGGGCATGACGCTGTTCGCCGTGGGAGCGTTCTTCACCGCGCTGGACCGGCGGCGATGGCAGTGGGTGGCGGCGGCCGGGCTGCTGGCCGGCATCACCCGGCCGACCGGGTTCCTGCTGGCCGTACCGTGCCTGGTGGTGGTGGTGGCGGACCGCCGCCGCGACGGCCGGGGGGCCTGGAGGGGCTTGGCAGCCGCCGCGGCTGCCCCGGCGGCCTTCAGCGGGTGGGTGCTGTACACGGCGCATCGCACCGGTGAACTGGGCGGCTACTTCCGCCTCCAGCGGGAGGTCTGGGGGTCGCGGCTGGACGGCGGGGTGAACACGGTGCGCACGGTGTTCGATCTGTTCACCTGGTCGCCGGCTTCCACCAATCACCTGGTCAACGCGTTGGGAGTGGTCTTCATCGGTTGTGCCGGGTGCGTGCTGGCCTTCCGCACGACGATGCCGCGGGAGTGGGCCTGGTTCGCGGTGGCCACCACGGTGGTCACCTTCGCCGGGGCGCAACAGGTGTCCGGCACCCGTTACCTGCTGCCCGCGTTCGCCCTGTTCGTCGGTTGGGCGGCGCGCACGCCGCGGGCGTTGCAGCCGCTGCTGGTGGGGTTGAGTGCCACGGCGATGGGGGCCTTCGCCGTGCTGTCTGCCACGCCGATCCAGCTCACCCCGTAGGGGAGGGCGCGTCCGCGGCTTCGCACAGGCGGCGCAGGTTGCGCAGGTTGCGGCGCCAGATGGGCTGCAGGGCCACCTTGCCGCCCACGAGGGCGCCGAGCGGGCCACCCATCCACCACGGGAAGGTCAACGTCTCGGCCCAGGTGAAGCGGGTGCGGCGCGGCTGGCCGTGGGGGGCATCCAGCGGGTGCAGGGTGAACCGGCCGACTCCGGTGACGATGCCCGTGTGGCGCACGCCCATCACCGTGCCGGGCTCCCATTCGGTGATCTCCATCCGGTCGGTGAGGCGGAACGGGCCGACCTTGGTGTCGCACAGGAACTCGGTGCCCACGCCGCGGGTCTGTTCGCCCGTGAAGCGGATGGCGACGGCATCGTGCATCCAGTCCACATGCTGTTCGACGGGTTCGACCACGGCCCACACCGCGGCGGGTGGAGCATCGATCTCCACGCTGACCACGATGCCGCGCGCCATCAGGCGACGCAGGCGGCTGAGCATGCTCAGGCCTCGACGCGGGCGGCGCGGAGCTGCTCTGCGGCGAACTCCGGCGGCACGATGTTGATCATCACGCCCGTGCCGCGCTCGAAGCCGGCGGTGGTGACCAGCTTCGGGTACAGGTGCAGGTGCCAGTGGTACGCGCCGTTGTAGTGGTGCGGTGCCGTGTGGAACACCAGGTTGTAGGCGATGTCGCCGTGCACTTCGCGCAAGGCCTTCAGGGCGTCGCGGATGGCGACACCCACGCCCCGGAGGGTGGCGTCGTCGGAGTCCGTGAGGTGCAGGTCGTGCTCGCGGGGGATGATCAGCAGCTCGTACGGCGTGCCGGCCCAGTAGGGGCTGACGGTGACCACCTGGTCGTTGGAGGTGACGACGCGCTTGCCCGAGTCCACCTCGGCCTCGACAGTGGCGCAGAGGATGCAGCCGCCCTCGAAGCGGCTGAACGCCCTCTGCTCGTCGAGGATCTCGCCCGGCACGAACGGCAGGCCGAGCAGCTGGCCGTGCGGGTGGGCCAGGCTGGCGCCGGCCTCACGGCCGTGGTTGATGATGGCCTGGGTGTAGCGCACGTTGCGGCTGGCGGCGTGCTGCTGCAGGCGGCGCTTGAGGAGGAGCATCACGTCGCCGGCGTGTTCGTCCGAGCCTTCGTGGGCGCCACTGTCGTGGTGCGGGGTGTAGACGAACACCTCGTGGATGCCACTGGCCTCGGCCTCCACGTGCACCGGGCCCTGGTGGTGCACGGCGAATGGCTCGTCGCCGTCGAACGCCGGGTACAGGTTGGGGATGACCCGCATGCGCCAGTGGCCGCCCTCGTCGAGGGTTTCCAGGGCAGGCAGGGTGGCTTCCTCGTGGCCGGGGCAGAACGGGCAGGGGCGGTCGGGCTCGGCCTCCACCTGTTCCAGGCGCGGCGCGAAGTCCGTCGGGCGCTGGGCCCGGTCGGCCACAATCGTGACCCACCGCCCGGTAAGGGGGTTGAGACGGAGCTGACTCACAGTGTGGACAGCCTACGAGGTCGTCGGCCCTGCAAGCGTGTACGTGCACGTGAAATCGTGCACGTGGCCGCGGACGCGTCGCCGCCCACGCGGACTTGCTGAATCAATGGTCAGTGATGTTGACCCGCGATCAGGTTTCACCTATGGTGCCCGTCTCAGCACACACGGTTGATCTGTTTGTGGTGATCTCTGAACGAGTAGGGGGTACCCGTGGCTGTTCGTCGGACGAGTGTTGCTGGTCGGTGGACCCGCCGGGCTGCCGCGGCGGCGGTCGTGGTGTCGTCGGTGGTGTCCGGGTTGGTCTTCACGCCTGTGGCTGCGGAGGGGTCGGGGGGTGTGGTGGAGGATTCGTTGGAGGCGCCGCCTGGTGGGGGTTTGGGTGAGGAGGTGATTCCGGCGCCGGTGGAGGTCCCGTATGTGCCGCGCGAGGTGCGGACTCCGGAGCCGGTGTCCGCCGATGTGCTGGCCGCTGCGGGTGAGACGGCCACCTCGGTGGTCGGTTTGCCGGTGTCGGTGCGCGTGGTTGAGGCGAAGCCGGTCGAGGTCCCGGTCGATGGCAAGCCGGTGCAGTCGGTACCCGACGCAGGATCGGCGCTGTCGGCGGTGTCGTTGCGGTTGGAGTCGTTCGACGCGGAGACGGTGTCGGCGTTGGGTGGTGAGGTGTTGGCGTTTGGTGTGACTCCTCCTGCTGATGTGGTGGCCAGGGGTGGGGTGTTGGTGGAGGTGATGGTCGACTACTCGGCGTTCCGGTGGGCGCTGGGGGCGGATTGGTCGCAGCGGTTGCAGTTGGTGGAGTGGGAGTGGGATCCGCGGGTGGTGCGGGCTGCGGTGAAGGAGTGTGGCAACCCGGTGGTGGTGGCTGGTGTGGTGAATGACTTTGAGGCGGGGACGTTGACGGCGACGGTGCTGCTCGGCGGCCAGACCGCG
>JBPOIX010000113.1:0-4254 GCA_052034175.1 Actinomycetota bacterium
CGTGGTGCGCAACCGGTGTCTCCCCCTGCTCGCAGGAGCGAGCTGGTGCCGGCCGGGGCTGGCCCGGACGAGCTGTGCGGGGCAGGGTCAGCAGACAATGACGTCGACCCCCTGCGCGCGAAGGGCCCGAACGACGTCGGGATCGGCTCCTGAATCGGTGACGAGCACGTCGATGTCGGTGGTGGCGCACACCGGCGCTAACGCCCGTACACCGAGCTTGCTGCTGTCGGCCAGCACCACGCAGCGCTGCGCGGCGGCGAGCATGGCCCGCTTGATGTCGGCTTCAGGAAGGTTGATGTTGGTGACGCCCGCCTCGAGGTGGACGCCGTTGCAGCCGAGGAACACGGTGTCGACGCTGAGCGAGTGCAGCATGGAGCCCGCCAGGGGGTCCACGAGGGAGTGCTGCTTGGGTCGCAGCGTGCCGCCGGTGACCACGATGGAGAAGCGCGGGTAGGCGGCCTCGAGGTCCATGGCGATCTTGATGCCGTTGGTGATGACCGTGAGCTCGGTGAGCTCCGCACGGGCGACGAGTGCGTCGGCGAAGGCGGCGGCGGTGGTGCCGACGTCGATAAGGATGGACTCACCGTCGGACACGAGTGCGGCGGCCGCGCGCGCGATGGCCGACTTCTCCGCGGCGTAACGGGTGGCGACTTCCTCGAACGGGCGCTCGCCCCGAGCCATGGTGGACGGCATGGCGCCACCGTGCACGCGGTGCGCGAGCCGGCGCTCTTCGAGCACCTGCAGATCGTTGCGGGCCGTGACGGTGCTGACCCCGAAGCGTTCGGAGAGTTCGCGCACGCGCACGAACCCCTTCTTCTCCAGCAGCTGATGGGTGAGGTGCTGGCGCAACCCGGCCGGGAGGTTCTCTTCCAGGCCGAGCTCAACGGCGAGCGGATCGAGCGCTCCGTCGGTCGGGCTTGTGGACGAGATGGTTTCATTCACTTTCGATAGCCTTCATCTACTTTTGATCTCCTGTCAAGGGGAAAGCCCCACCCGTTGCCCGTCTACACTGGCCACATGCGCCTTGAACGGCTCTCGGTCCCTGGTTGCGATGTGCTGGTCGACGTTGGTGCGGGGGTTCCCGTGCTGGTGCATTGGGGTTCGCCGCTGGGCGACTCGCCCCTCACCCACCTGCCAGCGGCCGTTGCCCGGCCGGTGCCGGGGGGGAGCCTCGATGGGCCGCCAGCCCTCAGCGTGGTGCCCGAGCACGGCAGCGGCCACCCCGGCCGCCCGGGCCTGCTCGGCCATCGGCGCCGCGGCACGGCGTGGGCACCGCGGTTCCAGCCGGCGTCGGTCAGCCGGGCCGATGGCTCGCTGACGGTCGTCGCCGTCGACCCGGTCGCGGAGCTCGAACTCACCACCGAGTTGCGCCTCGCGGCCGTGCTGGAGGTGCGCTGCACCGTGCGCAACCTTTCCGAGTCGCGGTACCTGCTGCAGGGCCTGGGCGTCACGCTGCCGCTGCCCGCGCATGCGGCCGAGTTGCTCACAGTCCACGGCCGCTGGACGCGCGAGTTCCACACCGAACGGCGCCCGTTCACCACCGGCATCTGGCTGGCCGAGAACCGGCTGGGCCGCACCTCGCACGAGCGGCCACCGCTGGTGTTCGCCGGGCAGCCCGGCTTCGGCGAGTGGTCGGGTGAAGTCTGGGGCGCGCACCTGGCGTGGAGCGGCAACCACTTCGTCGCCGCCGAGCTGCTGCCCGACGGGCGCCGCAGCCTGCAGTTGGGCGAGCTGCTGCACCCCGGTGAGATCGCCCTCGAGCCCGGCGAGGCCTACTCCACGCCCACCGTGCTCGCCGTGTACTCCGCCACCGGCCTCACCGCGGCGTCGCAGCAGTTCCATCGGTACGCCCGTTCACTGCCGGCACACCCCACCCGCCCCCGGCCGGTGCTGCTCAACACCTGGGAAGCCGTGTACTTCGACCACGACACGGAGCGGCTCACGGCGCTGGCCACCGTGGCGGCAGAGGTGGGCATCGAGCGGTTCGTGCTCGACGATGGGTGGTTCGGCAGCCGGCGCGGTGACGCCGCCGGCCTCGGCGATTGGGTCGTGTCACCAGAGGTCTACCCGGACGGCCTCGGCCCGCTGATCGCCCACGTGCGTGCGCTGGGTCTGGAGTTCGGGCTGTGGGTGGAGCCGGAGATGGTGAACCCTGACAGCGATGTGTATCGCGCCCACCCCGACTGCGCGTTGGTCACCGAGGGCTACGAACCGAAGCTGGAACGCAACCAACTGGTGCTCGACCTCACCAACCCCGGTGCCTATGCCCACGTGCGCGACCAGCTCCACGCCGTGCTGTCGGAGAACGACATCGCCTACATCAAGTGGGACCACAACCGAGTGCTCGTCCAGGGCAGCGATGCCACCGGGTCGTCGGGCGCGCACCGCCAGACGCTGGCCGCCTATCGATTGTTCGACGAGCTGCGTGCGCTGCACCCGACGGTGGAGTTCGAGTCGTGCTCGGGTGGCGGCGGGCGCATCGACCTGGAGATGTTGCGCCGCGCCGAACGGGTGTGGACGAGCGACTGCAACGACGCGCTCGAGCGGCAGAGCATCCAGCGCGGCGCGTCGCTGCTCATCCCGCCTGAAGTGATGGGCGCACACATCGGGCCCACCCGGGCACACACCACCGGCCGGTCCCAGTCGTTGCCTTTCCGGGCGCTCACCGCCATCTGGGGGCACCTCGGGGTGGAGTGGAACCTGCTCGAACTCTCGCCGGCCGAGCGCGACTCCCTGGCCGCGGCCATCGCGGTGCACCGCCGCTTCCGGCCGCTGCTGCACAGCGGCCAAGTGGTGCGCTTCGACCCGGTGCTCAACGGCGCCCATGCATCGGCGCACGCGCACGGGGTGTACGCCGACGACCTGGGCGAGGCGCTGGTGGCGGCGGTGCAGCTCACCACCGGCATGAGCCTGGTGCCGGCGCCGCTGCGGCTGCCGGGCCTGCTGCCCGACGCCATCTACCACGTGCAAGAGATTCCGCTCGGCGGCAAGCGGCCACCGCTCGAACCGCTGGTGCTCAGTGGTCGGCAGCTGGCCACCATCGGCATCCAGCTGCCGGTGCTCGCGCCAGAAACCGGTGTCCTGCTGCACCTCACCGTGCAGACCTGACCTTCCCCCTGCGACCAGGAGCCGCAGCTTCTCTCGAACGAAAGGAAATTCCGTGGCTGCCACCGAATCACCCGCCTCACTCCTCGACTACGAGTTCGACCTGCGCGGGTTCGTCGTCATCCGCAACGCGCTCAGCCCTGCCGAGGTGCAGGCGCTGAACGACGCCTACGACCGCTTCCCACCGCTCGAGAACGGCGAGTGGTACGGCAACGCGCAGCGCCGCGACTACACGAAGGACACCGGCTTCGAGCTGCACAACGTGCTCGACTGCGGCGACCCGCCGTTCGACGTGCTCATCGATCACCCGTCGTGGCTGCCGCACGTGCAGCACTGGGCGGGGGAGGAAGGCACCTATGTGCAGGGCGTCACCATCGACGAGCACAACGCCACCAGCCGTAGCAGCGGCGGGCACCACCCCGTCCATTCCGGCGGCCACGACGCGTCGGTGCGCACGCAGTACTCGTATCGCAACGGTGCGTTCCGTTGCGGCCAGGTGAACGTGCTGGTGGCGCTGCGCGACATCGGGCCCGGCGACGGCCCGACGATGATCGTGCCCGGCAGCCACAAGTCGAACTTCATGCACCCGCTGGCCGGCGACTACTTCCGTGGCGACCGGATGGACACGCTGCCGTTCGCCGAGGAGGTGCATGCCAACGCGGGCGACGCACTGCTGTTCGTCGATGCGTGCATGCATGGCGGCAGCACCCGCGTCAACGGCGGCGAACGGCGAGTGATCATCCTCCGCTATGGCCCGCCGTGGGCGCGGCCGCGGTTCGGCTACACACTGTCGTCGGCCTTGCTCGATCGGCTCACGCCCGCTCGCCGCGCCATCATGCAGCCGATCCCCCCACTGCTCAACGGCGACACTCGCGTGCCGAAGGACCTCCACAGCACGTACCAGTTCGCCGAACTCGTTGCCGACTGAGAGGCTGCCGCTCATGCTCCCTGTGCTCGCCACGCTGAAGCCCTGGGCCGACCCGGCGGTCACGTCGTTGAACCGGCTGCCGATGCACACACCGATCACGCGCGCCGATCGGGTGCCGCTGGACGGCGAGTGGGGCTTCACCCTGTACGAACTCCCCGAGGCCGTTCCGGCCGACGCGGTGGCCCCCGGCGCGCCCTCAGCGACGACGGCGGTGGTGCCGG
>JBPOIX010000138.1:0-12518 GCA_052034175.1 Actinomycetota bacterium
GTCCTCGCCGGGAATGCCCTCGCCCCAGCAGTGGTAGCCGGTCTGCACGGGCATGCCACAGTCGGGGGAGTTCGGCCAGTCGCCGGTGGTGGTCGTGCCGATCCCCGTGGTCGAGACGGCGTCTTCGACCTCGATCGTCGAAGTGGGGTCCTCAACTCCGATCGTCGAGACGGTCGGTTCAACCCGACCCTCGGCGCGGGGCGAAATGGTGGTGGTCGGCAACACCTCGTAGCACGCCCTGGTGGGGGCCGAGCGGGGGTTGGTCGTGGTGCCGTACGGGGCGCCGTCGTCGGGCGCGTGGGGGGGGGGGGCGTGGGCGGGGTTGGCCCGGGCGGCCACCAGCGCCACGGCACCAGCGCCGACCACGGCCATCGCCCCGACCATTGCGGTGGTCCGCCGGCGCTGGTTGCGGCGGGCCCGGTGGTGCACGTCGGTCAACGACGGGCGAGCCCCCGCGGCGCCGTCGTGGACTGCGGCGAACGCCTGGCCGAGTACGGAGTCGAGCGGGTCGTAGCCGTGGGAGTCGTGGCTCGTCATGGGGTCACCTCGGTGCGCAGTTGGGCCAGGGCCCTGTGGATGGTGGATTTGACGGTGCCGACGGGCACGCCGAGCGTCTCGGCGATCTCGCTGTCGGTGAGCTGCAGCTCGTAGCGCAGCGCGATCATCCGCCGTTGCCGGTCGGGCAGGCGGCGCACTGCATCGAGCACATGGTTGAAACTGCGGTCCGCGCCGTCGGCCGGGCCGTCGGGTTCCGGCCGGAAGCGCCTGGCCACGGCCCGGCGGCGGAGCACCTTGCGGCAGCCGTTGAGCACGCTGACCCGCAGGTAGCCGACGGGGTTGGTGACGACCCGGTAGCGCAGGTACAGCTGGGCGAACGCGTCCTGCACGACCTCCTCGGCTTGCTCCGGACGGTCCACCAGGGCTGTCGCCAGGCGCACCATCGGCCGGAACTCGCGGTGGTACACGGTGTCGAACGGCTCGCTGACGGCGACGGCGGTGACGGCAGTCGCCACCAGGGCAGGGTCGGGGCGGTTCACGTTCGTACCGGCCAATGGGATCGCTGCATCGCTCATGTACCCCCATTGATCCCCGGCGTGGCGGATCGGTTCCCTCAGCCGTCGAGTGCGGCCACGGCCCGCAGCACCAGCGCCGCCAACTCCGCCGCCGCCGGCCCGAGCGTGGCCACGTGCCCGCCGCCCCTCAGGACGGCCCGTTCCACACTGTCAGCTCCGGTCAGCCCGGCGGCCAGCACGTCGGTGCTGAAAGGGTCGACCACGTCGTCGTCGTCGCTGTTCACCAGCAGCACCCTGGCGGTGATGGCGCTCTGGTCGGTGGCCAGCCCTCCCTCCACCATCTCGATCAGCGCCGTGATCGGAAAGCGGGTGTAGCCGACCTCACCCTCGCCGAGCGGTGGCCCGTCCACCCAGTCGTGCCCGCGGCTCTGGCGCCACTCCAGCCCGTCGAGCGCATCGGGGTCGGGTGCGGGCGTGTTCACCGCAACGACCAGACGCACGCCACCGCGACGCGCTGCTGCCGCCGCCAGCGCCAGCGCGCCGCCCATCGACTGCCCGACGAGCACCTCGGCGTGCGGCACCGCGGCCACCCATTCCGCCCAGCGCACACCCACCAGCGCCTCCGCCGAGGTGCCATGGCCGGGCAGGGTGACGCACTCGCACTCGTGCCCTGCGGCGCGGAGCGTGTGAGCCAGCGGTTCCATCGTGGCGGCCGTGCCGCCGAGCCCGTGGACGAGGCCGATGCGCGCCATCAGCGACGACCGTCAGGCCGGGCCGGGAACGCCGGCCAGCGCGGCCTGCAGATCTGCCAGCACGTCCGCGGGGTCTTCCAGGCCGACGGAGATGCGCAGCAGGCCGGGGGTGACGCCCTGCTCGGCCGCTTCCTCGGGCGTGAGGCTGGCGTGGGTGGTTGTGCACGGATGGCACACGAGGGTCTCCGGCCCGCCGAGCGAGGTGGCGCACCGCACCAGCTGCACGGCGGACAGCACGTGCTCCGCCGCAGCCCGGCCGCCGCTGAGCTCCAGCGAGAACACCGTGCCGAACTGGCGCATCTGCTGCTTCGCCAGCAGGTGCTGCGGGTGGCTGGACAGGCCGGGGTAGTGCACCGCGGACACGCCGGGGTGGCGCTCCATCGCCTCGGCCAGGAACAGCGCGGAGTTGTTCTGGTGGTTCGTGCGCACCGCCAGGGTGCGAATGCCGCGCAGTGCGTTGAGCGCATCGAACGGCGACGGGGTGGCCCCGTGGAGGATGCTGTAGCCCCAGATCATGTCGATCAGGTCGCGCTCGCCGCTGACCACGCCGAGGGTGGCGTCGTTGTGGCCGGCAATGCCCTTGGTGGCCGAGTGCAGCGAGAGGTGGATGCCGTGCGCCAGCGGCTGCTGGCCGAGCGGGGTGGCGAAGGTGGAGTCCACCAGGGTGATCGGGCCGCGCAGCACGGTGAGCTCCTCGAAGTCCACGAGCGCCAGCCGAGGATTCGAGGGGGTTTCCGCGAGGGCCAGCATCGTGCGGCCAGGGCGGACGGCGGCGGCGAACGCACCTGGCTCCGTGCCGTCGACGAACGTGACGTCGATGCCGAAGCGGGCGCACGGCCCCTGCAGGAAGGCGAGCGTGGCCGAGTACAGGTTGCGCTGGGCCACGATGTGGTCGCCCTTGCTGCACAGGGCCAGGATCACCGTGGAGAGCGCCCCCATACCACTGGCGAAGGCCAGCGACGCCTCGGCACCCTCCAGGTCCGCGACGGCGTCCTCGAAGCTGCGGACCGTGGGGTTGCTGTGGCGGCTGTAGAACTCGTCGATGCGCACGCCGGTGGCCCGCTTGCGGGCATCGTGCATGTCCTCCGTCTGCCACACCGAACTGGCCCACAGGGCCGGGGCGAGCGAGCGGCCGCTGGCCCGCCGGCCGCTGGTGATGGCGCGGGTGGCCGGTTGCAGCGCTGGGGCGGGGGAGCCGGGGGAACCGGCCGTGTCGGCCGTGGGGTCGGGCATCGGCCCAAGGCTACGGCCTTCGACCCCTGGCGACCAGCGGATTCACTGCGTACCATGCGCCCATGAGCAGCCCAGACCCCTCAGCCGTCGACCTCGGCGCGTTGTACCGCGCCGCCCGCGAGCGGATCTCCTCCATCGCCACCGCGGCCGGAGTGGACCCCGATGTGGTGGTGCCCGCCACCCCTGACTGGAACGTTCACGACCTGGTCGCCCATGTCACCGGAGTGGCCGCCGATGCCACCAGCGGCAACATGGCCGGTGCCCCGGGAGATGCCTGGACTGCCGCCCAGGTGGACCGCAACCGAGGGCGCAGCATCGCCGAGATGGTGGCGGAGTGGGGTAACACCGGCCCGGGTATCGAGGGCTTCCTCTCCGGCCCCGGAGGCGAGATGGCCAGTGCCGCGGTGATGGACATCCACACCCATGAGGCCGACCTGCGTCACGCGCTCGGCCTGCCGTTCGCCGTGCCGGCTGACTTCCTGGCGTGGGCGGGCCCGCAGATGCGCAGCGGCTTCGAGGAGCAGGTGGCTGCCGCCGGCCTTCCCGCCGTGCACGTGGACGTCGACGACCTCACCCTGTTCCGCGCCCGACTCGGCCGCCGTACCGAGGACGAGGTGCGCGGCTATCGCTGGTCGGCGGAACCCTCGCCCTACCTGGACTCCTTCTTCATCTTCGGCCGGGCTGCCAGCTCGCTCGGGGAGGGGGCGTGATCGGTCGGCTCGGTGAGGTGGTGATCGATTGCCACGACCCGGCGAAGCTGGCGGAGTTCTGGCAGCGAGTGCTCGGCGGGTATGTGCTGCGCCAGAGCCACGAGTGGGTGGCGCTGGAACCGGCCCACGGCATCACGGTGTCGTTCCAGCTGGTGCCGGAAGCCAAGACGGTGAAGAACCGCGTCCACCTGGACGTGGACGTCCACGACCTGGCGGCCGCGGTGGAGGCGGTCGAGGCGCTCGGGGCCACACGGCAGGGCGAGGTCGTCTACGACGAGTTGGGCGGGTTCCAGGTGATGCTCGACCCGGAGGGAAATGAATTCTGTTTGATCAACGGGCCGACGGCGATCACGGCCTGACCTCCCCCGGATACGGTGAGGCCATGAGCTCCCCGATCCGCCGCATCGCTCTCTCCACCGGTGGCGGCGACGCCCCCGGCCTGAATGCCGTCATTCGCGCCGCCACCCTTGCCGCGCGCAACCGGGGGTGGGACGTCGTCGGCATCCGCGACGGGTTCAACGGCCTGATGAGCCCGGATGAGTACGCCGGCGATGGCATCGTCACCCTCACCCGGGACAGGGTGCGCGGCATCACCCACCTCGGCGGCACGATCATCGGCACCACCAACCGCGGTAACCCGACGGCCTATCCGGTGCAACAGCCCGATGGGTCCTGGGTCGAGGTCGATCGCACACCCGAGTTGTTGCAGCGCTTCGCCGACGCCGGCATCGACGCCCTGGTCACCATCGGTGGCGACGGCTCGCTCACCATCGGCAACCACCTCTCGCAGGCCGGCCTGCGCGTGGTCGGCGTGCCGAAGACGATCGACAACGATCTCGAACAGACGGTGCAGACGTTCGGCTTCGCCACTGCCGTCGAGTTCGCCACTGAGTGCATCGACCGCCTGTTCTCCACCGCCACATCCCACGGCCGTGTGATCGTCGTCGAGGTGATGGGTCGTTACGCCGGCTGGATCGCTCTGCACGCCGGCTTGGCCGCGGGCGCGCACGCGATCCTCATCCCCGAGATCCCCTACAGCCTGCAGCCGGTGGCGGCGACGATCCGCCAGCGCGAGGAGCGCGGTTCGAAGTTCTCGATCGTGGTCGTCGCCGAAGGCGCCCACGAGGTGGACGCCGGGTACTCGATCGTCGGCAAAGCAGTCGGCCAGGCGGAGCGCCTCGGTGGCGTGGGCGACAAGGTGGCGCACCAGCTGGCCGAGTTGACCGGCAAGGAGGCTCGCACGGTGGTGCTCGGTCATCTCCTGCGCGGCGGGCAGCCGATCTCGTTCGACCGGCAGCTCGGCCTGCGCTTCGGTGCCGCGGCCGTGCGTGCGCTCGACGAGGGGATGGACGGGGTGATGGTGTCGCTCGACCCGCCCACCGTGAAGTACGTGCCACTGGCCGACGCCGTGGCCCGCATGAAGACCGTGCCGCTGGACTGCGACACGATGCTCACCGCCCGCGACCTCGGCATCAACTTCGGCGACCAGATGCCCGCCGACGTGTAGCCGCGGAGCGTCACACTCGTATCGGCGCCTTGTCGGTTACCAGGGCAGACGTTTCCAGGCCGGAGGCTCGTCGGCTGGACGACCGACCGCCGGCCATCCGCCCTAGGGTCGATCGCCGAGCCGATCGATGACGTTGCGGGTCACCCGGCTGACGTGCGGGTCGTCCAGCGCGTATACCCAGTCGGTGGAGCCGATCGTGGCGACGGTGCCGCAGTGTTCGCCCGCGGGGCGGCAGGTCAGCATCACGGCGTTGCCGTACTTCACCCGGCGCAGCGAGTCGGCGCTGATCTCGCCGTAGAGGCGTTCGGCGATGAACTCCAGGTCGCACTGGTCGCTGCTGGCGGCGACGGACTTCGGGTACTCGCCCTCGCCCAGGCTGGACGCCGGCGCCATCGCCACGATCTCCGTGTGCGGCGCGGCGTCGGGCATGGCGGCGAACGGCAGGCCGTACTCGTCAGTGCCGAGCCGCACGCCCACGGTCTCGTACCCGACTGCACCGTGCGCCGCGCCGATCTGGTCGCCGTAACGAAGGTCGGTGCCGGCAAGCATCCAGTGGTCGTCGCGGTAGACGGTGAATCCGCCGCTGGCTCGCGGCGTGGCCTGGCCGAAGCGGGCGTAGAGGCCGTACGCGCTGCCCGCGCCGAGCACCCGCCACTCCGGTTGCCCCACGAGCGGGTCGCACCACATGCCGCTCATCGTCCGTTCCTCCGCCGTGCCGACGACGGGGTCGTTGCGGTGGGCGTTGTACTTGTGCGCGGTCATCGTGCGGCCGTGACGGTGCCGGCCGTCGTGGGAGTCGGTGAGTCGCACCTGCCAGAACATCGTGTTGCCGCTGAAGCTGGCCACGTTGCCGCCGCCGGCGATGTGGGCCTCGAGGGTGGCCCGCTGGCCGGCGCTCCAGTACTCGTCGTGCCCGGCGCCGACCACCAACCGGTAGCCGTCGGTGACCGTGGGGTCGTGGTCGAGGTCGCTGCTGACCGCGTAGTCCAGTGCGATGCCATTGCGCTCGGCCCACTCCACGAACCGCCGCTCGTACGTCCACCAGCCGGCGCTGCTCATGTAGCCCGGGTAGCCGTGGGCCCAGCGATAGTCCTGGTAGGCGAAGCCGTCGGTGTCCGGGGCGTCGCCCGGGGCGGCCACCGGGCTCTTGCGGTCGAGGTTGTGGGCGTGGGGGCGCACCAACATGCCGCGCCCGAACGGGCGGTCGAAGCTGACCTGATGGCCGCCCGTGTACAGGCTGCGGCCGCCCCAGTTGTTGTACGCGTTGTAGGTGTTGGTCGCCACGACCAGCAGCGGATTGCCGCTCGGCCGCTTGGCGCGCAGGACGAACATCGCGTGGCCGTACGCCCGGTCGTGTGCCGCTCCATGGGCGTGCAGCGTCACGAGGTACATCCCGCTCGGCCAGTCGCTGCTGGTGGGAATGGTCACGCCGCTGGGCCAGTCGCAGCCGTGGCTGTCCGCGTTCTCCGGGGTCGGGTGGGCATGGCCGGGGAGATGGGTGGCGGCCCACACGACGTCGTCCGGCCTGGGGTTGCCGTTCCAGCGCCGCACCTCCACGTCGTAGGTGTCCGTGGCGCACCACGAGTGCAGCTGCACCCCCTCGCCCGGCAGGTAGCTGAGCCGGTCGCAGTACGCCTCGACGGCGTCGTAGTGGGTCACATCGTCGGCCATGCGCCTCACGGTAGCCGCGCCACCCCCAGCGGCTTCTGGGGCTGATTCGTCCCGCGCTGCAAGCCCAACTGTGAAGCCACATTTGCCGACGTCGCGTTCCGTGCAACCACAGTTGCCCGCGCAACCATCTGCGTCCGGGCGATTCAGGTGCGGCGGCACTCCATCGGGGGCTCGGTCATCCAGTTGGCGTTCGTCATCGTCAGGTCGCCGAGGGGCACCTCGGTGCCATCCGGGGCGAGGGCTACCGCACCGGTGAGACGAAGGGTTGCCAGGCCGCACTCGCCGTCGGGCGGGGCCTCGAACTCCCACGACTCGACGGTGACCGGCCAGGCCTCGTCGATGGTCGCGGTCGTGTTCTCGTCCGCGAGATCGCTGCAGTGGAGGCCGGGGATGCCCGCTCCGAAGTCTGCGCGGATGCCGTAGGGATCGAACTCCCCGCCGACCTCGCCGACATGGGTGACGACGGCGGCGCCTCCGCTGCCGGCGGCGAACAGGGTCGAGCACGGGTACTCCCTGTCGGGCAGGTCCGACAAGGTGTCCGACCTCTCTTCGACCGAGTCCGCAATCGGCCGCAGCCCGCTGTAGGCGCGTTGCTCCAACCACATTGCCAGCAGGTCGTCGGTGAACGGTTGATCCGCCGGGTCGTCGTACGTGTTGGTGACCGTGACCTGGGGCGCTCCGTCCGAGTCTCTGCTGGCGATGATGCGTACCGTGAGGCCGGGCCGGTGGTAGGAGCAGTTGTTCGCGGTTGCCTCCGCGACAGCCACCGTGTCCGACCCGTACCACGCCCGCATCAGGTCGAGATCGGCCACCTCGCACACATCCGCCAGCGTGTCCGGGTCCTTCGGTGCGTCGTCGTTGCACCCCATCAAGGTTGCGCCGACCAACATGCCCGCGATCACCGAGCCGACCTTCATGTCCGAACGGTAGACCCTCCACCGCGCAACTGTGATGTCACAGGTCGCTACGTGGCGTTCTGTGAAACCGCAGTTGCCCGCGCAACGACTGTGGCGCAAGGTCGGGTGAGGCCGGGCGGGCCGATCGGCAGGGTGTCAGTGGCCGGCGCGGAGGAGGCGGCCGGGGAGGGCGCCGGTGAACTCGTCGTGGTCGACGGTCTGGACACCGGCCACCCACGTGCCGACGTAGCCCCGGCCGTGCTGCACCAGGCGGCGGCCTTCGGCGGGGAGGTCGTAGGCCATGCGCGGCACGTCGAAACCGAGACGGTCGTAGTCGATCAGGTTGAGGTCGGCGCGCATCCCGGGTGCGATCACACCGCGGTCGGCCAGGCCGTACAGCGCGGCGGTCTGCGAGGTCTGGCGGTGCACCACGTACTCCAGCGGGAGGCGCGCGCCACGCCGACGGTCCCGCGCCCAGTGGGTGAGCATGAACGTCGGCATGCCGCCGTCGCAGATGGCGCCGCAGTGTGCGCCGCCGTCGCTGAGCCCCATGCGCGTGTGCGGGTGGCGGGTGACGGCTTCCGTGAACGACAGGTCGCCGTAGCTGTAGTTGAAGAACGGCGCGTAGAGCATGCCGTTGCCACCGTCGGCGATGAGCTGGTCGAGCACCAGCTCCATCGCAGGAAGGCCGAGCCGCGCCGCCTCGGCGGACACGGCCGTGGACGCATCCGGCTCGTAGTCGATGTCGGCGCCGTCCACCCGCCACATCCGCCCGAGGTTGTTGAGGACGGCCTTCTCGAAGAAGCCGCCGTCCGCGGGCACGTCCTCGATGATCCGCCGGCGGCGCTCCGGCTCGGCCAGCGCCACCAACCGCTCCGCCAGCGGCAACCCGGCGATCTCCTGGTAGGCGGGGTGGAACAGCAGCGGGTGCACCGACCCCTGCAGGCAGTAGAGGATGCCGATGCTGCGCCCGGCCACCTGGGCCACGATCGGCAGGCCGTCAGCGTGGGCCTCGTCGAGCAGGCGCAACACCTCGCGCCACACGTCGGGCGCCTGGTCCGGCTGGTTGAGGTTGACGCTCACCGGCTGCCCCGTGAGCGCGGCGACGCGCCGCATCCAGGGCCACTCGTCGATCGGCAGGCGGGAGTGCTCGGGGGCGAACTGGAACAGGCCACGGCCGACGCGGGCGATGGCCTCGGCGATGCCCAGCAGCTCCTCCGCGGAGGCGGTGGTGCCTGGTACCACGTCGCCGGCTTTCGTCTTGTGGATCGGCGTGCGGCTGGTGGTGAAGCCGAACGCCCCGGCCCGCAGCGCTTCCTCCACCAGTGCGGACATGCGGGCGATCTCGTCCGGTGTGGCGGGGTCGTTGCGCGTGCCACGCTCGCCCATCACGAACACCCGCAGCGGGCAATGGCCGATCTGCGAGCCGACATCCATCACCCGCGGCATCGCTTCCAGCGCATCGAGGTACTCGGGGTAGCTCTCCCAGCCCCACTGCAGGCCGGCGTGCAACGCGGAGCCGGGGATGTCCTCCACGCTCTCCATCATCTCGATGAGTTCGGTGTGCAGCTCGGGCTTGGCCGGGGCGAAGCCGACGCCGCAGTTGCCCATCATCACCGTGGTGACGCCGTGCCACCCGGACGGGGTGACGTAGGGGTCCCAAGTGACCTGGGCGTCGTAGTGGGTGTGGGTGTCCACCCAGCCGGGCGTGAGGAGCAGGCCGTCGGCGTCGATGACCCGCCCCGCCGAAGCGTCGACCCGCCCGGCCGAGGCGACCGTCAACGAGCCTCCAGGCTCCACCGCGGTGATCATGCCGCCGTCCACGGCCACATCGGCCACCCTGCCGGGTGACCCGCTGCCGTCGACGAGGTGGGCGTTGCGGAAGACGAGTTCGTGGCTCACGGCCACATCATCGCGTGCGGAGCGCCACCGTGTGGTCGTGGAGCAGCCCGTTGGAGGAGATGGCGGTGTCGCTCTCGAAGGTGCGCACGCCGTGGCGGTCGGTGAAGGTGCCGCCGGCTTCCTCCACGATCACCATCACCGCGGCCAGGTCGTACGGCTGCAGACCGACGGCGTCCACCGCCAGGTCCACGGCCCCTTCGGCCACCAGCATGTGCTGCCAGAAGTCCCCGAAGCCGCGGGCGCGATAGGCACGTTGTTGCAGTTGCACCAACTCTCCGGTGAGGCCGAGGTCGTCCCAGCCGGAAGCGAAGGTCACGCACACCTGCGCCTCCTCGATGTCGGCGACCTTCGATACGTGGCAGCGGCGGCCGTCGGCGAAGGCGCCCAGCCCCTGCGCAGCCCACCAACGGCGGCCCATGGCGGGGGCGTTGACCACACCGACGACCGGGCCGTGCTCCGCATGTGTGAGCGCCACCAGCGACGCCCACACCGGAATGCCGCGCACGAAGTTCGAGGTGCCGTCGATGGGGTCGATGATCCACCGCCACGGCGACGACGCGTCGCCCACCAGCCCGTGCTCCTCGCCGAACAGGCTGTGCCCGGGCCGTTCGGCCAGCACATGGCGGCTGATGGCCAGTTCGGCCTCGCGGTCGGCTTCGGTGACCTCGGTGCGGTTCGCCTTCCAGTCGAGGTTGAACGACCGGTTCACATAGTGGGGCAAGGAGATGGCGCTGGCCAGCTCGGAGAGGTGCAGCGCGAAGTCCAGCTCCGCGGCCGGGTCGAAATCAGGGATCGTCACGGCTCCGAGGCTAGGCGGCGAGGTGCGGAGATCTCGGGCTGCTCCCACCGCGGGCATCTCGAGGCGGTCGCTACGCTCGACCCATGTCGCACGACCCCGGTTCAGCTCTGTTCCAACGTGTCGAGGCCGACTACGTCCACTACGCCAAACACGCTCGCCCGGTGTCGCCGGCCGCGGCGGCAGGCGTCTTCCTGAAGTGGTACTCGCTGGCCGTTCCCGAACGTTCCCACACCGATGTGGAGATCGCTGCCGCCCAGGCCCTTCTCCTGCACGAGATCAGCGTCGGCAACCTCGCGCTCACCGGCGAGGTCGGGTTCGTGGTCCAGCACCGGATCGCAACGATGGACGTCTTCTACGTCTGCAGCGGGAACGGCAACAACGAACTGTGGGAGACCCACTACTTCAAGCCGCTGGACAGCGACGAGTACGCGGTCGGCCACCACGCCACGAAGTTCCCCACGTTCTGCGTGTGGGTGCTGGCGATCGTGCACCACGAGACCGCGGCCTGGTCGCGCTACCTGTCGTCGGTTCGCGACGGTGACGCACGTGCCGCGTACTGTGCCGATCGGCTCGACGCGATGGTGAGCTGAAGCCCGGCTCAGCCGAGCGCGGCGATTGCGGCGGCGGTGATGCCTGCGGCGTCCAGGCCCAGTTGCGCCAGGATCTTCTCCGCCGAGCCCTGCTGGATGAACCGCGCCGGGATGCCGAGCACCTTCACCGGCACGGCGGGGGCGATGTTGTGCACACGGTCGGCGATGCTCATCCCGATGCCTCCCTCGCGGATGCCGTCCTCGCAGGTGACCACGAGGCGGTGGGTGGCAGCGGAGGCGATCATCGCCGGGTCGAGCGGTTGGCAGGAACGGACGTCCCACACCGTCGCTTCCACGCCGCGCTCGGCCAGCGCGGCGGCGGCCTTCTGCGCTTCCACGAGGAGCTTGCCCACCGCGAGGATGGCCACCGAGCCGTCGCCCGCGCGCACCTCGCGGGCCAGCAGGCCCACGCCGACCTCGTGCTCGCCGACGTGATGCGCAGCACCGCGCGGCCAGCGGATGACGACAGGCCCTTCGTCGGCCAGGCCGATGGCGTCGTGCAGCATCACGTGCAGGTCTTCGGCGCTGCTCGGCGCGAGCACCCGCATGCCCGGCACCTTGGCCAAGAGCGCCATGTCGTACACGCCGTGGTGGCTGGCGCCGTCCGGGCCGGTGACGCCGGCGCGGTCCAGGCAGAAGACCACCGGCAGGCGGTGCAGGGCCACGTCGTAGACCACTTGGTCCCACGCCCGGTTGAGGAAGGTGGAGTAGATGGCGACCACTGGCCGCAGCCCGCCGAGCGCCATCCCCGCGGCGCCCGTGACGGCGTGCTGTTCGGCGATGCCGACGTCGAAGAAGCGGTCGGGGAAGCGCGCCTGGAAGGGCAGGAGGCCGGTGGGCCCGGGCATGGCCGCGGTGATGGCCACGACCCGCTGGTCCAGCTCCGCCTCCTTGATGATCGCCTCGGCGAAGCTCTGGGTGTAGCCGGTGACCACGGCGGGCGGCGGGCCGACGGCGGGGTCGAAGACAGGCGCGTCGTGGAGGTGCTTCTCGTCGTCGTCCTCCGCGGGGGAGTAGCCGCGGCCCTTCTGGGTGAGCACATGGACCACGATCGGGCCCTCGGCGGAGAGCTCCACGGCGTTGCGGAACGTGTGCTCCAGGGCCTCGATGTCGTGCCCGTCCACCGGGCCGACGTACCGCACCCCAAGTGCCTCGAAGAAGCTCGGTGGCTGGAGGAACTCCCGCACCGCGGCCTTGAAGGCCTCCATGCCCTTCTCCGCCTGCGGGCCGACGTACGGCAGGTCGCGCAGGAACTGCTCCAGCCGCCGCTGGCGACGCACGTAGACCGGGTTGAGGCGGATGTTGGTGAGGCTGTGGGAGAGCTTCTCGGTGATGCGTTCGGGCAGGCTGGGGTGTTCCTCCAGCGCCTTCTCGCGGGCGGTGGGAGTGGCCGTGAGGTTGGAGATCGTGGGGGCGTAGCTGCGGCCGTTGTCGTTGAGGACGAT
>JBPOIX010000027.1:0-4915 GCA_052034175.1 Actinomycetota bacterium
GGTGACGGCCTGGTGTACACCATCCCGATTGAGTGGTGCCCGGCATGAGGTGACGGCGTCGGCTGCTGGTCGAACGCGTTCGACAAGGCCAACCCGCTGTTTCCGTCCAACGGGGCGCCGGCCCCCGTCGCCCGTTACGGGACGGGGATCCAGACGAGGGCGAGTTGGGTGACCTTGACGTCGGTGCGTTCAAGGGGGACGGAGAGCGTGACGGTCTCCTTGGCGGTGGTCATCCAGCGGGCGTCGATCTCGGTGACTTCTTCGGTGAGGTCGGCCTCGAGCTCGTCCATCTGCTGTTGCAGGAGCTGGATCTTGTTCTCCGCTGCCTGCACCCGCTCGCCCGCGGCGTCGCTCCGGCCGCGGCGGCCGGCTGCGGAGCCGAGCTTGCCGAGCACGCTGGTGCGTGAGCGCCGTCCGCCGAAGATGCTGCCCAGGATGGAGCCGGCGGTGGAGAGGAGCTCGTCGTTGCGCTTGCCCTTGCGTTCGGCCTCCAACACCTCGGCCCGGTCCTGCGCCGCCTGCAGCTGGGTGCGCAGGGAGTTGGCCTTCGTCTGGTACTTGTCCTTCAGCTTGGCGATCTCGGCGTCGGCCTTGTCGTCGGCCGCTTGTAGGCAGCGCTGCTCGAACGCCGCGGCGTCCTCGCCGGGCCGGCTGTAGAGCTTCAGCGTCTTGTTGGCCTGGATCTCCAGCGTGAGGCTGCGCGTGAGGTGGTCGATCAGGTTGCGTTCCACCTGCTTGAAGAACGTGGCCTTGGTGAGCGGGGCGTCGGTGATGCGGTAGACGGCCTGCGGCGGCACCTCCACCCGCAGGTCGCGGTCGTCCCAATCGGCGGCCGTGGCACGGCTGACATCCACGGTCTCCCCGAGCGGGAAGAGCACCGCTTCGTACTCCTCGTCGTGCACCAGTTCGGCCTTCTCGTCGTCGTAGCGCAAGGCCACCCGCGCCACCAGGCCGGCCTCCCACTGGGTGCCGCGGGCGTCGCCGCCCACCGTGGCCAACCATGGCGATGCGACGTCGGCCCAGCGCACCGGAATGCCGTCCGCCACCTCGGGCATCACCGGGGTGGCGCCGTCGTCGGCCGCCGCGGGCGCAGGTGCCACCGAGGACGGTGCTGGTGCCGGCGCCGCCGCGGGTGCCGCGGGAGCGGGGAGGGCCTGGGCGGGGGAGGCAGGCAACGTCGGCGCGGCCGCGGCACCGTTGGCGCCACCGTTGGCGCCACCGTTGGCAGCAGCGGCCTTCTGCTCCGCCATCAGGGTGGCGATCTGGTCGCGGGTCAGTGGCCCGCGCAGGTAGCTCATCGCCCAGCGGGTGGTGAACACCTCCGGCTTGTCCTTGCCGGCGCGGCGCAACACGAACTCCCGCTTCGCCAGGCCGCTGATCGTGTCGCCCACGGCGCCCACGTCCACCCCACCTGCGGCGGCGCTCATGCCATCCAGCAGGCGCTGCTTGTCCCGGTCGGTCTGCAGGCGGCCGATCATCCACGTGCCCGCGTTCGACAATGCCTTGTAATCCACATCCACGGGGTTCTGGGTGCTCAGCACCACCCCCACGCCGAACGCGCGTGCCTGCTTCATCAGCGTCATGATCGGCTTCTTCGTCGGCGGGGTGGCGGTGGGCGGCAGGTAGCCGGCCACCTCGTCCATGTACAGCAGGGCTCGCAGATCGGTGGTGCCGCTCTGGCGGCGCATCCAGGTGACCAGCTTGCTGAGCACCAGCGTGGTGACGAACTGGCGCTCCTGATCGCTGAGGTGCGCCGTGGTGACGATCGCACAGCGCGGCTTGCCGTCCGGCGTGCGCAGCATGGCCTCGATGTCCAGCGGCGGGCCCGCCATCCACGCGGCGAACGACGGCGAGGCCAGCAGGCCGTTCAACTGCAGGGCGAACGCCTGGCGATCCTTCGGCGGGAAGAACTGGTCCAGCTCGAACACGCCCAGCTTGCGCAGCGGCGGGTTCATCACCATGCCGACCAGCGTGGGCAGGTCCAGCCCGCGGCCGGCGTTCCACTCGAAGGCGATCAGGTTGCTGAGCAGGATGTGCTCCCGGCTGGAGAGCGGGTCGGCCTCGATGCCCACGAGCTCCAGCAAGCCGCTGACGTACCCCTCGATCTCGTCGCCGACGATCTCCGGGTCCGCGCCCGCGCCCGGCGCTTGCAGCGAACCGACGATGTTCAGCCCGATCCCCGCATTCGAACCCGGCGTGTAGATCGTGAACGTGGTGCCCGCACGCAGAGCCCCGATGCGCTCCGGGCCGACGCCCCAGCCACCCAACCCGTCCTTCCACGCCGTGGCCTGGGCGGCGGCGAACTCGGCCACCGTCTGCCCGGCCTTCGTGGCATCGCCCTCGTTCACCCACGGCTCGAAGTCGGTGGGCGCCAGCCCGGGGAACGTGAGGCACAGGTTGGTGAGGTCGCCCTTGGGGTCGATCAACAGGGTGGGCACACCGGCCGCCAGCGCCTCCTCGATGAGCACGATGCCGAGGCCCGTCTTACCGGAGCCGGTCATGCCCACGATCACGCCGTGGGTGGTGAAGTCCCCGCTGGGGAGCAACACGTTCTTGTCGGTGCGCTGGTGGGCGGCGGGGTCGATCACACCACCGAGGAACAGGTCAGCCATGGGCGTGACGTTAGTGGCACCATCGCAGCGCCGGGCCATGCCTGGCTCGGGGCAGTGGCGAGATCAGCGGAACGTGACGCGGTAGCTGCAGCGGTGGCCACCGTCCAGCAGGTGCTGGTCGCGGGTGACGGCCACCTGCGGCCCGAGCGCTTGCTCGAACAGGTTCAGCTCCGCGTTGCACAGGCTGCCGCAGCTGCCCGCCGCGCCCTGGATGGGGCAGTGGTGCTCCACCAGGGTGACATGGTCCTCGGCGTCCACCGCTTCGGCCAGGTAGCCCTCGGCGTTGCGCAACTCGGCCAGACGATGCACACGCTCGGTCGGGTCGTCGGTACCGGCCAGTGCCATGCGGTAGTTCGCCAACTGGCGCTCGGCCCGGGCGCGCACCACCTTGTCCAGCGCGTCCTCCCCGAGGGCGCTGCGGATGCTCTCGATGAGGTCGACAGTCAGGTCCGCGTGGCGGTCGGCGAAGAGTGGGGCCGCGTTGGCGGTGAGGCGCCAGTGCACGGGAGGCCGGCCGCGCCCGGCGGCGGGGGCCACGGAACGCTCCACCAGTTCGGCGATCTCCAGCGCTTCGAGATGCTGGCGGATGGCGGTGTCCGTGAGGCCGAACTCCAGCGCCAACTCCGGTGCGGTGGAGGTGTCGGCGCGCTTGAGCCGCTCGATGATGCGCCGCTTGGCGCCCGAGAGGTCGGCGGTGAGCTCGGACATTGGGGCGCAGCCTACCCATTACCAAAGCGCGAGTTGTGAAATTCGCTCAGTCGGTCCAGCGCCACTCCAACAGACGGAACCCGGTGGTCGCGTCGCCCGGCGACCCAGACGCGGTGTCGGGGACCAGTGCCACGAGGCGCTCGTCGTCGGCCGTCGGGTTGGTGCACTCCGGGCCCTCGATCCGCCACGTGGAGGGGATCGTGAACCCGTCCGCCAAGCCGCTTCCGTCCACGCGTGCCACCACGAACACGACCGCGCCGTCCACCTCCGTGTCCCACACGGCCACTAACCCATCCGCACCGAGTTCCTTCGCCCACAGCAGCGACGGCCCCCACGGCGCGTCGGCGATCACGGGGAGCACGAACTCCCAGGTGCCCACGGCGGTGCCGCCGGTGGTGCGGGTGACGGTGTAGGCGATGCCATCGGCCACCGAGGGCTCGCCACGCTCGACCGAGATCACCGTCTCGGGTGGCAGTTCGGCCAGCGGCGCGCCGGAAGCATCGACCAGGGGAAGCGCAGCGGTGCCCGGCGCCACCGCGGCGCCGTCGACGAACGCGGGCACATCGCCTGGCCCACCCATGGACGGCGACTCGGCCGCGCCCCCACCGCTCGGGCCCGCCACCCTGCTGACCACCCCGGCCTCCCCGGCGTCCCCGGCGTGCCCGGCCGCGACGGCGAAGGCGCTGATGCCGGGGTCGAGCATCGCGGCCGAGGCGACGTACACCACGTCGTCCGGGCCGGTGGCCGCGCAGTCCGCGGTGATGAGCGGGCTGGGGCTGACGCTCGCCTCGCCGGAGGCAGGGAGTATCACGAAGCGCTCGTTGACGCCGTCGGACACCACGACCGTGCCGTCCGAAAGGAGGACCGGGTTGGCAGGGCCGCGGCCGGCGGACTCGTTCGGCACCTCGAGGCCGAGCGCCCCGTCGCCCGTCCCGATGGTGAAGTCGGCGAGCACAGCGTCGGCCGGGCGGACGGCGCCGATGACGGCGGCGAGGTCGATCGGCGAGGCCGCGTGGGCGGTCGTGGTGGGGGAGGGGGTTGTGGTGGGGGCGGTGGTCGTCGTGGGGGCGGTCGAGGTGGTCGCCGCGCTGGTCGTCGTGGTGGCCGGCGAGGCCGAGGTCGTGGTATCGGCGGTGCCGGCGTCGCCGCACGCCGCCAACACCAGTGCCAACACTGCCCTTGCTCGGAGGTGTCGGGTGAGGTTCTTCATCAGGTTCAGCGTCCGCCTGCCACGGCCGGGGTGCCAGGGGCGAACGGTCCGCCGGAAGGAGTGGAATCTGCGGGAAGGTGAGGAGCGCGGCCCCGCGTTTGACGAGAGCTCATGGCGCTGAGCGTGAGATTAGGCCGCCATAGCGGCGGCAAGTGGTCGTAGCTGGTCGACGGCCCATATCGCTTTCGATATGCTTGGGCCATGGACACATCGGAGGTCGTCAGGACGTTCAGGGTCCGGCACGGTCTGTCCCAGACGACCCTTAGCAGGCTCACGGGCCTTCCGCAGCCGGTGCTGTCCATGTACGAGCACGGCCGACGCACCCCGAGCATCGAGACCTTGGAACGCATCCTGCTGGTCGGCTCGGAGACGATCGCGGTGGTGC
>JBPOIX010000350.1:0-5024 GCA_052034175.1 Actinomycetota bacterium
TGGGACCGCGCCGTGCGCGGCCCCAGCGCCAACTTTGAACGGGGGGTGGCTCAGATGAGGCCGAGATCCTTCACGGCGTCGCGTTCCTCGGCGAGCTCGCCGGTGCTGGCGTCGATCTTGCCGCGGCTGAACTCGTTGATGTCCAGGCCCTGCACGATCGAGTACTCGCCGTTCTTGCACACGCAGGGGAACGAGGAGATGAGGCCTTCGGGCACGCCATAGCTGCCGTCGCTGACGACCGCCATGCTCACCCAGTCGCCCTCGGCAGTGCCGAGCGACCACGAACGGATGTGGTCCACCGCGGCGTTGGCGGCGCTGGCGGCCGACGACGCACCACGGGCTTCGATGATGGCCGCACCGCGCTTGGCAACGGTGGGGATGTACGTGTCCGCGTACCACGCCTGATCGTTCACCATGTCGTAGGCGTTCTTGCCATTGACCTTGGCGTGGTACAGGTCGGGGAACTGGGTGACCGAGTGGTTGCCCCAGATGGTCATGTTCGTGATGTCGTTCACCGTGGTGCCGGTGCGCTGCGCCAGTTGGCTGATGGCGCGGTTGTGGTCCAGCCGGGTCATCGCCGTGAAGCGGCCGGGTGCCAGGTCCTTGGCGTTCTGCTGGGCGATGAGCGCGTTGGTGTTGGCCGGGTTGCCCACCACGAGCACCTTCACGTCGCGCTTGGCGCTGCGGCTGAGGGCCTCGCCCTGCGGCTTGAAGATGCCGCCGTTGGCACTGAGCAGGTCGGCGCGCTCCATGCCCGCCTTGCGCGGCATCGCGCCCACCAGCAGGGCCACGTCGGCGTCGCCGAACGCCTCGTCGGCGTTGTCGGTGCCCACCACGCCGGCCAGCAGCGGGAAGGCGCAGTCGTCCAGTTCCATCTTCACGCCCTCGAGCGCCTTGAGCGCCGGGGTGATCTCCAGCAGCTGCAGGATGACGGGGGTGTCGGGGCCGAGCATGGAGCCCGAGGCGATACGGAACAGGAGGCTGTAGCCGATCTGGCCGGCTGCACCGGTGACGGCGACGCGTACAGGAGTAGTCATGTCCCCGAGCGTACGCCGCATCAGTGGTGCGGCGAAAAGCGGGTCACGAGAGCGGCGGCAGACCGAGGGTCTGGAGGATGAGGTTGGTGTAGGCCGTGGAGGCCTCGACACCGCAGGCGATGTGGATGCCGTCGGCGCACAACTCCACCGTGCCGGCGGTGGTATCCCAGTCGATGACGCCCTTCACCAGCGGGTACGTGGCCGGGAGCGAGCGGATGACCGCGTTGGAATCGGCGAGGCCAAGGATCGAGTCCCCGTGAACCGTCATGAAGTACACGCCGGCCACGCCAGCAGGTACCTCGGCCAGGATGGCCGCGACATTGGCATCGGTGAGCGGCGAGTTGTGCCCCACCTGGATGACGAGGGTGGTGCCGGCGCCGATGACCCTGTCCTCGTCGCGCAGCTTGATGACCGAGTTCATCACGCCCTCGGCACCGCGGTTCTCCCGAGCAAACACGTAGAAGCCGGCGTCGGTGAGCTGGTCCTCGGCGCCGAGCATCACCGAGTCGCCGATGGCGACGAACCGCTCCGCCGGCGACTCCGTGGTGGTCGGTGCGTCCGTCTGCGGCGTGGTGTCCCCTGGCACGGTCGAGGCAGTCGACGACGGGGTGATGGATGGCACGGTGGTGCCCGAAGGGCGGCCCGAACCTTCCGCGGCGCAGTCCTGCGCGCCCACACAGTGCGGGTCGGCGACGAGCAGGCTGCACGACGCCAGCGTGAGTGCACCGATGGTGGCGACCGCGGCCACCATCCGCGCCCCGTGACGGCGGATGCCGCCCACCATCTCCTTGAAGTGCCCCGTACGGATGGGCGTCTCGATGTAGCGGTAGCTGGCCTCGGTGACGGCACCGGTGAGCACCATCGCCACGACGAACTCGAACGGGGTGAGGAGGACCTGGGCCTCCTTGCGCATGATCTGGATGATCGGCCAGTGGAACAGGTAGAGGCCGTAGCTGCGGGTGCCGATCCACTTCAGCACCGGGTTGCCGAACAGCCGGCCGGCGTTGGCGTGCTGGTGGGTGACCGCGGCGATCATCACCAGCGTGAGCACGCCGGTGATGAGGAACCCGCCGCGGAAGAGTGAGGCGTCGTACTGCTTCTGCTCCTGCAGGTGGACCGCCATCATCTGCAGCAGCAACAGCACCAGGGCCACGAGCGCCAACAGGTCCAGGCGGCGACCCTTGTCCTTCAGCGGGCCGCGCACGATGGCCGCCGGGCGCCACAGCATGGCGAACCCGGCGCCGAGGAACAGGCCACCGGCGCGGGTGATGGTGCCCAGGTAGAGGAACTCGTTGGTGTTGATCAGCCGGCCGCCGATGTCCCAGTAGCCGGTGTTCGCCCCGTCCGTGGTGGTGACCACACCGCTGTAGAACAACATGGCCGTGAGGCCGGCGATCACCAGCGACACCCCGAAGAACTTCACCCCGACCGACGGCAACTTGCGCCGCGCCACCCGCAGCACGACGATCATCAGCAGCGGCCACAGGAGGTAGAACTGCTCCTCCACCGCCAGGCTCCAGAGGTGCCGCAACGGCACGAACGCTTCGTTCGCCGTGTACCCCTGGCCCGCCCAGATCTGGTACCAGTTGCTGACGTAGAAGAGGCCACCGAGGAAGTCCCCGCGGGTGTCGTGGCGGGCCTCCGGGTAGAACGCCGTGAGGTAGAGCGCCACCAGCGCGAGCATCACGAACAGGGCGGGCAACAGGCGGCGCGCACGGCGCAGCCAGAACTGGCCGAGGTTGACGAAGCCGTGCTTCTCGTGCTCCGCCAGCAGCAGCAGGGTGATGAGGTAACCGGAGATGACGAAGAACACCTCCACCCCGAGGAACCCGCCGGAGATCCAGTCGTGGTTGGCGTGGTAGATCATCACGGCCACCACGGCGATGGCCCGCATGCCGTCCAGGCCGGGGAGGTACGGCACGCGGCTCAGCCCACCGGGGGCAGCGGAAGTGAGCGGCGCCGACATCGAACCCCCATTATGGGGCCTACTTCACCAGGTCGGGCCTGCCCATCGCCGTGAAGATCATGTTGGCGTAGAACTGCTTGGCCACCGTGGAGCGCAGGTGGATGCCACCGTCGTTGTTGCTCAGCTCGCCGAGGATCTTCAGCGCTTCCTCGTCCCAGCGGACCACCGTGACGTTGGGATACAGGTTGGGCAGGTGGCGGATCCGCAGGTTGTTCTCCTCGATCCACCCTCGGGGCGCCTTCACGGTGATGAAGTAGACGTGCGGCGTCAGGTCGGCAGGCAGTTGGGCCATGATCCGGGCGAACGTCTCGTCGCTGACGGTGCCGTTGGTGCCTGTCTGGATGATGATGCTGCGGCCGATCTGCCCGTTCGCCCGCATCGCCTCGATGATCTCGGCGATCGCCGGGCCCTGCCGGCTGACCGCGGCGTCGACGATGATGCCGCCCGCCTGCAGCTGCGGGGCGGCGCCGAGCATCACCGACTCCCCGATGGCGTACGTCGGCATCGAGGCCAGCGGGTCGATGGTGGTCGAGGTGGTGTTGCGCGGCATGGTCGGGATGTCGAAGTCGTCGGCCACCGTCGTCTCGGTGCGGTGCAGAGTGGTGGGTGGCGGCGAGGTCGTGCTGGGCGCGCTGGCGCCCGCGGCCGCGGCCTCGGCGTCGCACTCGATGTCGGTGACGCACAGGATCTGCGCCCGAGCCACGCTGACGGCGGCAAAGCCGGCCAACACCGCCATTGCCCCGCCGAACACGACGGCGTTGCGGCGGCGGGCCTTCATCCGCACGGTGCGGGCCGGGCGCTGACCGCGGAGCCATTGCCCCAGACGGCCGTGCCGTACGGGCAGCTCCACCACCCGGTAGCTCAGCTCCGCCACCGGCACGGTGACCAGCATGGCCAACACGAAGCGGGTGCCATCGAGGTGGGCGTCATCGCCGCGCAGCACCTCGTACACCGGCCAGTGGTACAGGTAGAGGCCGTAGCTGCGCGTGCCCACCCATCGCAGCGGCCGCATGCCGAGCAGGCGCCCGATCCGCGAACGGCGATGGGTGGCCGCGGCGATCAGCAGCACCGAACACAGCCCCGTGAGGAAGAAGCCACCGCGGAACAGCCACGGGTCGTACTCGCTGGCGAACAGGGCCTCGGAGGACTCCTCCGCCAGGGCCAGCCCACGCACCATCAGCACCAGGCCGACGAGGGCCAGCAACGCCAGGAGGTCGATGCGCCGCCCTCGCTTGCGCAGCGGGCCGCGCATCACGGCCAACGGCCGCCACACCATGGCGAAGGCCGCGCCGAGCATCAGGCCGCCGGCCCGGGTGAACGTGGAGAGGTAGAGCGTCTCGTTGACGCTGATCCAGCGGTCCTCCATGAACGGCAGCCACCCGAGTGGCGCCTTCCAGTAGCCGCGCGTATCCAGTGAGGGCTCCGACCCGATGGTGCCGGGCACGTACAGCACGGCCACGAGCACGGCGATGGCCACCGCCACCATGAACAGGCGCATCGCCACCCGCGGCAGGCGCTCGCTGCCCTTGCGCAGCAGCACCACCATCACCAGCGGCCACAGCAGGTAGAACTGCTCCTCCACCGCCAGGCTCCAGAGGTGACGCAGCGGGGTGAACACGCCCTGCGCGGCGTACCCCTGGCCCACGTACAGCTGGTACCAGTTGCTGCCGTAGCCGAAGCCCCACACGAAATCCCCCCGCAGGGAGCCCATCGGGCGGGCGCGGAACAGGGCCAGGTAGATGGCCAGCGCGGGAAGCAACACGAAGTACAGCGCGGGGAGCAGGCGCTTGGCCCTGCGCAGCCAGAAGTGGCGCAGGCTCACCCGACCGGTGCGGTCCTTCTCGCTGATCAGCAGGAGGGTGATCAGGTAGCCGGAGATGACGAAGAACACCTCCACACCGAGGAACCCGCCGCTGAGCCAAGAGTGGTCGGCGTGGTACACCATCACCGCGATCACCGCCAGGGCACGCAACCCGTCCAGGCCGGGGAGGTACGGCACGCGGTTCACCTGTTGCTGCCGC
>JBPOIX010000399.1:0-20623 GCA_052034175.1 Actinomycetota bacterium
CCGGCTCGCCCGTCTCGATGATGAACGGCGCGGCGATGCGGGCGGACGGGGCGGCGGCCATCCATGTGGCATCACCGCGGTGTTCGAGCAGGAAGGCGAGCACGTCGTCGTCGGCGCTCGTGTCCCCTGGTGCACCACCTGCCATCCCGATGCCGGCCACCGGCTCGGCGTAGGGGATGTTGGCGTTGAAGCCGGCCTTCAGCGAACCGACCGTCCAGGCGAACGGCACGACGAGCACGGCGAGAGTGGCCGCGGCGATCGCGGTCGGAGGAATGCGACGGAACGCCGCCGGCGCGGCAGACGCCATGCCGGCGAACAGCAGCCCGCCGACGGCCGTGAGCACGGCCAGTGCTGATGCGATGTCCCAGGTGGAACGGCGGGCGATCACCCACGACACGGCACCGGCGACGGCGATCGCCACGCCGAGCGCCGGGAGGGTGGCACGGGCCTGCCAGCGGTCGCGCACCACGCCGGCACCGACGCCGATGAGGAGCGCCAGCGGCGGCACGATGCTGGCCACGTAGTACGGGTGCACGATGCCCTCGGTGATCGAGTAGGCGGCGCCGCCGAGCACGAACCAGGTGGTGGCCGCGAGCACGCCCGGGTCGCGCAGCACGCGTCGGCGCAGCGCGAGCGCCGCACCCAGCACGCCGGCGAGTGCGGGCACCACCAGCCAGCCGATCTGGGTGCCGAGCTCGGCGTTGAACAGGCGCAGCGCGCCCGCCTCGCCACCGGCGAACCCGTGCTGCCCGCCGCCCGGACCCTGACCCTGACCCTGACCGGGCAGCTGGCCCTGACCCTGAGGAGGCAGCTGGCCCTCACCCGGCAACTGGCCCTGACCCGGCAGCTGGCCCTGGCCGTTCGGCGGGCCGAGTGGCGGCAAGCCCTGCCCGGGGGGTGGGCCTGGCGGAAGTCCCTGGCCGGGTTGCTGGCCCTGGCCGGGCTGAACCGTCGGCCGGCCGCCCGGGCCGCCGGTGCCGGTGTCGCCCTCCACCTGGCTCACCCCATTGCGTTCAAAGGCGAGCTGGAACGCACTGTTCGTGGCGCTCGACCCGACGTACGGGCGGTCCGTCTCCGCCGTGAGGTCCACCGCGGTGAACCACAACAGCCCGGTCGCCACCGCCACCGCGGCACCGCCCGTCACGAACACGGCACGCTTCCTCCACGCCAGCGGCGCGGCCACGGCCACCGCCAGCAGCATCGCCGGCAGCACAGGCGCGGCGGCCAGCATCTTGCTGGTGAAGGCCGCACCGAAGAAGCAACCGGCGGCCACGATCCAGTGCCAGCGGCCGGTCTCCGCGGCGCGCACGCCTGCCCACACGGTGGCGGTCATCATCAGCGTGAGGATGGCGTCGGTGTTGTTGGAGTGGTTGACGATCACCGAGATCGGCGCCACCGCCAACGCCAGTGCACCGACGGTGGCGGCCACCCGGCCCCAGCGGCGCACGAGGGTGGCGTAGACGAGCACCACCGTGGCCACTCCGGCCAGCACCTGTGGCACAAGCAGGGTCATCTGCGAGAAGCCGAACACACGGGCCGCCAGCGCCTGCACCCACAGGGTGAAGGGCGGCTTGTCCACCGTGACGAAGCCGACGGAGTCCAGCGAGCCGTACCAGAAGGCGTGCCAGCTCTCGCTCATGCTGCGCACCGCGGCCGAGTAGTACTCGTTGCCCCAGCCCGCTGTGCTGAGCGCCCAGAACGAGAGGACGGCGGACAGCGCCACCGGAACGGCGAGCGGCCAGTGGGGCCGCAGGCTGGCGGCGCGGGCGCGGAGGTCGTGCATCGAGGCGCACGATACGGGCCAGGGCCGCGCGGAACCTGCGACGCCGCTGGGAGTTTGCTGGGAGCTGCCGAACGGTACGTCACGCGCCGTCCCGGCGCCAGGCCGTGGCCGGAGTGGCGCACACCCTTCGGACGCGGGCACCAAATGTCCCCGTCGGGGCGAGATTCCGTGACCGCGTTCAGCGCCCCCGGGCCCGAAGCTCAGCGGCGCTGCACGCGCCGGACGTAGGCGTCGAGGACGTCGCCGAGAATCGTGCTGTCGTCGAGGCCGGTCTCACCCGCGGCGCGGGACAGCGAGGCGCCGTCCACCAATGCCAGGGCGACGGCCGCGGCCTGGGCGGCCTCGTCGGCGCTCAGCCCGACACGCTCGAACACGGCCGCCAGGTCGACCAGCGCCTGCGTGCGGATGGCGAGGAAGCGGGCCCGCGCGGTGAGTTCGCTCTCGTGCTGCTCGAGCACGACCAGCTGGCCGAAGCGGAGGAAGGCGGGCACCCCGGCCAGGCTGTCGTGGAGGCGCACCAGCACATCCCGCGGCGACGTCGACGTGCCCGCGGACGCGTCGCCCGCGAACTCGGCGCGCCACTGCTCGTAGCTGTCCTCGATGACCGCGGCGAACAGGCCGTCCTTGTCGGTGAAGTGCCAGTAGATCGAGCTCTTCGGCAGGCCCGACCGGGCGGACACGTCGTTGATGCTCGTGCCCGCGTAGCCGCGCTCGCCGGCGATCTGCGCCGCGGCGTCGAGGATGCGCCGGCGTGACGCCTCACCGTTGGCGCGACCGACCCGCTCCTTCGCCGTCACCGACGCACCTCTTGACAGTTCGCCCGCATCGTCCGTACTGTACCGTTCGTTCCATCTTGGACCGAACGGTCCAATAAGCGGAACACGGCAGAGGGGGCCGATCATGGGGAACGACGGAACGACCACGCTGATCTCGGGCGCCGCCATGCGCGCCGCGGTGTCGGCGACGAAGGGCTTGATCGCCGGGAACGCCGAGCGCGCCGAGCGCGACCGGCAGGTGCCGGTGGAGAACATCGAGGCGCTGCGCGACACGGGCATGTTCAAGGCGCTGCAGCCGGCCCGTTACGGCGGCACGCCGATGGGTGCCGAGGAGTACACGCCGGCGCTGGTGGACCTCGCCGGAGCGTGCGCCTCCACCACCTGGGTGGCAGGGCTGCTGACGCAGCACTCGCACATGCTGGCCCTCATGTCGGAGGAACTGCAGGACGAGGTCTGGGGCCCCGACCCAGACGCCCTCGCATCGTCCTCCGTGGCCGCGATCAACGGCTGCGAGGAAGTGCCCGGCGGCGGGGTGCGGTTGAACGGGGCGTGGGGCTGGTCGAGCGGGTGCGATCACTGCACCTGGGCCATCCTCGGCTTCCGCCGCGCCGACCCAGCGCTGGGCGGCATGGTGATCCCGTTCTTCGCCGTCGTCCCGCGCACGGACTACACGATCCACGACGACTGGCACGTCGCCGCGCTCTGCGGCACCGGCTCGAAGACCCTGCTGCTCGACGACGTGTACGTGCCCGAGCACCGCATCGAGTCCATCTTCGCCCTCAGCACCGGCACCACCAAGGGCTTCGGGGTGCACGGCGGCATCTTCCATGCGGCGTTCACGAACTGGTTCTCGCTCGGCTTCTCCGCCGTGTCGCTGGGCATCGCCCGGCGGATGATCGAGGTCTACGGCGAGAAGGTGAAGACCCGCGTACGCGCCTACACCGGCAGCCGCACGGTGGACAGCGCGCCCGCGGCGATGCGCCTCGCCGAATCGCACCACCAGACCACCGCCGTGTGGCACACGCTCCACGCCGACTGGACGGCCATGACCACGCGGGCGATGAGCGGCGAGCTGCCGACCAACGACGAGGCCGTGCACTGGCGGGCCAACCAGTCGTACGCGACGAAGCTGTCGATCGAGGCCGTGGACCGGCTGTGGTCCGCCTCCGGCGGTGGCGCCTACTTCCAGGACAACGAGATGCAGCGCCTGTGGCGGGACTCGAAGATGACCGGGTCGCACGCCTACTCGGACTACGACATCGCCGCCCAGCGCCAGGGCCGTCACCTGCTCGGGCTCGACCCCGACATGAGCCTGTTCTAGGAGCCCCGAATGCGACTCGCTTCCTACCTTCCCTCGCCCGACGGCCGCCCCACGTGGGGCGTGGTCGCCGCAGACGACACCCTCGTCGACGCTCTCACGATCGCCGGTGCGCCCGCCACGCTCGAGGACCACATCGAACAGCAGGACGGCGCGGTGGTCGCCGCGCTCGCCGCGGCTGCCGGCACCGGCGGGGGCACGCCGATCGCCGCCGTCACCTGGCTGCCGCCGGTGCGTCGCCCGAGCAAGATCCTCGGTGTCGCCATCAACAACCAGATCGGCCAGCGCCTGGCGCACCGGCCGTTCGCCAACCCGGCCTTCTTCTTCAAGCCGCCGTCGTCGCTGGTCGGCCACGGCCAGCCGGTGGTGGTGCACGAGTCGTACGGCATCACCCACCCCGAGCCCGAGCTGGCCGTCGTGATCGGCCGCCGCGCCAAGGGTGTGAGCGAGGCCGACGCGCTCGCCCACGTGTTCGGCTACACGGTGATCAACGACGTCACCTCGCCCGGCTTGAAGGCGGAGGACAGCATCGAGCTGATCGCCCCGCCGGGGTCGGGCGGCGGTGCCTACGGGAAGCTGCTCGGGTGGCGGTCGAACCGCGACGACGACCACGCCCGCTCCAACTACCTCACCTACCACGCACGCTCGAAGGGCACCGACACGTTCGGCCCGATCGGCCCGTGGGTCGTGACGGCCGACGAGATCGCCGACCCGAACGCGCTGGCCGTCCGCTCGTTCGACGGCGACACGCCCGTGTTCGTCGACTCGACCGCGGGCCTGACGTTCTCCGTGCAGCGGGTGGTGGCCCACGCCTCGGCGTACATGACGCTGCTGCCTGGCGACATCATCCACTGCGGCACCTCGATGCGCCCGGCCGAGGGCGGCCCGTTCCGCGGGATCACCGACTGGGACATCCGCCGCGTGAACGGCCGACCGATGCGGATCGTCATCGACGGCATCGGCGAGCTCTCCAGCCCGGTCCAGTGGGAGGCCGACAAGTGAGCGCGGCGGCCTCAGCGGCCGGGCAGCAGGCGATGCTCGTCACCGCGTCGCACTCCCCCATCATCGAGTTCCCCGCGGCGGACAGCGAGTCGCTGCAGCAGGTGCATGCCGGCCTGGCCGCCGCGCAGGCCGACATCGCCGCCTTCGACCCCGACCTCGTGGTGGTGTTCGGGGTGGACCACTACGGCGGCCAGCACATGCGCGTCATGCCGTCGTTCTGCGTCGGCGTGGAAGCGGTGGCACTCGCCGACGTGGGCGGCACCGCTGGCACGTTGCCGGTGCCGCGCGACCTCGCCGTCGGCGCGGTGGACCATCTACGCACCGCGGGTGTGGACACCGCCGTCAGCTACGCGATGGAGGTCGACCACGGGTTCACCCAACCGCTGATGCGGCTGGTCGGTGGTCTCGACCGCTACCCCGTGCTGCCCGTGTTCGTGTCGTGCATCCAGCCGCCGTTCGTGCCGTTCGCCCGGGCGCGGGCACTCGGAGCGGCGCTCGGTTCGTACCTCGCCACGTGCGGCCGGCAGCGCATCCTGCTCGTCGGCACGGGCGGCCTCGGCCACAACCCGCGCATGCTGTTCCCGCCGATCGACGAGGTCGGCCCGGAGTGGAAGCCGTACCACCTCTACGGCACCACGCAGCAGGAGGTCACCCGCCAGGCGTGGATCGACTACGAGATCGAGGCGCACAAGGTGGCGGCGATGTTCCTCGCCGACCCCAACGTGCCCGACGACGCGTTCGGCCTGCACCCGGGCTGGGACCGCGCCTTCCTCGACGCGTACTGCGGCGGCGACATGAGCGTGTTCGACTCGTGGCAACCGGTGCAGGTGGTGGAGGACGGCGGCATCGGCGCGATGGAGGTGCTGTCGTGGGTGGCCGCCGGCGAGGCGATGGCGGTGCTCACCGGTGAGGCGCCGCAGGAGCGCCTGCAGACCATCTGCCGCGTCATCGGCGTCGGCTTCGGCATCACCAGCGCCGGCCCCGCATTGATCCGCTGACCCTGGCCTGGTTCGGCGCGAGGATGTCGGCATGGCGAGGCGAGTGTTCGGCTACCGCACCCCGATGATGCGCTGGATGGTGCCGCTGATCTTCGGCATGTTCGCGATCGCCGCCATCGGTCTGACCGCCGCGACCATCGCCGGCAACGGGCCACCGATGCTCTTCACCGTGCTCTGGGTGTCGGCGGCGGTGTGGAACGCCTACTGGTTCCTGTGGCGCATCGGGTTCTCCATCGAGGTCGACGGAACCACCGTGACCTGGCGGGCCGCGCTCCGTCGCCGTGAACTCACGCTGTCCGACCTGACGGGCAACGGGTCCTTGTGGATGAACCTCGACCGCATCAAAGTCCAGGAGGGCCGGTCGTTGTTGGTCATGCCCGGCGACCGCAGCTGGGTGACCTTCCTCGACGCGCTGAACGAGGTGCACCCGGGCCACCCGTTCGCACCGACCACCATGAACCGGCTCGCCGCCAAGTGGCCGCTCTCCGGCATGTTCACCGGCTACTACGACACACTCATGTAGATCTCGCGCGAACATGGCGCGATGGAGCCGGGCGAGCGGATGCTGCTGTGGTGCGTGGGCGGGCCGAACCTCGGCCGCGCCACCCACTACCCACCGCCGTTGGAGATCGAAGCCGAGGGCGGCATCTACGTGCTCGTCGACGACGGCCCGCCCGAGGAGTGGCACTACGCGTTCATTGAGGACGCCGCAATCTGACGCGGGCACCAAATGTCCCCGTCGGGGCGAGATTCGGTGACCGCGTTCAATGAAGGCGGCAGCGGGGACGGGAGGGTCCGCCTCAGAGGTCGTAGCGGTAGACGTTGGTCTCGCGGGCCTGGAAGCCGAGGCGCTGGTAGAGGCGGTTGGCGGCTTCACGGCTGGGCCGGCTGGTGAGGTCCACCGTCTTGCAGCCCTTGTCCCGCGCAATCTGCAGCGCCGTCTGGTTGAGCGCCTCGCCCACGCCGTGGCCGCGGGCGGCGTCGTCCACCACCACGTCTTCGATCCAGGCGCGCATGCCCGTCGGGATGCGGAAGGTCACGAGTGTCAGCGTGCCGGCCACGCGGCCGCCGACCCGGGCCACGAGCACATCGCTGGCCGGTGACTCGACCATCTCCTGCAACTCGGCCCGCGTGGGCGGCGGGGAGCTCTTCGACAGCTGCGGGATGAGACGGGCGAAGGCATCGGCCAGTTCGGGGGTGGCCTCGGTGGCGATCTCGACGGTGACGGTCACCCTTCCGAGGTTACGGCGCGGACGCGGCCCCTCGTCGGCTCCGTGACGACCGCTAGCCCCGGACGCCGTATGGTTCGGCCGCATGCAGCCAGCACGCGCCCTTGCCGCCGCCCTCGAACCCGTCACCGGGCAGGTGTACTTCTCGCCGGAGTGTCACGCCGGCTACGCCGCGCTCGGCTTCTCGCCCAGCGCGGCGCAGGCCAACGGGGTGGCCCTCCCCGACGGGCCCGCCTACTTCACCAGTCGCGGCTCGGTGATGGGGCAGGTGCCGGGCGAGCTCGTGGCTGCGGCGTTCGCGGTGTTCAACCCGGCGGCGGTCATCCCGTCGGTCACCCACGGCTGGACGCTCACCGATGCCCGCACGATCTGTGCAGCCCGCGACGCCGGCGCCATCGGCCAGCTCGTGCGCATCCTCGGCGAGGCACCCGAGGGTGTGGACCGCGCCCACGAACTGCTCTCCCGCGCAGTCGCCCCGCTACGGCCGGAGGGCCGGCCCCTCTACGCCGGCCTGCGTTCGCTCGGCCTGCCGGGCAGCCCCCTCGGCGATGTGTGGCGGATGGGCGACATGCTGCGCGAGTACCGCGGCGACAGCCACACCGCAGCCTGGATCTCCGCCGGCTGTGACGCCACCGAGATCGGCCTCCTCAGCGAGCTGTACTGGGGCCTGCCGATGCGCAGCTACAGCCGCACCCGCGCATGGAGCACCGAAGACTTCGACGGCGCGCACGACCGTTTGCGCAGCCGCGGCTGGGTGGACGAGACCGCGCTCACCGACGCCGGCCGCGCCGCCCGCGAAGGCATCGAGGACGCCACCGACGCGCAGATGGCACCGGTGGAAGCGGCGCTCGGCGACGACCTCGACGAGCTCGTGCAGATCCTGCTGCCGTGGGGCGCGGCGATCCGCGACGCCAAGGGCTACCCCGCCAGCGGCCCCCACGACCTGGCCGACCTGGCGTCGCGGTAGGGCCCCGCACATGATCGTCCATCACCTCGACGGCGTCACTGCCACCGAGTTCGCCGCCGGCACCGGCTGGGAACCCAAGCCGGAAGGCCTCTGCCGCGGCGAAGTCTGCGTGCCCGCCCCCGGCTCGCTGCGCGCCGACGGCACGGTGGATGTGGTGGCCGCCACCACCCGGCTTGGCATGCCGCTCGTCACCGACACCGCGCACGACGTGGCCGCCATCGGCCCGGCCACCGTCGGCGGGCATGCGCTCGCCACGGCGACGGCGGCCGACCCCGAGCTGCTCACCCGCGACGGCAACCCCTTCCGCCTCAGTGCGTTCCACGGCCGGAAGGTGCTGCTGGTCGCCTGGGCCAGCTATTGAGGCTGCCGGACCAGCCTGCCCGGGTGGCAGGCGCTCCACGAAGAACTCGCCCCGCTCGGCCTGGAGGTGGTCACGGTGGCCATCGACGTCGAGCCCGCCCACACGCACAAGTGGATCGACGCCGCGCCACCGAGCGCCCCTGATACCCCGCGCCACACGGCGTTGATCGACACCCGCCACGTGACGGACGACCTGTTCGGCTTCGTCAACATCCCGATGGCCGTCTGGATCGACGAGACCGGGACGATCGTGCGCCCGGCGGAGGCAGCCAGCATCGAGCGCAGCCCGCTGCGGGACATGGAGATCCCCGAGGGCCTGCCCGAGCGGCTGAACCGCATGTTCACCGAGGTGAAGGCCATCCCCGACCTGAGCGACGACTACCGCGCGGCCATCGTCGACTGGGCAACGCACGGTGCGGCGTCCCGCTTCGCCCTCTCACCCGACGACGTGATCGCCCGCTCCGTGCCACGAGGCGCGGACGAAGCCCGCGCGGCAGCGTGCTTCGAGCTCGGCGACCACCTGCGCCGCACGATCGGCCACGAGGCTGCAGTTCCGTGGTGGCGTGAGGCCCATCGCCTGTACCCGTCGAACTGGACCTACAAGCGCCAGGCCTGGACGCTCGTCACCACGCCGGAGGGCGCGGAGGACAACGACCTGATGCAGGGCCCGAACGACGTCTACGAGGGCAACTGGCTGGACGACGTCATCGCCGGGGGCGGTGGCGCGAACTACAACCTGCTCCCCCAGCTGTAGCCGCGGCACCGGGCCGACGTAGTCCTCACGACTTCGCAGGCGGGCGCCGGCGCCGCGGTGCGGGCGCCATCTTCTTCAGGTGGGCGTCGTTGAACGCCTCCTCGGCGTGGATCGTGCGCTCGACATCGCCACCGAGGTACGACGCCAGCTTGCCGCCCAGGAGGGGCACGGAGCTGGTGACCTCGCCGACGATCTCGCACAGGGTGCCGTCACCCTCCGGCGACACCCTCAGGGTGCCGCCCACCTTCACCGGCACCCCCTTGGCATCCACCGCCCAGGTACCGGCGCGTGTGCCGTCGGCCGCGGCCGGGCCCCACGTGTCGTGCTGCTCCACCTTGTTCGTCGGCGACAGGAAGCGCTTGGCGAAGCCGGGCACCTCCAGCGGCACCGAACGGCGCGAGCGCACGGAGACCCCGGTCTTGGTGGCCGAATGCTCGATGATCTCGATGTCGTGGTGACCGAGGGCGGTGTACTTCTCGGCCAGCACAGCAGGGTCCGTCAGCGCGGCGAACACGAGGTCCGGGGCGGCGGCGTAGTGGTGGCGTGAAACGACCTTCATGACCTGATCGTGCGCCCTCCCCCACCACTCGTTCAGGGGACAACGTCCCTCGCGTCGACCGGTAGCGTGTGCCGCTGATGGAACACGTCCGATGGCTCGCGCGGCCGACCCTGCGCCGGCCCACGCTCATCGCCGCCTTCACCGGTTGGAACGACGCCGCGGACGCCGCCAGCAACAGCGTCAAGCACCTCGTGGAGGCATGGGGTGCGCAGGCACTGGCCGAGATCGACCCGGAGGAGTTCACCGACTTCGCCACGGTCCGCCCTCACGTGCGGCTCAACGCCCAGCGGGAGCGCACCATCGTCTGGCCCACGGTCGGCATGTGGAGTGCCAGCACCCCCGGCGGCGACGTGCTGCTGGTGCTCGGCCCGGAGCCCGCCCTGCGCTGGCGCCTGTTCACCGAGCAGCTCGTCGGTGTGGCGCAGGAGTTCGGCGTGGGCATGGTGCTGACCCTCGGCGCCCTCTTGGCGGACGTGCCCCACACCCGGCCGGTGCAGCTCATCGGCACCGCCACGGAGCAAGACCTCATCGACCGCTTCGACCTGCAGCGCAGCCGCTACGAAGGCCCCACCGGCATCGTCGGCGTCCTGCAGGACGCGTGCACGAAGGCCGACCTCCCCTCGGCATCACTGTGGGCCGCCGTCCCCGCCTACGCCTCCCAGGTGCCCTCGCCGAAGGCCTCGCTGGCCTTGGTACAGCGGGCATGCGAGATCATCGGCACGCCCGGCCCGGTGGCCCGCCTGCAGGCCGAGGCCGAGGCCTACGACGCCAAGGTGTCGTCGTTCGTCGCCGAGGACGGCGACCTGATCGGTTACGTCAACCGCCTCGAGAACATGGCCGACGACGGCGAACTGGACGAACTGATCGACAGTGACGAGGACGACGAGGACGACGACGACACGGTTGGCGGCGAGGCGGCAGAGTTCGACGAGGAAGCGGTCGACCCGGACGAGCTGATGGCCGAGCTGGAGAAGTTCCTCCGCGACCAGGACGGCGACGACCCCCGATGAGCACTACGCGTTGGACGGTGGACGAGGAACGGGTGGTTGCCGAGATCCTCGACGACGAAGTCGTCGTGATCGACCTGGTGTCGGGCAGGTACCACGCCACCACCGGCGTCGGGACCACCGTGTGGACTGCGATCTCCGCCCCGGGCGGCTCGCGGCTCACCGACATCGTCGAGGCAGTGCGAGCAGCGCATTCGTCCGTCCCGGCCGACGCCGACGTCACGATCGAGGCGTTCCTCCGAACGATCTCGGAGGCCGGCCTCGTCGCGGAGCGAGCCGTCACCACCGATGCCGGCGCGGAGGCTGCGGTGTCGCCCCCGGTGGAACGGACCCCGTGGGCGCCACCGACGCTGGAGTCCCACGACGACCTGCAGGACCTCCTCCTGCTGGACCCCGTGCACGATGTCTCCGACCTCGGATGGCCGCACGCCGGCCCGCCACCGTCTCCATGAACGTCGCGGCCGAGGCGGAAACCCACCCACTGGTCGCCGCTTCTCGGAGGGCGATGGTGCGTGCCGGGGTGGTTCGTTCCAGCTTCCGCCTCGCCGGCCACACGATTCGGCTCGAGGGGGCGGGACCAGCCCTTCATTCGCGATTCGCGCCAGCCTTCGCCCACCTCCCTGTCGCTCCGGACCATGAACCGGCGGACCTCACCGTCCTGCTGTGGGACACCGCGTCGACGGGCGAGATGCTGCCGCCGTCCACCGGGCTGCCGCAGCCGGGGGAGATGGCCGGCCTGCAACGGGACGGCGACCGAACGATGATCCTCCACCCGTTCGAGCGATCGGCCAGCTTCCTCGATCACTCGCTCGGGCTCGGCGTCTACGCCACGGAGGACGCAGCAAGCCTTCCGTCGTGGGAGCGGGCGGCGCCGTTGCGAACGCTCCTCACCTGGTGGCTCGCGCCCCGGGGGCAGCAGATGGCCCATGCGGCTGCCGTCGGCGACGCCAACGGCGCTGCACTGTTGGTCGGCGCCGGCGGCAGCGGGAAGAGCACGAGTGCGCTCGCCTGCCTCAGCCACGAGGCCCGCTACCTGGGCGACGACTACGTGCTCCTCGAACCCGCGACCGGGACGGTCTGGTCGGTGTACGGCTCCGCCAAGCTCGCGCCCGAACAACTCGGCCGCTTCCCCGGCCTGCTCGCCCCCGAGCCGGCGGCTGAGGGTGAGCCCGTCGACCAGAAGCGAGTCGGCTGGCCCCTCCTCGCCCGACCGGAGGCCACCCTGTGGGCCGCCCCGATTCGCGCCGTGCTGCTGCCCACGGTCACCGGCCGCTGCCGGCTCACACCCACGTCGCCGGCGCGCGCCCTGCTCGGCATTGCGCCGTACACCATGTTCCAGACGCCGAGCGACCATCGCCTGGCGTTCACGCTGTGCTCGGAACTGGTTCGGCGCACGCCGGTGTTCAGCCTGGAAGTGGGGCCCTCGCTGGAGGACGTGGCGGCCACGGTGTTCAGGTCCCTCGACGCGTCGGCCTGCCCATGACCGCCACGATCTCCGTCGTCATCCCGGTCTTCAACGGCGAGCGCTACCTCTCCGCCGCGCTGGACTCCGCCGGCGCCCAGAGCCGTCCGCCACTCGAGATCATCGTGGTGGACGACGGCTCGACCGACGGCACGGCGGCGATCCTCGCTGCACGCCCCGACGTCCGGGTCCTCCGGCAGCCGAACCAGGGCCCTGCGGCAGCCCGCAACCGTGGGCTCGGTGTGGCCGTCGGCGACTATGTCGCCATGCTCGACGCCGACGACCTCTGGCCACCAGATCGGCTGGACGTGTTGGGCGCCGTGCTCGACAACGACCCGGCGGTGGGGGTGGTGTGGGGCACGCAACAGCTGCTGATCGAGCCCGGAGCACCCATGCCGGACTGGGTTCCGCCCGGAGACCCGGCAACGCTCTCGCCCACGGAACTGCCGCGACCGACGGGTGCGTTCATGGCCCGGCGGGCCGCGTTCGACGCCGTCGGTGGCTACGACCCGGACCTTCGTCACGGCGAGGACTCCGATTGGGCCCTCCGTGTCAAGGACCTGGGCATCGGCTGGGCGATGATCGACGACGTGGTCCTCACCCGGAGGCTGCACGAACACAACCTGACCCTCGACAGCAATGCGCAGCGGCGGGCGATGTTCGCCGTGTTGCAGCGTCGGGCCGCGCGACGGAGAGCTCCATGACCCTCGTCGCAGTCGTCATCGCCGCGCACAACCCGGGCCCGTTCCTCGCCGAGACGCTGGCCTCGCTGGCCGAACAGACGTCGCCGCCGGCGGAGGTGATGGTGGTCGACGACGGCTCCGACGGCTCCGACGGGGGCGATGTCGCCGACACGGTCGCCCGCTTCCCTGGGGTTCGGTCAGTGCGCCAGGAGCGCCTCGGCGCGGCGGTCGCGCGCAACCGTGGGGCGGCCGCAACCTCTGCCGCCGCACTCCTCTTCCTCGACGCCGACGACCTCCTGCGCCCTCGCGCGCTCGAACGCTTGGGTGCCACCCTCGAGGACCATCCCCAGGCGGCCTACGCCTACGGTCGCACTCGCGAGTTCCCTGACGCGAGGTTCCCTCCGGCGCAGGGCATGCGCGGCGCTGACACAGAGCAGTCCGCGCGCCTGGCCGGGGCCACGCTGGTGCGCCGGACGGCGTGGGAGAAGGTCGGGCCGCTGGACGCCGGCATCGCCCGCGGCGAGTGGATCGACTGGGTCAGCCGCGCCCAGACGCTGGGCCTTCACGGCTGCGTGCTGGACGAGGTGGTGCTCGATCGTCGACTGCACTCCTTCAACCGCTCGCAGGCCCCGGCGAACCACGACGAGTACCTTCGTGTGGTGCGTGCCGCCCTCCTCCGCAAGCGCCCCGCGCACGACGGCTGAATCAACGACGCGGGCTTCGGACGCGCCCCGCCGTCAGGCGGTGTGGGCACCTTCCCCCGGCGTCACCCGAACGCGGACACGCGTGAGTGCCAGCCCGACGCGCCGGTGATCACCGTTCTCGACCACCGTGTGCGGCGCGGCCCGTCGCAGGGAGAGGATGCGAACGGTGGTCGGGCGGTGCTGCGAGAGGGGAAACACCACGTCGTCCGTGAGCCCGGCAACAGGGTGGGCCACGCGCAGCCGGGCTCCGGAGAGCAGCAGGCTGCGGCGGCGCGGCCCGGGCGCGGCCGACACGCCGAGGGAGAGGGCCGCACGCTCAGGTACGGCCTCGACCCGCAGCGTCGCCAGCCGGCCGCGAGTCCATGTCGCCCATCCGTCGTGGAGCCAGAGGCCACGGCCGGCCAAGCCGAAGCGTGCACTCGAAGCCGGGTCGGGGGGCGCCAGCGGGTCCAGCGGTGTCGTGGGGCGGCTGCGGAGTTCGGCAGGGGCGTGAAAGGCCACTGCGGTCACGATCCGGGTGCCCACACCGGCGTTGTTCGTGGTGAGCGCGCCGGCCCAGAGACGATCGGACCACCGTGGCCGGGCGAAGGCCGAGGCCAGTTCAGCGGCAGCACCGACACCCTCGGCCGCAACGGCGCGCAACGCCGTTGCCATCGCGGTGCGAAGCCGCAGGGGCCCGATGACCTCGTCCACGAGCGCCGCCGTGACGCGTGAGTCTTCGAGCAGCACGGCAAGGTCGATCAGCATCCGCAGAGCGGCCTGGGAGATCGTCGGCCAACCGTGGGTGACCGCGATGGCGAGCTGGTGCCCGGGATGGGGAATCGTCCACGGAAAGTCGGTCGCCTCGGCTCGGGCCGCGATCGTGTCGACGACGGCCTCCGTGGCAACCGGCTGGTGAGGCAGACGCCAGTGCAGATCGACCTCCGGCTGCCCCGGCCGGGCCATCGGGAGCGCGTGGTACCGCATGGCCCAGCACTCGACGTCGTCCGGCCGAAGGCCGTAGGCCGGGACGAACCCCCGACCGGACAGGACTCGGACGGCCTGCCGCAGTGTTCCTGGAGGCACCAGCACATCACCGTCGTTGACGACCCGTATCCGCCCTGCCCCGTAGGCCCGATGCAGCGCCATCCCCTTGATCGCCACCGGCGCGATGCCCTCCGCACAGAGGGCACGGGTGGCGAGTTGGAGCTCCCTGTTGACGAGGAGCCCGCGGGCCACGCTGTGGCGGCGCAGGCCGTGAAGCCGGGCCCGCGAGGCATCGCCCATGGTCAGGAGGTCGGCCCGCGACGCCAGCATCGCCAGCGCACTGATCTCCTCGGGGTCGGCAGTGGTGATGTCCGTCGCCGCCTCCCACTCCTTCCAGGCCTCACGAGCGGCAACCGGCTCCGCCACCGCAGCCCGCAACAGCAGACGGTGACGAGGCTGCAAGCTCGCCAGCCGGGCGGTGTCCGCGCTCAGGATGGTTCGACCCAGCACAGCTGCCACTCGCTCGGCCGGTGGAAGTCGACGAAGGGATGCGGGGACGACGAGCTCAGCACGGGGTGGGGCAGGGTGGTCGACGCGTCGTAGCGGCCGAACGACACCCGGAGCAGGTCGCCGGGGCGGGCGTCCACGCGGATGGCAGCCGCGACGGACCACCCCGTCGCCGTCCGTGCGGTCGACGACTCGACGTCGTCCGGGGCCCCGGCGACCAGGGTGAGGTCTCCTCCGATCCGTCGCGTGTGGCCCGCGTCGTCGAACCGCAGGTGCAACACATGGTTGTTGGGCGTGACGTGGACCTCTTGGTAGCTCTCCGCATCATCGCGACCGACGAAGACCTCGAACACATCGCCGAGCTCCCACGTGCGCTGATGTGGGCCGTCGACCTGCGAGGTCACGTCGTCGTCCGTCAACGTGGCGTCGACGAGGAGCCGTCCGTCCGCGAACCGTACGGCGACGTTCGCGGGCCGGAAGTCGGGCTCCGGCTGAGGTCGCCAGAACTGGCCCATCGAGAACTCGGCCGGCGCGGTTGGCGACAGGAGGACGGGCCGGTGGTAGACGTTCCAGCCGAGCATGGCGCGGGCCTTCGCCAGGTTCATCGTCCGCTCCCGCCAGTCTCCGCTGATGTGAAAGGCCTGGAAACCACCGAAGCCGCGCAGCGCCGCCAGGATCGCCCGCGCCACGTCGCCCGCCTCGGTGTGGATCGTCTGCGTGCCGGCGAGGAACTGCCGCCTCCACTCCTCGGCCGAGACGGGCAAGCAGATGCGCAGTGAGTTGACACTCATGCCGTGCTCCCGGCAGGCGGCGCGGCACACGTCCTCGCCGAGTCGCTTCGACAACCCGTAGAACTCGACGGCGTCAGGGGGCTGACCTTCGTCGTCGATTCGACGGGTCAACAGTTGGGCGTACACCGACATGGTGGACACGTGCACCGCGTGGCGGATGCCAACTTCCGCCGCGGCGCGCAGGGCCTGGTGCAGGCCGGTGACGTTGACATCGAAGTGGGTTTGCGAGCTCTCCGCGCTTCCCCATTCCGCGGTGGCCCCCATGGCCATGTAGAGGAGGCAGTCGTGGCCCTGCAACGCGGCGCGCAACGCCGCAGGGTCGCGAACCGACCCCTGGACGAACGGCACGTCCGTCGACGGTTCCACGAGGTCGAAGACCGTGAGGTCCAGCCGCTCCCTCAGCAACGGCACCACGAGCGATCCCACCAGCCCGGCGCCGCCCACCACCAACACCCTCATCGCCGGAAGGGTACTGCGTCGCCGGCTGACCCCCCGCTACGCGTGGTCGCCACGCCACACAGGGGAACGGGGCGCCTCGAACGTGGCGTGCACCGTGGCACCGTCGATCGCCGCGAAGGCCTGCTCGCCCCACCACTGCACCCCTGCCGTCGGGTACGGCAGGTCGTCGCGGCGGAACCAGCCGACACCGCTGGTCTCCAACGGGTGGCCCTGCAGCGAACCACCCGTGGCCCGGCAGTGGAACAGCAGCAGGTACATCGCGAAGCGGGTGAAGCCCATCCGCTGCCCGTCGATGACCGACAACAACTGCACGGGCTCGCACTCGATGCCGGTCTCCTCCAACACTTCCTTCACCACGACCTCGCTGGCGGAGTAGCCGACGTCGGCCCAGCCGGTGGGATACAGCCAGATGTTGCTGTCCGAACGCCGCACCAGCAGCACCTCGCCGTCGTCGTTGCCGACGATGGCCCCCACTGCCACCTTGGGGGTGACATAGCCGGGCACGCCTTCACCCACGCTCTCCATCCACTCCTGCACGAAGTGGTCGGTCTCGCGGCGCACCTCCAAGGCATCGTCGGCGGCGGCCTTGATGTCCGCGGCCACATGCAGCACCTCCTCGAAGCGCTCCTGCTCGTAGAGGCTCTCGGTGAAGCCGAGCCCGGTGCGGGCGATGCCGGCCAAGGCCTCGCTCCAGCGGATGAGGTCGCGGGTGAAGTCGTTCGGCGTGGCGTCGCTCACCGCGCCAACCTAACCAACTCAGGCAGGAAGCGAGAGCGCCAGGAACGCCAACTGCACGCGATCGTTGGTGGTGCTGGCAGTGACCGGCACGGTGGTGCCGTTGAGCCCGGTGGCCGTGAACGACACGATGTCCAGCCCGAACGTGTTCGGTGTGGACGGCGCCCGGGTGCCGCCAACCACCGACTGGAACGGGTTCGCCACCACATGGCCACCGACGTTCAGCGAGTCGCCGATGAGGTCGGGGTCGCCCTCGAAGCCAACCGCCAGCACGTCCGCGCTGGCCGCGCTGAGGGCTGCCGGCATGTCGAAGCTGAACGTGAACGAGCCGGACGTCGAGACCGGGGAGAGTGGGGCGACGGCCAGCAGGAACCGTTCCGGCAGGGACGGCTGATGCTCCACGACCACCAAGGTCCAGCCGCCGAAGGTGCCGTTACCGGCTGCCGTCTGCAGGTCGGCAACCGAGTATGTGCCGCCCGTGGCGACGAGGCTGGTGACGTCCGCGTAGGCGGTGTAGATGCCGTTGCCCGCGTCGAACACGGCGGCGGCGGTGACGGCCTGGGTGGCGCTCGGGGTGACGAAGGTGAGCGTGTTCTTGGCCGCAGCGTTCGGTGCGGTCGCGGAGCCTTCCACCACGTCGCCGCTCCAGACGAGGAAGGCGTGGGCCACCGTGCCGGACAGCGCCAGCGTGGCGGACGACGAGTTGAACGTGCCGCCGGCGGTGTTCACGTAGGCCATCGAGTACGACCCGTGGTTGTTGTTCGCGGCGGCGAAGTTCTGCGCGTCGGGGCAGTTCGGATGGGTGTCGCAGGTGATGACGCTGTTGCCGATGGCCTGGACCGAGCCGCGGGCGGTTTCGGCCACGAGCAGCCCGTCCACCTGGTCGATGAACACGGTGAGCGGGGACCCGGTGAGCGTGGCGCCGGCGGGGGCCGACACGCCAGGGGTGAGCGTCACCGAAGCCGGCGCGCTGGGGGCCACCGAGAACACCAACACCACCGTGGCCTGCTGGCCGACCGGCAGCGAGGCGTAGGCGCACGAGACATTGCCGGTGCACGTCCAGCCCGCCGAGAGCACCGCCTGGGCCCGCAACGGCGGCGCGGCCGCGGGGGCCACCCCTTCGGTGCGGTTGAACGACGCCCCAACGGGCACCGGCACATTGAGCACGATGCCGTTCGCCGGCACGGAGCCCGTGTTGGAGAGCACCACCTGGATGCGCACCTCACCGCCGGCCAGCGCCGGGCTGAGCTGGGTGGTCACCGCCGAGAGCTGCGGGGGCACGGGCAAGGTGGTGGTCGTGGGCAGCACCGTGGTGGTGGCGGGGAGTGTCGTGGGTGCCACCGTGGTGCGCGGCACGGTGGTGCGCGGCACCGTCGGGCGCGGCACCGTCGGGCGCACGGTGACCGGGGGTGTGATGGGCACGGTGGTAGGGGCCGTGGTACTGGTGGAGCTGGTGGTCGTGGTGAGCGCTGGGGTGGTGGGCGGGGTGGATGGGGTCGCACCATCACCGTTGCCGTTGCCGTTGCCATCGCCGTTGCCGGTGCCGCCTGGTGCAGTGATCGCCGGGTCGGTGGCCAGCGGCGCGGCAGTCCCGTCGTCGCCGCCGAAGGCTCCCGACACGGATGCCGCGACCAGGGCCAGCACGACAGCAGCGGCCGCGCCGGCAGAGGCCGTCTGCTGCTTCTTGGGCAGCCGGCCGAACCAGCCGAACAGGCCGCCGCCACCCAGGCCGGAGAGGTACGCCGCCGCCGGCACACCGAGCAGCGCCGGCAGCAGGGCCGCACGCAATGTGGTGTTGGTGGCAGCCAGCTCGCCCACCAGGCCGCGACAGACGGGGCACCCGTCCAGGTGGGTGTCCACCTTGCGCCGATCGCGCGCCGACAGCCCGTCGCGCACATACGCGCCGAGGTTCGCCGAGCACTCCCGACAATCCGCCTTCTGCTGCTCGCGCAGATGGGCCTGGAGGTACGCCTGCCGCAGACCTTCGCGGGCGCGGTAGGCGAGCGCGGCGACAGCGTTCGGTGCCAGGCCCAAGAGCGGCGCCACTTCCGACGCGCTCTTGCCTTCCACCTCGGTATGCCAGAGCACGAGCTGCCAGCGCTCCGGCAGGGTGGCGAAGGCGGCCGCGGCGAACGCACCGTCCTCCTGGCTGTTGGCCGCGTCGAGCAAGGCGACGTTGACCTCGTCGCTCATGTCCTCGGAGGGTTCTTCGCGTTGGCGCCGCACCCGGTCGTAGAAGACGTTGCGCACCGCGGTGATGAGGTAGGGCCGGAACGAGACCTCGGGGCCCCCGCCGGCCTGCAAGGCACGCAACACACGCGTGAACGCCTCGGAGGTGACGTCGTCTGCATCCGACCTGGAGCGGGTGAGGGCGCGGGCCGCGGCGCGGGCGGCATCCACATGGCGGCGATAGAGCTCGGCGTAGGCCTCCGAGTCGCCTTTGCGCGACCCAGCGATGAGCTCGGCATCGCCTTGTTGTCGCACCGCCATCGTGCTGGCCATCGTTCCGTCTCCTACGGGGCGAGCCGCCAACGGCGGAAATCGCCCGCCCAGCCTACGTCGCCGAAAATCTTCATCGAAGTGACGTCATCCACCCCGACGGATGACGTCACCTACACGTGCAGATCCGCCGCCGAGTACTCGACTCCTGGCTCCGCGACCTTCGGGTCGGCTGGGGCGAGCGCGCGGCCCTGGCAGCAGGCGATGTGGCCCCCCTCCTTCCTGCCTGCCGCCTGGTGGACCTGCACGGAATCGGCAACCGGCTGGCCTGCGACGGCCACGCGCTGGACGACGTGTTGGCCTGGTTCCACCAGCTGGCACGCCGGTCGCGGGCGATGCGCACCCTCCTGCACGAAGGTGGCGTCGCCACGCTCGCGGCAGGCTGGGCGGACGGCGTGTTGGGGGCGGACTTCGGTGCCCAACACGTGGCCCCGCTGGAGGTTCTGCGGTTGCGGCTGCAACAGCAGGTGGCGCTGGCCGCCAGCCTTGGGCACGCCCCCGGCACCCACCTGGTGCTGGTGGTCGTGGAGGCTGCCGGCCCCGGCGGCCACACCACGCGCGTACTGCACCACGCTCGCAGCGTGTTCGGTGCCGGCGAAAGCATCGCCGTGGCACCGAATGGCAAACTGCTGATCCTCGCGAGGCGCACCCAGGAACTTCGGGCGCATACACTTTCCCTCACCGATGCCCTGCGCCGCGACGAGCAGCTGCTGGGCACCACAATTCGGGTGTGGGTCGAACCGCTGGCCATGTCGGCCGAGCATCTCGACTCCCACCTTCTCGGCTTGGCGAGCTGAGGGTCTCTCCCGTCGACCCTCAGCTCGCCGCCTTCGCTCCACATCACTGCACGACCAGACGTCACCTGCACGACCGCACGGCGCCTCGTACACTCGCCCCTGTGCTCCACCGTCCCGCTGCCCACCGCTTCGGCGCGGCAGCGCTCGCCGTTGCTGCGCTGCTCGCCGGCTGCTCGGGCGACGACAGCGCGACGGCCACCACCAACTCGGTCGCGGCCACCACCACCACCGTGCGGATCGACGACGGCACGCTCGTGATCGGTGCCG
>JBPOIX010000083.1:0-4006 GCA_052034175.1 Actinomycetota bacterium
CTGGCGCCGTCATCGCCTGTCGCTCGCTGGACGACGACGCGGCGGCCGTGATGGTGGAACGCCTGGCTGCCACTCAGGCGGCGCTGGGGCTGGTCGATCACCCGGCCCGGCGCAGCGAGTGGCCGGCGGTGATGGCCATCGTCTGCGAGCGCGCCGATGTGCACGGCCTGGTCCAGGGGCGCGCCTGCCGCCTGCTGCACGACGGTGGTGTCTGGCCGCGGGCCAAGGTCGGGGCTCGCCTGTCTCGCGCCCTCGCCGGCGGCACGCCACCTGCCGCGGGCGCGGCGTTCGTGGAGGGGTTCCTCGCCGGCAGTGGCACCGTCCTGGTGCACGACCGAGAGCTGCTGGAAGTCGTGGACGGCTGGGTCTCCACCCTGGCTGCGGACGCGTTCGTGGCCACCGCGCCGCTGCTGCGGCGCACGTTCGGCGGGTTCGACCCCCCGGAGCGGCGCCAGCTCGGCCGTCTGCTGGGGCATCACGAGCTGGACCGGTCCTCCGGGTTCGGCACGGATGTGGACCCTGCGCGCGCCGCAGGAGCCCTGCTCACCGTGCGTCAGATGCTGGGGGCACCCGCATGAGTGCCGAGGTCACCCCGGGCCGGCTGCGCGTCAGCGACGGCGAGCGGCAGCGGCGCTGGCGCCTGGTGCTCGGTGGTGCGCCGGACGACGACGGCGGTGGCGATGGCCTCACGTCCCTGCGGCTCGACGGCCACGACGCGCGCATCGACGCCGCGCTGGCCGCGGTCTACGACCAGGCGCCCAAGCAACGCGCCGGCGGGTCGCGGGCCGGCGGGCTCGGCAAGTCCGTCCCTGGCGTGGCCCGCTGGCTGGGCGACATCCGCCGCTACTTCCCGTCCTCCGTGGTGCAGGTGCTGCAGCGCGACGCCATCGAACGGTTGCAGCTGCGCCAGCTGCTGCTGGAGCCGGAGATGCTGCGTGCCGTGGAGCCCGACCTCCACCTGGCCACCTTGCTGGTGGAACTGAACCGGCTGCTCCCGGACGCCACCCGCGCCACGGCCCGCGCCGTCGTGGGCAAGGTGGTGGCCGACCTGGAGCGGCGCCTGGCACAGCCCACCAAGCAGGCTGTGCGTGGGGCCCTGGCGCGCTCCCAACGCACCCGCCGCCCGCGCCACCAGGACATCGACTGGGACCGCACCATCCGTGCCAACCTGCAGCACTACATGCCCGAGCACCGCACGGTGGTCCCCGAGCGCCTGGTGGGCTACGCCCGCCGGCAGCGCAGCTTGGCGCGCGACGTGGTGGTGGCCATCGACCAGTCCGGCAGCATGGCGGACAGCGTGGTCTACGCCTCCGTGTTCGGGGCGGTGTTGGCGTCGCTGCCATCGCTGCATACGAGCGTGGTGGCGTTCGACACGGCGGTGGCAGACCTCACACCGTTGCTGCACGACCCGGTGGACGTGCTCTTCGGTGTGCAACTCGGTGGCGGCACGGACATCGCGCAAGCCGTGGGGTACTGCCAGCAGCTCGTCACCCGCCCGGCGGACACGGTGGTGGTGTTGGTCACCGACCTGTTCGAGGGTGGCAACGCCGCGCTCCTGCATCAGCGGGTCGGCGAGCTGACACGGGCCGGTGCATGCGTGGTGGTGCTGCTGGCGCTCAGCGACGAGGGCGCCCCGGCGTACGACCACGCCCAAGCGGCAGCACTTGCCGAGCTCGGTGTGCCGTCGTTGGCGTGCACGCCCGATGCCTTTCCCGAACTGCTGGCGGCGGCGCTGGAGGGCCGCGACGTGGGGCGCTGGGCGAACGGCCACGGCCTGCACACTGCGGTGCCGCCGGCAGGCTGAGCGTCAGAGCACCCGGCGGCGCAGGAAGCGGCGGCGACGGCGGGCCATCGGGCCGGGAACGATGAGGGGGACCATGCGGCGGCGGGGGACGAAGCGGAAGATCATGGGCGCACGATCGCGCCCCGATGTGAGCGAAGTGTGAACGCCGCGAGGCAACGCGGCGAAGTGGCCGGACGGCAGGGCCGCGGTGAAGGCAGGCGTCAGGCCCGGGCCACGATGGTGACGGTGCCGGCCGCGCCGTCCACGGCAACCGTGTCGCCGTCGTGGATGATGCGCGTCGCGTCGTGCACCAGCACCACGCACGGGATGCCGAACTCCCTGGCCACGGTGGCCGCGTGCGAGAGCATTCCGCCGGTCTCCACCACCACGGCGGCGGCCGGGATGAACAGTGGTGTCCAGGGGGTGTCCGTGAACGGGGCCACCAGCACGTCGCCCGGCTCGATCTCGCGGGCGAACGCGGCCTCCGTGTTGAGGATGATGCGGGCAGTGCCCGTGGCGGTGCCGGCGCTGACGCCGAGCCCGGTGAGCGCCGTGGAGTTGGCCACCTTGGCACGGCGGGTGGGCGTGGCCTCCCCGATCCACGAATCCGGCAGGGTGTAGTCCTCGGCCTGCGCCCGCTGGCGTGTGCGCCGGGTGATCGAGGTGGCGACCGAGACCGGCTGCCCCTTCACCATCGAGGCCACCTCGTCGTAGGTGCAGCAGAGCATGTCCTCGGGGCGCTTCAGCGCACCGGCGGCCACCAGCCCGTCGGCCACGGCCAGCAGCGGCGGCCGGAGGCGGCGCGTGCCGAGCACCCACACGGCCTTGGTGAGCTCGCGCATGGCCGTGAACCGTTGCGCCTGCGCCAGCGCCGCGTCGAAGGCATCGCGCACCGCCGGTTGCAGCGAGCGGCGCACCGCTTTCTCCAGCTTCGCCCGGTTGGCGGCCGCCTTCTTGATGTGTGCCGCGGGGGAGTCCCCCGGGGACAGCGCCATCATCGAGCGAACCTGGGAGATGACGAACGTCGGGTCCTCGCTCCAGTCGGGCACGGTCGGGTCGGCTTCGCCCTGAACGCGGAAGCCGTAGCGGAAGATGAACTCGTCGAACTCGTCGGCGAACGCCTGCCAGCCGCGGTCGGCGGGCTCGGCCAGCGCCGCGAGCACGGCCTCGGCGCCCGCCTTCTGGAGCATGTTGCGGACGGAGGCGTGCTTGCGAGCGACCGCTGCCAACTCGTAGAGACGGATGGCCGGTTTGGAGCTCTCGACATCGCCGAGGCCGCTGCACAGGCCGACGATCGCCGACGGGTCGCCACCGCCGGCGGCGATCACACCGGCCAGGCGGACCTGCATCTCACCGGCGGCGGTACTCACCACGTAATGGCGGTTGAGCAACTCGATCGTCGGCGCGATCAGGTCCTGCAGCCGCTTCCAGGCCTTCTTCAAGGGGAGCGCCCGGTCGTGGGCCGCCTGGTCGGTGAGGCGCTCTTCGTAGAGCGCCTCCTGGACGGCGCGGGACTCCGCCTCCGCGGCCTCACGCTGGGCCGTGGCCACGACCATGGCTGCGGCCCGCTCGGAATCCGGGGCCTCCACCAGGTACCGCAACGCATCGTCGCTGCCTTGGAAGAACTGGCCGGCCATTGCCGCGGCGATGTCGTGGTCGAGGCAGCTCATCGCTGCCACGGAGAAGCCGACGTTGAGCGTCAGCCTGCCCGCGGTGATGCCGAAGAAGTTGCCGACCGGTGGCTTGTGCACCTTGACCCGCCTGCCGGTGGGGTAGGCGGCCATCAACGCCTTCAGCGAGCGATTGTCGAGCGTGTTGTACAGCGTGGCCGTGAACGGGCTGAGCACCCCGGGCAGGATCTCCCCGCCGTTGGTGGTGGTCCATACGTCGTAGGTCGGGTTGGGGGTGGTGTCCCATTCCGTGCTGAATACGCCCATGGCCGCACAGTGTCGCGCAGCCGGCAGCGCACCGTGGTCAGTCGGCGACGCCTCGCCGCCGCTCCAGCTCGGCGTCCAGCTCCCGAGCCCTGCGCTCCGCGGCCTCGGCTCGCTCTTCGGCGGCGTCAGCCCGCTGCTGTTCCTCCGCGACCCAGGCGCATCGGGGCGGGCATGGACACAACAGTAGGTCCGTTCCGGTGGTTTACTTTGGCGGCAATGTCTCGCCACCTCACCGTCGCCGCGGCCCAGATGGGGCCGGTGCAGAAGGACCACTCCCGCGCCGACG
>JBPOIX010000422.1:0-4511 GCA_052034175.1 Actinomycetota bacterium
GCCGAGGTTGAGGGGGCCCTGGTTCACCGGCCTGTCGCCGTACCCCGCGGCGCGCACGGCGGCAGGGTCCCAGTGGATCGGGTACGGGTCGCGCAACAGCGCGGCCATCGTCTTCATCCGGTCGACGCCGACGTCCGCCACCACGAGCGGTGGGAGCGGTTCGCCGTGGCCGATGTGCGGCGCGGGCTGGTGCGGCGCGGCGCTGCGGCGGAACCGCCAGCGGTTGGTGACCCGGGCGCTGCACACTCCCGCCGGGTCGTGCAGTTCGATGGTGAACGCGACGTCGTCGAACGCCACCTCACCGCCTTCGCCGTACACCCGCTCGGCCGCGGCCACGCCCCCGCTGCCCGAGTACTCCACGCCTTCACGCAGCTGGCCGAGGTACTCCCAGTCGTAGCCGAGCAGGGTCACCGAGCCTGGTGCCCCGCCGCCGCCCAGCGCCAGCAGCTCGGCCACGCTGGTGCCCGCGGCGGCGAGCGGCAGGTGGAACAGCGTCACCGGATGCAACAGCCCTTCGGTCATCGGGCCGCGGCGGGTGCAGTCCGTCAGCAGCCAGTTCTCCCAGTGGTCGATCGTGCGGGCCCCGCCTGGGAAGCGGTGCGCCCGCAGGGCGTCGATGTCCACGTCGGTGTCGGCCATCTGGCTGAGGCCCTCGTCAGCCGACGCCGAGCCAGGCGGGTAGCTCGGTGATGCTGCCCAGCTCGGCGAAGTGTTCGTCGTGCTCCACATGCTCCAGCTCCCACAGCAGCGGGTACGGCACGTGCACCGCGGTGCCACCCAGCGCCATCACCGGGAGGATGTCGCTGCGCACGCTGTTGCCCACCATGCACACGCGCTCGGCCGGCACACCGAGTTTGGAGAAGATGCGGTCGTAGGTCTCGGGGTCCTTCTCCAGCAGGATCTCCACGTCGCCGAAGTGGTGCGCCAGGCCACTGGTCTCGACCTTGAACGTCTGGTGGATGAGGTCGCCCTTGGTGATCAACGCCAGCCGGTAGTGCCGGCCCACCTGCGCCAGCACCTCGGGCACGTGGGGCAGGAGACGCACGGGGGCGGTCAGCTGGCGGTGGATCATCTCCACGAGGTTGGCGATCACCGAGGTCGGCACACGGCCCTCGGTGATCGAGATGGCTGCCTCCACCGCGGAGAGGCCGAAGGCCTTCACGCCGTAGCCGAGCACGCGCAGGTTCTTGCGCTCCACGGCGGTGAGCGCCGCCTTCACGTCGATTCCTTCGGCGGCGTACGGCGCCACGAGCTCGACGAACATCTGCTCGCCGGCGCTGAACGCGTCCTCGCTGTGCCACAGGGTGTCGTCGGCGTCGAAGGCCAACAGGTCGAACGGTTTCATCGGCGGCTCCTCGACCTCGTTGGGGCTCAGCGGTGCAGGGCGTTGAGGTAGTTGTAGACGGTGATGCGGCTGACACCCATCGCGTCGGCCACGTCCTCCACCGCACGGCGCAGGGTGAACGCGCCGCGCTCGTCCAGCAGGCGGATGGCCCGCTGCTTGTCCTCGCGGGACAGCAGGGGCAGCTTGCTGCCGAGTTCGCGCTCGACGCCCTCGATCAAGCGGTCCAGTGCGCCGTGCAACGGGGCGGGGCGCACCGCCGCGATGACCGTGCCCTCCCACTTCAACGGCAGGTCGCCGGGCTCGCGTTCGTCCGCCGGCACCAACGTGGCACCCAGGGCCTCGACGATCGGCTTCACCGACAGCACGAGTGGGTGGCGGGGCAGCTTGTTCACGCCCCGGCCTCCGGGGCGGGGACCCGCTCGGCGTGGAGGCTGACATGGGTGGCGCCGTGGGCGACAGCCGCGGCGACGATGGCGCCGCTGACGGCCGCGGCGTTCGCTTCTGGCACCGCGCAACTGGACCCGAACGGCCCGAAGTCCACCGTGGCACCCAGCGCTTCGGCGGCCTGCACTGCGGCGTGCACGTGCGGGCCGGGGTTGCCCTCGTGGAACGGTTCGATCGTGAACTCCAGCAGCAGCACGCTGCAAGGGTAGCGAGGCGCGGTGGCCGCAGTGGCGGGGTACCACGTGACTCACGCCCCACCCTGGCCGGCGAGGTGTGCGGAGGCGTTCAGCGACAGTCCACCGAGGCGGCCAGGGCCCGGCAGACCTCCTGCATGCGCGCCAGCGAGAGGCTGCCGATGCGCTCCTGGAACGCCGCCAACGGCAGCACCTCGGGGGTGTCGAGGCTGAGCACGCAGGCGGTGGGGACCGGGTCGCGCTCGGGGTCGAGCTCGACCTCGCTCACCAGGCCGCGCACGGTGGTGGTGGCAGTGGCGACGAGGATCTTCCGCAGCCGTGGGATGGCCGCCTCTCGGGTGAGCACCACGCATGGTCGGCGGCCGGCGGTCGAGGTGTCGCACCACCACACCTCGCCCCAGTGCGGCGTCACGGGCCGTCCTTCCACGGAACGTCGCCTCGGGCCAGCGCGTCGCGGAAGGCCGCCGGGTTCCCCCATTCGTCCGGAGTATCGAGGGGAACGCGGTCGTAGGCCTCGTACGACCGGTCGATCTCGGCCGAGCGACGGGACTTCACCAGCGCGTCGAGCGCGGCGTCGACAAGGGCGGCGTCGTTGGCGAACCCGAGGGCGCGGGCCTCGGCGAGGGTCGCCTCATCCACCGTGGTGCTCACCCGAACCCGCGCCATGCCACGAACGTAGCATGAAGGTGCTACGTCCGTGGCGGGCGCTGCGGCCGGGCTCACCGGGCGCCCATCACCCGCATCAGGTCGTTGCTGCGGGCGATGCAATCGCCGCCGGCGGCGTCGAAGGCCTGGTTCAGCTTGCTGAGGGCGTTGCGGAACGACTGGTTCCATTCCTGCTCGAACTGGTCGCGCGCGGGGCCCGTCCAGGTGGTGCCGCCGAGGGCGCTGGTCACCGTGCTCATCACCCCCTCGATCGACTGGATCTGCTGGCGCAGGGTGCGCCCCAGCGAGGCGAGCTGCTCCGGGTTGGCGCCGTACATCACCGACATGTGAGTTCTCCTTCCGGCCCACCCGTTGTGTGCCGTCACATCACTGGTGCACAGCGAGATCGCCAAGTCGGCAAACAAATCCGCCGCAGGGCGCGCGTCACGGTGCCAGGCGGCCGTCGAGCAGGGGTAGGAGGAGGGCGATGTTGTCCGGCACGAAGCGTTCCGCACGCACCAGCAGGTCCAGTTCGCGGCGCGTCACCCAGCGCACCTCGGCGATCTCGCCGTCGGTGAAGGTGAACGGCCCGTCGTGCACGGTGAGGTAGCCGCGGCCGATCAGCGCCACCGCCTCGTCGGCGAAGCGGCCCTCACCGAGGTCCTCCACGTCGCCGGCGGCGATGCCCAACTCCTCGGCGAGCTCACGCCGGGCTGCGGCGGCGTAGGTCTCCCCGGCAGCCACCACCCCGCCGGCGGCGAGGTCCCACATCCCTGGCCACACGTCCTTGTCGTCCGCCCGGCGGTGCACGAGCAGGCGCCGGTCGCTGCCGAGCACGGCGATGCTGACGGCGCGGTGCTGCAGCCGTTGGGCGCGCATCTCGGCGCGGGTGACGGTGCGCACGACCCGGTCGTCGTCGTCGACGATGTCGACCAGTTCCTCGCCTGGCGTACGGCTCATGTCTCGTTGCCTAGCATGCGCGTATGGAACTCACCACCCTGCGCGAGGAAGCCCGCGACCTGCTCGACGAGACGGTTGCCCTGCGCCGCACCCTGCACCGCTGGCCGGAGCTCGGCAACGAGCTGCCGATCACCAAGGAGAACGTGCTGGCCGCGCTGGAGGGCCTGCCGCTGCAGATCACCGAGCACGAGACCACCAGCGGGATTGCCGCCGTGCTCGACGGTGGCAAGCCGGGGCCGACGGTGCTGCTGCGCGGCGACATGGACGCCCTGCCGCTGCACGAGGACACCGACCTGGAGTTCGAGAGCGCCACCGATGGGCAGATGCACGCCTGCGGGCACGACACCCACACGGCCATGCTGGTCGGCGCGGCGAAGCTGCTCAGTGCTCGCCGGGCGGACATCCCCGGCCGGGTGCTGTTCATGTTCCAGCCGGGTGAAGAGGGCTACGCCGGTGCCAAGTTCATGCTCGATGAGGGGTTGCTGGACGTCGGCGCCCGTGCCGACGGCAGCGAGTCGCCGGTCACCGGTGCCTATGCGTTGCACATCACCGCCAACCTGCCCGCCGGCTGGGTGGCGTCACGCGCGAACACGATCATGGCCTCGGCGGACTCCATGCACATCACGGTCACCGGCAAGGGTGGCCACGCCAGCCAGCCCCATCTCGCGCTCGACCCCATCCCGATCGCGTGCGAGATCGTGCAGGCGCTGCAGCTGATGGTCACGCGCACCATCGACGTCTTCGACCCCGGTGTGGTCACGGTGGGGCAGATCACCGCCGGCACGACGAACAACGTCATCCCCGAGACGGCGCTGATCGTCGGCACCATCCGCGCTGTCAGCGAACGCACCCGCGCCAAGATCCACGCCGGCATCCGCCGTGTCGCCGAAGGTGTGGCCGCGGCTCACGATGCCGCCGTGGAG
>JBPOIX010000082.1:0-3833 GCA_052034175.1 Actinomycetota bacterium
CACCGGTGTGCACCGCAACGCACCGAGCGTCACCCCGCTGTACAGCGACGACTGCATCCCCATCTACCGCGAGCTGATGGACCGCATCCGGCCGTACGGCATGAAGATGTTCCAGCAGCTGTACCACCCCGGCTCGGCCACCCGCCCGAAGAAGGCTGCCACCCAGGTGAGCGCCAGCGCGATCCCCAACCCGATGGTGGGCGGCATCCCGGTGGCGATGAGCGTCGCCGACATCGAGGAGATGGTGGAGGCCTTCGCTGCTGCTGCCCGCCGCTGCCGTGAGGGCGGCCTCGACGGCATCGACATCCACGCGTCCAGCGGCTACCTCATCGAGCAGTTCCTCTCCCCCGCGAACAACACCCGCGACGACCAATACGGCGGCTCGCTGGAGAACCGCATGCGCTTCCTCATGCAGATCCTCGAGGCCATCCGCGCCGAGGTCGGCACCGACTTCAGCATGGGCATCCGCCTGCCGAACCAGGAGTACATCCCCGGCGGGATGACCCCCCAGGACATCGCCGACGTCGCCCGCATCGTGGAGCCGTACGTCGACTACGTCAGCCTGCACATGGGTTCCTACTGGCGCTTCTACACCCTGCTGGCACCGATGGATGTGCCGCTGGGCAACGAGATGCCGCACAACGAGCCGATCACCGCGGTGCTCACCAAGCCGTCGATCGTGGTCGGCCGGATCATGACGTTGGACCACGCTGAGCACATCGTGGCCAGCGGCAAGGCGAGCATGGTCAGCATGGTGCGGGCGCTGATCGCCGACCCGGAGCTCGTGGCCAAGGCCCGCCGTGGGGAGGAGCAGTCGATCCGCCCGTGCATCGGCAGCAACATCGGGTGCGTCGGCCAGATGATGAGCACCGGCGTGCTGAGCTGCGTGGTCAACGTGGCCGCCGCAGCGGAGACCACGGTGAGCTTCGAACCGCCCGGCCCCGCCCCTACGAGCAAGAAGGTGATGGTGGTCGGCGGTGGCCCCGCCGGCTTGGAAGCCGCGCGCACCGCGGCCCTGCGCGGCCACGACGTGCACCTCTACGAGGCCACACGCAAGCTCGGCGGGCAGGTGGCCATCGCCGCCACCGCCCCCCACCGGGCCGACATCGGCGCGATCACGGAGTGGCTGACGGGGGAAGTGGAGCGGCTCGGCGTGACCATCCGCCTGGCCAGAATGGTCGACCCGGACGTCGTGGCCGAACTCGACCCCGATGAGGTGATCGTCGCCACCGGCGGCACCCCGCGCACCGACGGCTTCCAGCTCTCCGCGCCGGTTACGCCGATCCCCGGGCACCACCTGCCACATGTGTTCACCAGTTGGGACGTGTTCGGCTTCGGTGGCCGCGCCACCCTCGAAGGCCCGGCCGTGGTGTTCGACGACACCGGCACCTTCGAGGCCATCAGCGTGTGCGACGCCCTGCTGGAGGCCGGCCTGAAGGTGACGATGGTGGGTCGCAACGACGCCATCGGCGCCACCCTGCCGTACCCGCCGGCCACCGTGGCTGCCGCGAAGGAGCGCCTGTACGGCGGCGAGTTCGACTTCATCGGCGGCCACTACCTCCAGGGCGTCACGCCCGATGAAGTGATCGTGGGCGTGCCGTTCACCGAGCGGGTGCGCAGCATCGAGGCGCGCACCGTGGTGCTGGTGACCTACAACCACCCGAACCGCGAGCTGGCGGAGTGGCTGGCCGCGCCCGGCGACGGCAGCGCGCCCGGCCGCTGGACCGTGCACCAGGTCGGCGACGTGACGGGCACGAACGGCCTGCTCCCCGCCATCCACAGCGCGGCCGCGGTCGCGCGGGCGCTGTAGACCGCGGTCCCTGCCGGGCGTCGACGCCGTCTACGCTCGCCGCAATGCGGGCGGCGCAGCCATGACGGACAGCAACTGGTTCCCACCCCCGGAACCGTCCCCGTCGGCCCCGGCCGCGGCCGCGGACCCGTTCAACCAGGACCCGGCGCCGGAAGGCCCGTTCACGCCCCCGCCGCCCGTGCCGTATCTGCCGCCTCAGTCGCTGCCGGCCTCCTCGGGGCCACCTGCGGCCTTCTCGAGGCCGCCGATGTCGTACGGCGCACCCATCGCGCCGCGTTCCCGGGCGCGACAGTTCTTCTCGCGCTACGGCGGGGCGGTGGTCGCGGGGGCCATGCTGGTCGGGATGGTCGTGGTCACCCAGGTCACCGGGAAGGACGAGCCGTCGCCCTGGCCGGAGGCGTGGGACCCGCGCGTCGTCGACATCGTCGATTTCGTCGAGCGCGAGCGCGGGCTGGAGTTCGAGCACCCGGTGTTCATCGCCTTCTTCACCGAGGAGGAGTATCGGGACCTCGCCGGCGCGTCGGCAGAACCCAGCGCCGCTACCGCCGCCTACTACCGGGACGAAGCAGCCCTGCTGAATGCCCAAGGCCTGGTGGCCGACGGGTACGACGCCCTGGGCGGCCAGCAGACCTTCCAGGGGGAGCTGACCCTTGGCTACTACTCGCCCGACATCAAGCGGATGGTGGTGATCGGCACCGAGCTCACCCCCGCCACACGCGTCGTGCTGGCCCATGAGTTGACGCACGCCTTGCAGGACCAACACTTCACGCTGGACCTCACCGACGCGGGCTTCAACCAGCGCGCCATCGTCGAGGCCGACGCCATGCGGGTGGAGGACGCCTACCGGGCAACGCTTCCCGCGGACGAGCAGGCGGAGGCGGACGTCGTGCTGATGGGCGACGAGGGCACGGCGGCCGCCGCGGACGGCATCCCGTGGACGGTGCTCGACCGGATGTATGCCCCGTATGCACTGGGCCCGGCACTGGTGGAGCAGGCATTCGCCGACGGTGGCAACGCCGCGGTCGACCGGCTGATCATCTCTCCCCCCACCGAGGAGGTCCTGGCCAATCCGTGGCTGGCCGGCGACGACGGTGCGGCTGTCGACGATGACGTGACGGTCGGAGTCGAGGCGTCCGAAGGGGACGACCTGCGACCTGTCGGCCCGCTGTCCTACCTGACGGCCGTGGTGATGTTGGACGCCTGGCTGCCCTGGACCGAGGCCCGAGCCGCGCTCGAAGGGTGGGAAGGCGGGTCGATCCGCGCTGTGTCCACCGACGATGGCGTCTGCGTGGACTTCGGTTTCAAGGTGGCGGACCCGTACCGGCTGGTCGCCGCGCTCAACACCTGGGCCGCCGCGGTGAACTCGGCCGCCAGCCCGCTGGCCGCGAACGGGAGGGTGACGATGACGGCCTGCGAACGAGACGGTGGCGCCGCCCCACCCACCCCGGAGATCACCACCGTCGGGGCGCTGCTGCTGGAGCAGTACGTGCTGGAGGACGCCGAGGTCTCGATCGAGGAGTTCGGCCCGGCGGCGTTGCACTGCTACACCGGGGAACTCGTCGACGGCCCGGCGGCGGGGTTGCTGATGACTGCCGAACGGACCGACGCGCAGCAGGCCACCCTCGACGCCACCAAGGCCGCCGCCGCCACCACCTGCGGCCTCCCACCGACCTTTACGTAAACGCTGTCGGCCCCTGACCAGGGGCGACGCGCCGGCGCCTTTTACGTAAAACCAGACGGGGCCGGGGCGGGGGCAGGGCGAGCCGGGGGCGGGGGGCCGGGGGCCGGGGCGAGCCGGAGTCGGGGCCAGAGTGCGAGCCGGGGCCGGGGCTGGGCCGGGACCTCGGGCACTTGCCCGCCGGCCTCGGCGGGCGCACGCTGAAGCCACAACCCACCGGGAGGTGTGGCGATGGCAATGAGCGGGACCTGCCCACACTGCGGCGCACCGTTGGAGGTCGGCGCCGCCTTCTGCGCGGCCTGTGGCGGCATCACGGCCGGCGCACCGGAGCCCACCACCCCAGGG
>JBPOIX010000391.1:0-11915 GCA_052034175.1 Actinomycetota bacterium
GCCTGCACGAAGCGGAAGATGTTGTCCACGAACAGCAGCACGTCCTGGTTCTGCACGTCGCGGAAGTACTCGGCCATGGTGAGGGCCGAGAGGGCGACGCGCAGGCGCACGCCCGGCGGCTCGTCCATCTGGCCGAAGACCAGGGCGGCCTTCTCGTACACGCCGGACTCCTGCATCTCCAAGCGGAGGTCGGTGCCCTCACGGGTGCGCTCGCCCACGCCGGCGAACACGGACACGCCACCGTGGTTCTGCGCCACACGGCGGATCATCTCGGTGATGAGCACGGTCTTGCCCACGCCGGCGCCACCGAACAGGCCGATCTTGCCACCCTGCAGGTACGGGGTGAGCAGGTCGATGACCTTGATGCCGGTCTCGAACATCTTGGCGTTCGGCTCGAGGGTGTCGAAGGCCGGTGCGTCGCGGTGGATGCTCCAGCGCTCGAGATCGTCGGCGTAGCCGGGCTCGGCGTCCAGGGCTTCGCCCCACACGTTCCACACATGCCCGAGCACCTTGTCGCCCACCGGCACCTGGATGCCATGGCCGGTGCTGCGCACCGCGGTGCCGCGCTTGAGGCCGTCGGTCGGCTTCATGCAGACGGCGCGGACACGGCCCTCGCCGAGCTGCTGGGCCACTTCGGCCAGCACGTGCACGTCGCCACCGTCCACCGTGATGGTGAACTCGAGCGCGGCATTGATCTCGGGCAGAGCGCCACGAGGGAACTCGACGTCGATCACGGGGCCGGCGATGCCGACAACGCGGCCGTCCTTGCGGTCAGTGTCAGTCATGGTCATGACGTGTGCTCTTTCTCAGTGTCGTATTGCTGGTCACGCCCTCAGGCGTGGTACTTCTGGGCGTGGAACGTGCGGGCTTGTTCGATCCAGTTCTCGCGCTCGATCCGCCCGGGGAAATCGAGTTCGTTGCCGATGCGCTCGGCGTCGGCGGCGGTCCAGGCAGCCACCTGTTCGAAGGTGGTGATACCCATCTCGCGGAGCTTGCCGTTGATCACCGGGCCGATGCCGACGATGTCTTCGAGGTCGTCCGGCTCGAGCACGCCGACCGCGGTGGCTGCCAGTGCAGCTGCCGGGCGGATGTCGAGAAGGCCATCGGTGGCAGAGTCCGTGAGCGGGCCGAGCTCGACCCGGCGCACCTTCTTGGCGTCGCCACCGAGAGCCTCGGCGCCGCCGACGATCTCCATGATCTCGGTGGTGATGCTGTCCTGCCGAGCCCGGTTCATGATCCGGCTGAGGTTCTTGATCAGTTCCTCGGCGTTGTCCGTGGCGCTCTTCATCGCCCGCTGGCGGAATGCATGCTCGCTGGCCGCGGCGTTGAGGAGAGCGGCGTAGATGCGGGCCTCCACGTAGCGCGGCAGCAGGGTCTCGAGGATCGTGGCAGGGTCCGGCTCGAACTCGTAGTCCGCCGGGGTGCCGGCGGCGTCCGGGGCCTTGCCGTCGCCACCTTCGACCACCTGCCGGTCGAGCGGCACCAACGGGCGCTGCACGACTTCCTGCGAGCCGGCGCTGATGAAGCGGGTGTACACCAGCTCCACCCGGTCGAACTCGCCGTCCAGGTAGGCCTGCACGACGTACTCGCCGATCTCCTTGGCGTTGGCGTACGTGGGGTTGTCGCTGAAGCCGCCAAAGCTCTGGGCGATCTTGTACCCACGGAACCTGAAGTAGCCCTGCGCCTTGCGGCCGACGGTGACCACGGCGTAGTCGCTGCCGTGCAGCACCCCCGCCTTGATCTCGCCTTCCGTGGCGCGCTGGACACCGGCGTTGTAGCCGCCGCACAGGCCGCGATCGGCGGTGATGACCACGTAGGCCGTGGTCTTCACGTCCGGGCGGCTGACGAGCAGCGGCGACTGCGACGAACCGCCGGCGGCAGCGAGGTCCTTCACCACGTCGGTGATGGAATCGCTGTAGGGCACGGCAGCGGCGACCCGCTGCTGCGCCTTCACGATGCGCGAGGCGGCAATGAGTTCCATGGCGCGCGTGATCTTCTTCGTTGCCTGGACGCTGCGAATGCGTCCACGAAGAATGCGCTCCTGACCTCCGGCCATGATTACTCCGTTGCGAGGGTCTTGGTGCTGTCGGCCTCACCGAGTTCGGTGGCCGAGGTGGCGGTGGGGTCGGCGGCGCGAGCCGCAGCGCTGCGCGCCACGAACTGCTCCTTGAACGCGACCACGGCGCCGGCGAGCTCGTCGGGGATGCCGCCGGTCTTGAGGGCGCTGAGGAGGCCACCGTGGCTGCTGCGCATGTGGCCCAGCAGCTCGACCTCGAAGCGGCGGACGTCCTCCACCGGCAGGTCGTCGAGGTAACCGCGGGTACCGGCGAAGATCGCCACCACCTGCTCCTCGACGGGCATCGGGCTGTTGAGCGACTGCTTGAGCAGCTCCACCAGGCGATACCCACGCTCCAGCTGGGCCTTGGACACTGCGTCGAGCTCCGAGCCGAAGGTGGCGAACGCCTCGAGCTCACGGAACTGGGCGAGGTCCAGCTTCAGCGTGCCGGCGACACCCTTCATCGACTTGATCTGCGCCGCACCACCCACGCGGGACACCGAGATGCCCACGTCCACGGCCGGGCGCACACCGGACTTGAACAGGTTGTCCTGGAGGAACACCTGACCGTCGGTGATCGAGATGACGTTGGTCGGGATGTAGGCGGACACGTCGCCGGCCTTGGTCTCGATGATCGGAAGTGCGGTCAGCGAACCGGCGCCCTTCTCGTCCGAGAGCTTGGCGGCGCGCTCCAGCAGGCGGCTGTGCAGGTAGAACACGTCGCCCGGGTAGGCCTCGCGGCCCGGCGGGCGGCGCAGCAGCAGCGACATCTGGCGGTACGCCTCGGCCTGCTTGGAGAGGTCGTCGTACACCACGAGGGCGTGCTCGCCGTTCTCCATCCAGTGCTGGCCCACGGCGCAACCGGCGTACGGGGCGAGGTACTTGAAGGGGGCCGGGTCGGAGGCCGGGGCGGCCACGACGACGGTGTACTCCAGCGCGCCGTGCTGGCGCAGCACTTCCACGGTCTGGGCCACGGTGGAGCCCTTCTGACCGATGGCCACGTAGATGCACTTCACGCCGAGGCCGCGCTGGTTGATGATCGTGTCGATCGCCACGGTGGTCTTGCCGGTCTTGCGGTCGCCGATGATCAGCTCACGCTGGCCGCGGCCGATCGGGGTCATGGCGTCGATGGCCTTGATACCCGTCTGCAGCGGCTCGTGCACCGGCTTGCGGCCGAGGATGCCAGGGGCCTGGATCTCCACGCGGCGGGGGATGCCGCCGATGATGTCGCCCTTGCCGTCCAGCGGCTCGCCGAGCGCGTTGATCACGCGACCGAGGAGCGCATCGCCGACGGGGACCGAGAGGATCCGGCCGGTGGCCTTCACCGTCTGGCCCTCTTCGATGTGGTCGGCATTACCGAGCACCACCGCGCCGATGGCCTCTTCTTCGAGGTTGAGGGCGAGGCCGATCGTGCCGTCCTCGAACTCCAGGAGCTCGTTGACGGCACAGTCGGGGAGGCCGCTGACGCGGGCGATGCCGTCGCCGACTTCGGCGACGCGCCCGACCGTGCGGGCCTCCAGGGAGGGCTCGAAGCCTTCCAGATTCTTCTTCAGCGCCGAGGCGATGTCGCCGGCGGAGAGTGTGAGTTCAGCCATGGTTCTTCGAGCTCCTACAGGCGGGACTTCAGCTGGTCGATACGGGTGCGGACGCTGCCGTCGATGATCGTGTCGCCGACGGTGGCCACCACGCCGCCGATCACGGACGGATCGACGACGCACTTGAGGTTGACCTGCTTGCCGGTGGCGTTTGCCAGGGCGGCAGCGAGGCGGGTCTGCTGGTCGGCCGTGAGCGCCACCGCGGAGCGCACTTCGGCGACCTCGAGGTTCTTGGCGCTGCTGGCGCGGGCCACCAGGCGGTCGATGATGGCGGGCAGGTCGCGGCCGCGGCCGGCGCCCACCACCATGTTGATCAGCTGGGTGGTCGTGGTGGTGGCCTTGCCGCCGAGGAGGTCCTCGACGATGGCCAAGCGCTTGGCCACGGGGATCTGCTCGTCCGTCAGCGCCGAGCGCAGCGAGTCGCTGCCCTCGTAGCTGCGGGCGAAGCGGAACAGTTCGTCCTCGACCTCGTCGAGCGTGCCTTCCGCTCGTGCGATCTCGAACAGTGCCCGTGCGTAGCCCTCGATGCGTGCGTCGCTCATCGCGCTGCCCCCACTCGGCTGATGAAGCTCTCGATGAGCTCCTGGTGTGTGGCGTCGTCCAGGGTGCCGGTGACCACATGGTCCACCGCGGCGCTGGACAGACGGGCGATCTCCGCCCTCAGTTCGTCGCCGACGCGGTTGCCCGAGGCGGCGATCTCGGCCTGCGCCTTGGTCTCCATCTCGGCGGTCTCCGCGGCCAGGCGAGCCCGGCCGTCCTCCAAGAGGGATGCCGCCTGCTGCTCGGCCTCGCCGAGCAGGCGGGCCCGCTCGGCCTCGATGTCGCCCTTCGCCTGACGGATCTGCTGGGCCTCGGTGGAGGCGGCAGCCTTGTCGGCGGCGGCGGCGTCCAGTTCCTTCTGGATGCGCTCGGTGCGAGCAGCCATGGACTTCTTGATCTGCGGCCCGCCGAACTTCCAGAGGGCCCAGAAGATCAGCAGCGAGGCGATGCCGCCGTAGATGATCTCGGCGGTCTCGGGAAGCCACGGGCTGTGGGTGGTGACGTGGCCGTCGCCGTCGGTGATGAGGTGCTCCTCGCCGCCCACGAGGCGGCCGGCGGCGGCGATGATGCCCAGAACGTTCATCGTGCCATCACCTCGCTCACCACTTGGTTCACCATCTCGGCGCTCGGCCGCTTGCCGGTGGCCAGCTCGCCAGCCCGGCCGGCGACATCGCCGACCGCGGCTGCGATCTGGTCGCGCACTGCGGCGCGGGCGGCGTCCGCCTGTGCGGTGGCTGCAGCACGCTGCTCGGCGATACGGGCGTTGACCTTGGCGACGGCTGCCTGCCGCTCGCTCTCCAGCGTGGCCCGCGCCCCGTCCACCACTCGCGCCGCCTCGGCCTTGATGCCGGCCAGCTGCGCTTCATAGTTGGCGACCTCCGCACGGGCGCCAGCGCGCTCGGCGTCGGCGGATTCATGCGCGCCTCGGATGCTGTGATAGCGGGCATCCATCCCCTTCTTCACCTTCGGAAAGAGGACGAAGCGCATCAGCAGCGCGAAGACGACGAATGAACCGCCGCCCCATGCGAGCTCCTTGAGCTCGGGGACGATCGGGCCGGGTTCCTTGGGGTCCGCGACGGTGAGCTCCTCCGTGGTGGAGTGACCCTCCTCGGTGGTGCCTTCTGCCGATTCCCCGGAGACGGTGGTCTCCGTGGACTCGGCGGGCGAAAGCCTCACCTGGATCGTGGAACCCTGGAGATGTACGACGGCAGAGTGCACGTCAGCTCCTTGGTAACTGAAACGAATACGACGGTGTACTGGGGCCGGCTCAGAGGCCGATGAGGATGAAGACCACGAAGCCGATGAGGGCGAGGGCTTCGGTGAAGGCGATGCCGAGGAACATCGTGGTACGCACCATGCCGGCGGCCTCGGGCTGACGAGCCATGGCCTCGACGGACTTGCCGACGAGGTAACCGATGCCGATGCCCGGGCCGATGGCGGCCAGGCCGTAGGCGAAACCGGCCGAGGTGGCAGCGGCGGCTGCCTTGTCGGCGTCGGCCTGCTGCTGATCGAACGCGGCGCCGATGAGGTGGCTAAGAGCTTCCATTGTGTGTGTTTCTCCTGATGAGTGTTCTGGGTAGTTGGAGACTGAGAGCGATCAGTGCTCGGGGTGAGCCGAGCCGCCGATGTACACGGCGGTGAGGATGGTGAAGATGTACGCCTGGAGGAACGCCACCAGCACCTCGAACGCCGTGAGGAAGATGAGCATGAAGAACGGCAGGATGGCCATCGGCTTCAGCATGAACTGCATCGTCTCGGCCGTGACGAGCGAGTGGGTGAGCAGGGCGAAGGTGACGACCAGGATGAGCCCTGCGAGCATGTTGGCGAAGAGTCGCACCGTGAGCGAGAACGGGCGGACGAAGTAGTTCGAGATCAGCTCGATGACGCCCACCAGCGGCTTCAGCGCCGTCGGCACCCCGGGGGGCCAGATGGTGTGGGTGAGGTACTTGATGCCCTGGTGCTTGAAACCGACGCCCATGTAGACGACCCACACGAACAGGGCGAGGAACACCGGGATGGCCATGCGGGCCGTGGCCGGCATCTGCAGGATCGGGATGATGCCCGGCACGTTGCAGAGGTAGATGAAGATGAACAGGCTCAGCAGGAACGGCGTCCAGCCCATGCCGTCCTTGCCCATCGTCTGCATGACGATGCCGTTCTCGATGAACTCGACGGACGTCTCTGCCAGGTTGCGAACGCCCTTCGGCGCCGCCATGGCGTCCTTGCGGCCGGCGAGGATGAAGACCAACGAGCCCAGCACGGCGGCCGCCACGGCGATCAACGCGATCTTGTTGAACGACGTGAAGATGTCTTGCCAGCGCAGGATCGAGTTGATCTCTGGGAAGGAGAAGGATTCGGCGATCACGATGATTCCTGTGGGTTACGGGCGGGCGGGTTTGAGGCCCGGGTGGGCCAATGAGATGGCGACGTACTTCATCTCCCACACGAGGAGACCGAGGTGCGTCACGATGATGGTCGTTCCGAGGGCCGGAAGCGAAATCCAACCGGCATCCTTCACCAGCAGCACTGCCAGGAAGATGAGGCCGAGCCGGACAAGGTAGCCGAACAGCACGGCGCCCATCATGAGGCCGAGGCTGATTCGGGCGGACACGGACACGATGCCGGCCGCGAGGGCGAAGTTGACGAGCACGATGGCCACGCCGTAGGCGCTGCTGTACGCACCGTGCAGGCCCCAGATGAAACCGCAGGCGGCGATGAGGGCCGGAGCAACTATGAGGCCGCGACGGATGATGTCCTTCGACACCATGGCCTCGGTGGCGGGGCCGGCCACGGGTGCCAGCGTGTCCGGCTGCTCGACCATCGTCATGCGGCCTTCTCCGCCCGGGCCCGAGGACGGGCCTGACGGGCCGCGGCGCGCTCGGATTCGAGCTGCTCCATCGTGGCGTTGTACTCGTAGTACATCTTCACGAACTGGCCGACGACCGAGACGATGACCAGGCCGATGGCGAAGGCCGGCCAGGTGCCGAGCCACTTGTCCACCAAGGCGCCGATGCCGAGAAACACCAGGATCACCAACGCGAAGTCCATGCCACGGCCCAGCGTCTGGCCATTCTGCGCAGCTTCAACGGTGCGCGGCGTGGGAAGGATCTTCACGGGGATCGGGGCTGGTCCTCGGTTGCGCGCCGACCACGACGATGTGGCCGAGCTTGTGAACGCACACACAATCTAGCGGTTGGCGCAGGGGCCCGCGCAAATCCGCCCGCCGGCTCAGCCGCGCTTGCGCCGGATCTGCGGGTGCAGGACCGTGTACAGCAGCAGACCGAGCATGGCCGCGCCGATCGGGATGTAGCTGACGCCGCTTCCCGTGTACACCGGGTAGAGCACGAACGCCGACAGCAGCCCGGTCCAGGCCCACAGGATGAGCACGCTGCGCCGCTGCCCGTGGCCCATCTCCATCAGCCGGTGGTGCAGGTGCCCCTTGTCCGCAGACGCAACGCCCTGGCGCTTCGCGGCCCGCCGGATGATGGCCCACCCGGTGTCCAGAATGGGCACGCCGAGGATCAGCAGCGGGATCACCAGTGGGGCGAGGAAGAAGTAGGTCTGGCCGACGTAGCGCTGGGTGTTCGGGTCGGCCCGGCCACCCACCACCGAGGTACTGACGGCCATCAGCAGGCCGAGCAGCAGCGCCCCGCCGTCGCCCATGAAGATCTTGGCCGGGTTGAAGTTGTGCGGGAGGAAGCCGACACAGATGCCGGCGGTGAGGATGGCGAACATGGGCCCGATGTTCGGTTGGCTGAGCATGCCGACGGCGGGGTCCGCGAGGCGCTGGCTGTACAGGAAGAACGCTCCGGCGCCGATGGCCACGATGCCCGCGGCCAGCCCGTCCAGGCCGTCGATGAGGTTGATCGCGTTCGTCATGCCGAGCAGCCACAGCACCGTGATCAGCGGGATCCACTCGTTGCTGAGGATGAACACGTCCACGAACGGAACGCGGAAGTTGAACATCGTGACGCCGTAGTAGACGAGCACGGCGCCGACCACCGCCGTGCCGAACACCTTCGCCGGGGCCGAGATCTCGCGGATGTCGTCGATGAAGCCGATGAAGAACATCAGCACTGCGGCGAACAGCACCCCCTGCGGCTCGGAGTTGCGAGCGAAGATCGGGTCGAAGACGTCGAGCAGGCGAGCCACCCCGAGCGCGAACACGAACCCGACCACCATCGCGATCCCGCCGACGTCCGGGGTGGTGACCTGGTGGACGCGGCGGGCATCCGGCTCCACCACCCACCCCATCCGCTTGGCCACGCGCACCACCACCGGCGTGGTGGCGAACGTGACGACCGCGGCGATCGCCCCGATCAGCAGGTAGGCGCCGGTGGACGGCATCGAGCTGGGGCTACCCGGTCAGGCGTAGGCGGGGAACTGGGCGCAGAGGGCCGCGACATCGGCCTTGGCCGCGGCAACCGCTGCCGGGTCGGTGCGATGCCGAAGGATGCGGGCGATGAGCGCTGCGATCTGCGCCATCTGCGGCTCCTTCATCCCCTGGGTGGTGACCGACGGGGTGCCGATGCGGACGCCGGAGGTGACGAACGGGCTGCGGGGGTCGTCCGGGACGTTGTTCTTGTTGAGCGTGACGCCACCTTCGTCGAGCACGTTCTGCGCTTCCTTGCCCGTGAGGTCGGCGTCGAACGGGCGCAGGTCGACCACCATCAGGTGGTTGTCCGTGCCGCCGCTGACGAGCCGGAAGCCCTCCCCCACCAGCGCCTCCGCCAGCGCGCTGGCGTTCGCCACCACCTGGGCGGCGTACTCCTTGAACTCCGGTTGGGCGGCCTCGAAGAACGCCACAGCCTTGCCGGCGATGACGTGCTCCAGGGGGCCACCCTGCCAGCCGGGGAAGACCGCCTTGTCGATGGCCGGCTGGAGTGCCTTGGTGCACAGGATGGTGCCACCCCGCGGGCCGCGCAGCGGCGTGTGCGTGGTGAACGTGACGATGTCCGCGTAGGGCACGGGGTTCGGCGCCACGCCACCGGCGATCAGGCCGGCGATGTGGGCGGCGTCGAAGAGGAACAGCGCGCCCACCTCGTCGGCGATGGCCTTGAACGGGGCCGGGTCGAGACGGCGCGGGTAGCTGGTGGTGCCCGCCACGATCATCTTCGGGCGGTGCTCCAACGCCAGGTCGCGTACCTGGTCCATGTCGATCCGCTCGTCGCCGGGGGTGACCTTGTAGGGCACGAAGTGGTAGAGCAGGCCGCTGGCGTTCACCGGCGAGCCATGGGTGAGGTGGCCGCCGTGGTCCAGGCTGAGGCCGAGCACGGTGTCGCCCGGCTTGAGCACAGCCTGGTAGGCGCACATGTTGGCGTTGGCGCCGGAGTGCGGTTGCACGTTGGCGTGCTCTGCGCCGAAGAGGGCCTTCACCCGCTCGATGGCAAGGGCCTCGATGGAGTCCACCACGGAGTTGCCGCCGTAGTAGCGCTTGCCGGGGTAGCCCTCGGCGTACTTGTTGGTGAGCACGCTGCCGACGGCACGCATGACCGCGGGTGAGGTGAAGTTCTCGCTGGCGATCAGCTGCAGGCCGGTGACCTGGCGCTGCACCTCGGCGGCGAGGAGGGCCTCGATCTCGGTGTCGGGGTTGGTGTCGCTGGGGAAGGGCATGAGGGGGCTCTCTTCTCGGTGGGGACGTCAGCCGCGGGCGGCTTCGTCCTGCTCGATCTGCATCAGTTGTTCGACGCGGCGGGCGTGGCGGCCGCCTTCGAACGCGGTGGACATGAACGTGGCCAGGATCTCCTCCGCCAGGCCGATGCCGACCACGCGCCCGCCGATGCTGAGCACATTGGCGTCGTTGTGAGCGCGGGCCATGCGGGCCGTGTAGAGGTCGTTGCACAGGGCGGCGCGTACACCGTGCACCTTGTTGGCGGCCAGCTGCTCGCCCTGGCCGCTGCCGCCGAGCACGATGCCGAAGTCGGCGCCACCGTCGCGCACGGTGCGGCCCCCCGCCGCGCAGCTGGGTGGGTAGTCGCAGCTCTCGGTGGAGTGGGTGCCGTGGTCGAGCACCTCGTGCCCCTCGGCCTGCAATACCCCGACGAGGTGCTGCTTGAGGTCGAACCCGGCGTGATCGGAGCCAATGGCGACGCGTGACATCACGCCGAGTGTAGGGCCAGGCACCATCCCGCCGCCGGTTCGCCACCGGGGTGGCCCGGTTCGTACCCTGGCATCGATGTCGCTCAGCTCGCTCAACCCCCGCACGCCCGTCCTCGTCGGCGCCGGCCAGTTCCTCCACAGGGCCGCCGGCCTCGACGATGCGCTCGACCCCGTGGGGTTGATGGCCGAAGCCGTGCGCGCCGCGGCAGCGGACGCCGGCCTGGCGTCCGTGCCCGAGGTGGACTCGATTCGGGTCGTGGGCCTCCTCAGCTGGCGCTACGGCGACCCGGCGTTCGTGCTGGCCGAAGCACTGGGCCTGTCCCCGCGGGAGACCGCCGTCACCACGATGGGCGGCAACAGCCCGCAGACGCTGGTGAACGGAACGGCGCTGGAGATCCAGCGCGGCGACCTGGACATCGCCATCCTCACCGGCGGCGAGGCATGGCGCACCCGGATGCGGACGCGCAAGGCCGGCGTGGAGCCCGACTGGCCGAAGGCGCCGGAAGACCGCGTGCCGCGCCTGCTGGGTGAGGACCTGGACATGAACCTGCCCGCCGAGCGCGAGCGCGGCCTGGTGATGCCCGTGCAGGTGTACCCGATGTTCGAGACCGCGCTGCGCGCCGCAGCGGGCCGCAGCGTGGCCGACCACCAGGCGTTGGTGGCCGAGCTGTGGTCTCGGTTCAGCGAGGTGGCCGCAGCCAATCCGTACGCCTGGATCCGCGATGCCAAGACGGCCACGGAGCTCGGCACGCCCGGCCCCTCGAACCGGATGATCGGCTTCCCGTACCCGAAGTACATGAACTCCAACAACGACGTGGACATGGGCGCGGCGCTGATCATGTGCAGCGCCGAGAAGGCCACGGCGCTCGGCGTTCCCCGCGACCGCTGGGTGTTCCCTCACAGCGGCACCGATTGCCACGAGCACCAGTACATCAGCCACCGCTGGAGCTTCTCCGAAACGCCGGCCATCGCCCTCGGCGGGCGGATGGCGCTGGACCTCGCCGGCATCACCATCGACGACGTGGACGTCGTCGACCTCTACTCGTGCTTCCCCTCCGCGGTGCAGCTGGGCGCGCAGAGCCTCGGCCTGTCGCTCGACCGCCAGCTCACTCGCACCGGTGGCCTGGCCTTCGCCGGCGGCCCGTGGAACAACTACGTCATGCACTCCATCGCCACGGTGATGAACGACCTGCGCAACGGTGCCGGCAGCACCGGCCTGGTGTGGGCCAACGGCGGTTACGCCACCAAGCACGCCTTCGGCGTGTACCGGCTGACGCCACCGGCCGGCGGCTTCCAGCACGGCTACCCGCAGGACCAGATCGATGCCATGCCGCGCCGGGAGCTGGCCGCTCCCGCCGAGGCGGCCGGCCCGGCCACGATCGAGGCCTACACCGTGATGCACTCCCGCGAGGGCGAGCCCGACGCCGTGTACGCGGCATGCTTGCTGGCCGACGGGCGGCGGGCGTGGGGCACCTCCACCGACACCGCGCTTGCGGCCGCGATGTGCGAGGGCGAATGGGTCGGCCGCGCCGCCACCCTCTCCCCCGACGGCACCCTCACCCCCACCTGACCCGCCCCGCCCCGCCCCGCCACGCCCCGGCCCGCCCCGCCCCGCCGGGCCCGCC
>JBPOIX010000414.1:0-20732 GCA_052034175.1 Actinomycetota bacterium
GGCTGATTCGTCCCGCCGGGCGGGACGAAACAGCCCGAGACGTCCTTTTGGGACGATCCAGCCCGAGAAGCCGGGGGAGTCGGAGCGGGGGTCGACGTCGCCTACAGGTCGGCGCTGCGCTTGAAGACCTCGGCGGCGGCCATGCCCAGCGGTTCGCCGAGCCCGGCCAGCCGGGCGCGAACGCGGGCGCGGAAGGCAGCCAGCTCGGTCTCGTCGACCGCCTTCATCGTGCTCTCGAACTGGCTCGGGTGGGCCTCGAGCGCGGCCAGCGTGGTGTCCACCCAGCCGGCCACGTCCTCGGCATGGTCGGGTGCGTCGGCCTCCCACAGCAGCAGGGTGTGCGGGCGATGCGGGGGAAGGCCGTGCTCCTTGAAGAAGTGTGGGTCGCGGGCGGCCACGATGCCGTCGCAGGCCAGCAAGCCGGCATGGCGATGGTCCGGGTGGAGGCGGTAGCGCTTCCACGGGTCGTGGCCGAGGACGACGTCGGGGCGGAGTTGGCGGATCACGCGGGCCACCTCGCCCCGCAGCGCGAGCGTGCTGTCCAGTTCGCCGTCCACCTGGCCGAGGAACACCACCTGGCCGGCGTGGTCGCCCGCCAGGCGGCGGGCGGCGGCGCGCTGCTCCACCTGGCGCACGGCAGCGAGCGCGGTGGGGTCGGCGTCGGCGTCCCAGGTGCCCTTCGAACCATCGGTGAGGATCAGATGGTGCACGGTGCAGCCGGCGGCCGCCCACTTGGCCAGTGTGCCGCCGCAGCCGAACTCCACATCGTCGGGGTGGGCGCCGATGGCCAGCGCCGAAGCCGGCACGGGCAGGTCGCGGCTGGTCAGGCCGGGTTCGGGTGCGGGTTGGCCAGGTTCGTTGGCAGCCATTCGGGAAGCACTTCCTGCACCAGCGGGTGCGTGAGGTCGGTGGGGACGTCGAGGTCGAGGGCTAGCAATGCGTCGCGATGCACCGTGAGCGGCATCCGGGCGGCGATGGAGAGGGAGACATGGCGCCGGAAGGAGCCGGGCCCGTAGGCGAAGGGGAAGGCCGCGCCGGCGGGGACCACCGTGACGTTGGTGCCGTCGCCCACATGGTCGGGCACGAGGAGAGCGCCACCCGCGGGCGCGAGCTGCGCCAGGCGAGCCAACCCGTGGGCGCGCGGAAGGTCGCCATGGGCGACGACGACCCGCGCCGCGCCCTGGCCGGCCAGCGAGGCCACCGACCTGCGCACGGCCTCGTTCAGGCCGACGCCAGGGTGCCATTCGATCCCGGCGCCGTGGCGGGTGGCCCACTCCGCCACCTCGTCGTCGTCGCACGCCACATGGACGGGAAGTTCGCCGGCGGCTGCCACGACACGTGCAGCGGACCACCGTGCGAGGTCGGCTCGTTGCCCGGGCGACAGCACGCCCGCCAACCGGGCCTTGGCCGCGGTGAAGGCCTTCACCGGCACGAGCACCACGGAGTCCACGGACGGCATCGTAGACGTCGCGTCCGCGACCTACTCTGTGCCGATGGGGATGAACGTTGCCGTCATCGGCGCCGGTTCGTGGGGGACCACCGTCGCCGCGCTTGCCGCGGCCAACACGCCGACGGTGCTGTGGGCACGCCGCGCCGCGCTGGCCGAGCAGATCAACACCGAGCACGTGAACGGCGACTACCTGCCAGCGTTCACGCTGCCGGAGGCACTGCGCGCCACCAGTTCGCTCGCCGATGCAGTGGCGCATGCGGACGTGGTGGTGATGGCCGTGCCGTCACACGGCTATCGCGAAGTAGCCGCCGAGGCCGCACCGTACGTGCGGCCGTGGGTCCCCGTGGTCAGCCTCACGAAGGGGTTGGAACGCAGCTCGCGCAAGCGGATGAGCGAGGTCACGCGCGACGAGATGCCCGGGCACCCGGTGGCGGTGCTCACCGGGCCCAACCTGGCCAAGGAGATCCTCGCCGGGCAACCCGCGGCCAGCGTGGTGGCCGTCGAGAACGACGACATCGCGGCCGAGCTGCAACGGGTGTTCGGGCGGCCGAGCCTGCGGGTGTACACCAACACCGACGTCGTCGGCTGCGAAGTCGGTGGCGTGGTGAAGAACGTCATCGCCATCGCCGCTGGGATGGCCGAGGGCATGGGCTTCGGCGACAACACTCGTGCCACGCTGATCACCCGCGGCCTGGCGGAGATGAGCCGGCTGGGCATCGCCATGGGCGGCCACGCGGCTACCTTCGCCGGCCTGGCCGGCATGGGCGACCTGATCGCCACGTGCTCCTCGAAGCAGAGCCGCAACAACATGGTCGGCTTCCAGCTGGGCGAAGGCCGCACGATCGAAGAGGTGTTGGCCGGGATGAACATGGTGGCCGAAGGCGTGAAGAGCTCGCCCAGCGTGCTCGACCTTGCCCGCCGCTACGGTGTGGAGATGCCCATCGCCGAGCAAGTCGTCGCCGTCTGCCACCAGGGCAAGTCGGCGCGCGATGCGCTGGCGGCGCTGATGGGTCGCAGCCGCAAGAGCGAAATGGACTGAACGACGATGATCACCACCGGAGTGTTGGGTGGGACGTGGCGCGCCTGGGTCACGCCGTGGGGTGCCGTGGAGCCATGGGACGGGAGTGCGGCCCTGGAGTGGGCGATCGCGGCCGACGACCGGTGGCACGTGCCGGCCCGTGAGGCGGCGGTGCGCCAGCGTCGGGTGGATGGAACTGCAGTGGTCGAGACCCGCGTCCGTGTGCCGGACGGCGACGTGGTGCAGCGGGTGTACTCCGTGGCGGATCATGGAGGCCTCACCGTGGTGGAGGTGGAGAACGCTTCGCCGTTGCCGATCGCCGTGGCGTTCACCCGCAGCGATCTGCTGACCCCCCGCCCGCCCTCGGCGCCGATCGAGGGGGTCGACCTGCCGGCTGACAGCGTGGCCTTCCCGATCGGGCACCGCGCCACCCTGACGGTGGCGTTGCGCCACACGGCCCCTGCCGCGGGTGCACTCCCGGCGGTGCCGACTGCCGCCGGCGCAGCTCGAGGGTGGAGCACGATCGTGGATCGGGCCGGCCGGTTCCTGCTGCCCGACGACGTGCTGACCGAGGCGGTCGTGGCCGCGCGCTCCGAGCTGGCACTGTGCGGCCCGGCAGACCCGGAGGAAGCGCCGGCGGAGTTCGTGGTCGGTGTCGGGCAGCTGGTGCGCATGGGGGAGCGGGCCGACCCGTGGCTTCCCGAGGTTGCCCGGGCGCTGGAGTCCGTGGGGCGCAACGGCCCGCACGACTGGCTGTACGCCGCCGCGCTGGATGCCGCGGCCGTGGTCTTCGCCACCGCGGGGGAGCAAAGGGCGCTGCGCGATGTGGGCGCCGTGAGGGCGGCGCGGCCGCCTGCCCCCGAGTTGCCGTCGCAGCCACCGCCGGGTGGGGCACGCCTGGTGGCCTGGGTGGAGAACACCCTGGGCCGGGGCGCGGTGCTGCTCCCTGGCGGCCTGCCGCCGGACTGGGTGGGTGCCAACTTCGAGGTGTACGGGCTTCCCACCGGGCCGGCGTCGACGGTGTCGTACGCGGTGCGCTGGCACGGGCCGCGCCCCGCGGTGCTGTGGGAGCATGACGGCGAGGCGTGCCGCCTGACGTCACCCGCGCTGGCGCCGGAATGGGCCACCACGGAAGCCAAGGGCGAGGCACTGTGGCCCGCGCCCGCGGCTGTGCCCGGGGGCCGCAACATCTGTTGTGCCACGTGCTGGTGCCACTTCCTGCTGCGACCGGTGGCGCCACCCTGTTCGCCAAGAACAGCGACCGCCCACCGGCGGAGCAGCAGGTGTACGAGTGGTCGGCGCCGCGGCAGGACGGCGGGTCGCTTCGAGTCACCCACCTGGAGATCGCCGCGCACACCGCACCCACGCTCGGGTGCCTGATCTCGCGCCCGGCATGGATGTGGGGCGCCGAGCACGGTGTCAACGAGGCGGGTGTGGCCGTGGGCAACACCACCGTCTACACCACGCTCGATCCGCGTGGCGCGGCGGTGGGGCTGACGGGTATGGATCTCGTGCGCCTCGCACTGGAACGCGCGGCGACGGCGGCAGCGGCGGTCGAGGTGATCACGTCGTTGATCGGCCGCTACGGGCAGGGCGGCAGCGGGCACGACCCGGCGCTGGTACCGAACGGCCGCCCCTACTGGAACGCGTTCCTCGTGGCCGACCCGAGTGCCGCCTTCGTGGTGGACACCAGTGGCAGCGAGTACGCGGTCGAGCCTGTCGTCGCGGCGCGGGCCATCTCCAACCGCACCACCATTGCGGGGTTCGACGCGGTGCACCGCCACCCGCGCCAACCGGTGGAGCGCCTCGTCGACCCGCGCTGGCATGCCTCGCAGTGGGTCCTGGCGCGGCGGCCGGTCTCGGTGCCCGATCTGCAGGCGCACCTGAGGTCGCACGACTCGTGCGGCGACCCGGGGTGGAGCGTGTGCATGCACGTGGAGGGGGTGGAGGTCACCACGTCGTCGATGGTGGCCGAGTTGCGGCCGGCCGGGCAGTCCGTCGTGTGGGCCCTCACCGGAAGCCCGTGCCGCGGGATGTACGAGCAGTTCAGGCTGGCCGACGCCGCGGTCGCCACGGCCGCCATGGCGAGCGGGTTGCCGCGGCCCTGACCGCGCCGCAACTTCTCATGTCCATCTGACCGTGCGTTGACATGGCCTTGACGCGGGTGGGCGCACGCTGAGTGTGCCCACCGGAAAGGCCGGTGGCCACCGGAAGGAAACCACCGTGAACCGCACTCGCACCCCCCGCACCTCTCGCCCGACCAGCCGCCGGCTGGCCTTCTGCGCCGCCGCCGTGGTCGGCGTGCTCGGCATCGCCGGCTCCGGGTCGGCGTCCGCCGCCGACGACGGCCAGACCGATACGACCCGCGACGAGATGATCGTCATCGACGACGGTGTCGTCGTGGGCGGTGACGGCGTCGCCATTCCCGAGGATGGGCTGATCGACATCATGCCGATCGACCCGGCCGCAGCGAACGCCGAGCAGGATGCCCTGGCCGACTACCTCGCTGCCCACGGCATCGCCTTCGAGGTGGTCACCGACGGCGAGTTCCACTGGGTGGAGATCGACTGGGAGGACCCCGCGGCGCAGGCCGCGATGGAGGACTTCTACTGGGAGCGCTACCCGACCCCGCAGGAAGTGATCGACCAGGTCAACGCCGACAACGAGGCGCTCGCCCAGTACCTGCGTGACCACGGCATCGAGGTGACCGTCACGACGGACCGCCACGGGATGACGATGGTCGAGTGGAACTGGGAGGACCCAGCCGCGCAGCTGGCGGTGGAGGACTACTACTGGAACCTGTACCCGATGCCGCAGGAGGTGATCGACCAGATCAACGCCGACGCCGAGGCGCTGGCCGAGTTCCTGCGGGCGAAGGGTTTCGACGCCACCGTCACGTTCGACCGCCATGGTGTGGCCACCACCGAGTTCGACTGGGAGGACCCTGCGGTGCAGGAGGCGCTGGCCGAGTACTGGAGCGAGTTCGCCGTGCCGATGCCCGGGCTCGACGGTGACGTCGTGGTGTTCGACGGGCCGGCCGCTCCCTTCGGCGGCGATGTCGCCATGGGCGGCGTGGGCATCACGTTCGCCGTGGCCACACCGGCAGTCGCTGGCCCGGCAGTCGCTGGCCCGGCAGTCGCTGGCCCGGCCGAACTTGCCGGCTGAACAGGAACCATCTCGACCTCCCCGACGTCTGATCCGCCGGGCCGCCGCACCAGTGGCCGGCCCGGCGGATTCGGCGTGACCCGCCGGCGGGACGCACCAGCAAGGATTGGACAATGGCAAGGATCATCGTGGCCGAGGACGACGTGCGCCAGGCCGACCTGCTGCGCACCTACCTGGAACGCGACGGGCATGTCGTGCGGGTGGTGCACGACGGGATGGCCGCGCTGGAGGAGTGCCGGGCGCGCACGCCCGACCTGATGCTGTTGGACCTGATGATGCCCCGCCTCGACGGGCTGGACGTGTGCCGGGTGGTGCGCGCCGAGGGCATTCCCACCGCCGTGATCATGGTGACCGCCCGGGTGGGCGAGGACGACCAGGTGGCGGGGCTGGACCTCGGCGCCGACGACTATGTCGCCAAGCCGTACAGCATGCGCCAGCTGATGGCCCGGGTGCGGGCCGTCCTGCGCAGGAGCGGGGCGGGCGCGGGCGAGGCCGCCGTGTCCGTCGGCGGGCTGGTGATCGACCGGGAGCGTTGCGAGGTGAAGGTGGACGGGCGCCTGGTGGAGCTGACGCCGCGGGAGCTGTCCATCCTGGAAGCGCTGGCCGCCAAGCCCGGCCGGGTGCTCAGCCGGCAGCACCTGATGGAAGAGGCCGCCGGTTTCGACCACTACGCGCTCGAGCGCACGGTGGACATGCATGTGGTGAACCTGCGCCGCAAGATCGAGGCCGACCCCACCGCGCCGGTGTACCTGCTGACCGTGAAGGGTCGCGGCTACAAGCTGGCCGACCTGCAGACGGTGACACCGTGAACCGCTGGTTCGGCAGTGTGCGCGCCCGGATGGTGGCAGTGGTGGTCGGGGTGGTGGCGGTGGCCGTCGCCTCCACCGCGTGGCTGGCCACCCGGTCCGCCGAGGAAGCCGTTCGCGAGAGCGCCAGCCAGTCGTTGGAGAACGACGCGGCGATCTACCAGGCACTGGTCGATCACGGCTTGGGGCACTCGGACTGGTCCGCGGTGGAGCCCCTACTGGCCGACCTGGCCGTCGTGTACGACCGGCGGATCGCGCTCACCGATGGTCGGGGGCGGATCCTGGCGGACAGCGACCGAGCTGGTGGCGGGTCGTCGCGTTCACTCCCGGAGGCAGCCACCGCGCAGCTCGACCCATGGAACCCGGCCCTCGGGATGTGGGGTGTGACGTTGGCCGATCCGATGGTGGTGGCCGTGCCGACGGAGGCCGTGGCAGAGGCCGTCGCCTGCCTGGACAGCAATGCCGTGGGCTACGAGATGGTGGACGCCGGTGGGCAGTTGTTGCCCCAACCGGCTGCAGCGTTCGACGACACCACGTTCGCCGTGTTCGTCACGTGCACCGACCCGATGTACGGGGCCATGCCCGCGCCCGAAGTCGGGATGACCGGCGGTGAGGTCGGCGTCGATGGGCGGCCGACGGGGGTGGCTCCGGCCGTGCTGCTCTATCTCGGTACGGCCACCGAGCTCAACCCGCTGGCGGGGCCATCGGCCTGGCGCACCTTGGGGATCGTCGGCGCGATTCTTGCTGCCGCCGCGGCTGCGGCGTGGTGGTTGAGCCGGCGGACCACGCGCCCATTCCAGGAGTTGGCCGTGGCGGCCGGCCGGCTGGAGGCCGGTGATCTGGCGCACCGGGTGGGCGAGGGCGGCCCGGTGGAGGCGCGGGCGATGTCGCACGCGTTCAACTCGCTGGCCGCCACCTTGCAGCGGACCGATGCGCAGCGGCGGCAGATGGTGGCCGACATCGCCCACGAGCTGCGCAACCCACTGGTGACGCTGAACGGCACGCTGGAGGCGATCGAGGACGGGGTGTACGAGCCGACGCCGGCGGTGATCGCCTCGCTGGCGCAGGATGCCGAGCACCTGACGCGGATGGTGGTGGACCTGCAGGACCTGGCGGTGGCGGATGCCGGCGGGCTGGTGGTGCGCTGCGAGCCGTGCGACCTGGCCGAGGTGGCCGCGATGGCGGTGGAAGCCCATCGGGCGACGGCTGCGGCGGGCGGCGTGGCACTGGCGGTGGTGACCGACGGCGACGGGCCGCTGGTGGTGAGTGCCGACCCGGCTCGCATGCGGCAGGTGCTGGGCAACCTGCTGAGCAACGCGGTGCGGCACACGCCCGCGGGCGGGTCGGTGACGGTGACGGTGCGGGGCGATGGGGCGGAGGTGCGCGACACGGGCGAGGGCATCGCCGTCGAGGACCTCCCGCACCTGTTCGACCGCTTCTGGCGGGCCGACCCGGCCCGCGCCCGGCACACCGGAGGGACGGGGCTCGGGCTGGCCATCGCCAAGGAACTGGTCGAGGCCCATGGGGCCAGGATCGGTGTGGAGTCCGCGCCGGGCGAGGGCGCGGTGTTCACGATTCGGGGGTTGCAGCCCTCTCGTTGAGCGCGGCCACGACGGCGGCCAGCTTGGCCTGCACCGCGGCCTCGATCTCGGGGTCGTCGGTGGTTCCGTCGGCGTTGATGCGGTCGACCACGGAGACCAGGCGGACCTCCGGTTCGGTGACCACGGTGGCGCCGAGGTAGCCGAGGATGGTGCCGATGTTGCCCTGCGCGTTCGAGCCGCCGCTGCGGCCTGCGGAGCTGAGGAAAGCGACGACGGTGCCCTGGATGGCCCGGTTGTCCGGCGGGCGCGTGGCCCAGTCGAGCGCGTTCTTGGCCAGCGGGGTCGGGTTCCAGTTGTACTCCGGCATGCCGACGATCAGGGCGTCCGCGGCTCGCACCGCGGCCCACCAGCGCTGCAGGGTTTCCGGCGGGTCGGTCTCCAGATCGGGGTTCATCCACGGCAGCTGGTCGACCCAGTCGATGATCTCGATCTGCAGCTCGGGTGGCGCCAGGCGTTGGGCCATGCGGACGAGGGCGGTGTTGGAGGAACCGGTGCGCAGGCTGCCGCTGAAGGCGATGGCGCGGTACGGGGAGCTCATGGCGGTGAGTCTCGCGTGTCGGGCCGGCGTTGGTGAAGGTCGGGCGTGCGGCTCGCTGGGCTCCGGCCCCCGTGGCGGAAGGTGGCCATGGCCACTTCATTCAGATTTCGATTCGGGCTGCACTCGCTGCCGAGGTCAGGAGGTGGCCGCCCAGCGGTTCGGGTCGTCCCACTCGGGAGGCGGTACCCAGGCGGACCAGGAGGTGTCCCACCATGGGCCGTGGCTTTCGAGCTGTTCGATGAGGCGGGCACCGTAGTCGCGTAGCCAGACGATGAGGTCGGGGGAGAAGCGGCCTTCGCGGACCCGCTGCTCGAGGAGCTCGTCGTCCTTCACCACGATCGTGCCGTCCGGGGTGAGGATGATGTCGAGCTCGAGGTCCTGTGTGTCGTACCCGTCGGTGGTGCGCACGAACGCGGTCTGCAGGTTGAGGTACCAGCTGAGGAAGGTGCGCTCTGGGCCGTGCCAGAAGTGCCAGATCGAGTGATGGGTGCCTGGCTGTTGCAGCATCAGGCAGCCGTGCCCCGCCCACCCCTGCCGTTGCTGCCAGGGGTGACGCCCGTCGGGCGTGGGCCAGTGGCCGGGCGGGAAGTGGAAGGGCGCGCCGGGCGGCGTGTAGGTGATCAGCCACTCGTCGCTGTCCTCCACCACGAGGACGGGCACCTCGAGCCACACGCCGCTGAAGCCGGGCACCGCGGGTACCTCGGCGGGGGTGAGCCCGAGTCGTTCGCGGCGGGCGACCACGTCGCCCTTCGACCAACGCGGGGTCGTCCCACTCGGGACAGCATCGTGCATGCGTCAGGGCTCCAGGGTTGCGGCGTCGCCGACAGCAACGGTGCCGGGCTCGAGCACGGTGGCGTAGATGCGGCTGTACGGGCCGCGGTCATGGTGCATCACCATGAAGTCGCGGTCGGCGAAGCAGTGGGCCGTCTGCTTGCACGGCAGCGCCCAGGCGGACAGCTCACACAGCACGGTGCCGACTCGCAGCCGCACGCCCGCCCTCAGCTCCGGCCACGGGAGGCCGGTCACGGTGATGTTCTCGCCGGCGCCGCCGGGGGTGACGGGGTGGCCCAGTGCCCTCAGCGCGTCGATGGCCTCCGTGCTCCACAGGCAGAGTGCCTGCCACGGGGCGCCGTGGTGCTTGCGGGTGGCCTGCCGGTCGCCTTCGGCGCCGCTCCAGCCGATGGTGAGGCGACCGACCGCCGGCTTGGGCAGGCCGCCGAGGCCGGCGTGGAGGTGTGCCACCGTCCCCGTGGCCCGTGGAGGCAGCTGGCCGGCGGCACGGAGCACCGGCCCGGCGGCGGTCCAGGCGGCCCATGCCCGGCGCAGGTCGTCGGCCAGGTCGTCGGGGGCGCCGCTGAGCGCGGGGCGCAGGTGGGCGATGAGGGATGCGTCGCGGCCCACGCCGTAGAGGTCGAAGATCTCCACCCCGGCGCGCACCGTCCGCTCGGCGTCCTGCTCGGTGAAGCGGTACTGGCCGATCTCGTGCATCGGCCAACCGTAGGCTGGCGCGATGACCGCCGCCGACCAGGTTCCGTCCGCGCCCGACTTCTCCGACCTCAAGCTCACCGTGTGGACGTCGTGCGGAGGGTGCGCGGCCAAGTGGGGGGCGTCGCTGCTCACCGACCTGGTGCGCGAGATGCCCGCGGGTGCCGACCCGTCGCTGCTGGTGGGTTTGGCCCCGTTCGACGACGCGGCGATCTATCAGGTCGCGCCGGACGTGGCACTGGTGAGCACGACGGACTTCTTCCCGCCGCTCGTGGATCACCCGGCGGACTTCGGCGCCATTGCCGCAGCCAACGCCTGCAGCGACGTGTTCGCCATGGGTGGGCGGGTGGCGATCGCCGTGAACGTGGCTGCCTTCCCGGAGCACTTCCCGCGGGAAGCGATCGTGGCCATCTTCGACGCCGCGGCTGCCGTGGTGGCGGAGGCCGGTGGCACCATCGCCGGCGGGCACACGATCCGCAACCCGGAGCCGATCTTCGGCCTGGCCGTGCAGGGTGTGGTCCACCCCGACCGCGTGTTCCGCAAGGGTGGCGCGCAGCCGGGCGATGTGCTGGTGCTCAGCAAGCCCGTCGGCACCGGGCTGGCCCTGGCGGGCGGCTCGGAGGACGACAAGGTGGCGGCGATCGCCGGCATGCGCCGGGTGAACCGGGCGGCCTCGGAGGAACTGCAGGCGCTGGGTGCGGGCGCGGTGCACGCCGTCACCGACGTCACCGGCTGCGGCCTGGCCGGCCACGGGTGGGAGATGGCCGAACGGAGTGGTGTGCAGGTGGTGGTGCACACCGACGGCATCGTCGCCTACCCCGGGGCGCGGGAGGCCGCGGATCGTGGTGTGCGCACCGGTGGCGACCGGCGCAATCGGGACTACCTGGAGGGGCACCTGGTGTCGGATGCGTCCGACTCGGGGGAGGCGCTGTGCTTCGACCCGCAGACGTCCGGCGGCCTGCTGGCGGCGGTGGACCCCGCCGTGGTGGGTGGCCTGTCGTCGATGTGGTGGCGGGTCGGCGAGGTGGCCGCAGGCGCCGCGGCGCTGGTGTTGCGCTGAGCCTGCCGGAGCACTGACGTGGCCGGAAAGGCGCCCACCCGGCGCATCGAGCGGGAGATGTGGGCCGCGGGCCACCAGGTGGTGGTCGGCATCGACGAGGTCGGCCGTGGGGCGTGGGCCGGGCCACTGATGGTGGGTGCGGCGGTCCTGCCGCGCGAGAAGCGCGTGCTCGGCGTGCGCGACTCCAAGATGCTCAGCGAGGCCAACCGGGAGAAGCTGTTCGCCCGCGTGGCGGAGTGGTGCGTGGCATGGGGTGTGGGTGCGGCCAGCCAGGCGGAATGCGACTCCCTCGGCATGGCGGAAGCGCAGCGTGTGGCAACCCGCCGGGCGCTGGCGACCCTTCGTGAACAGGGCGTGGAGCCGGACGTGGCGGTGGTGGACGGCAAGTGGGACTTCGTCGGCGATGCCGTGCCGCACGTGGAGATGAGGGTGAAGGCGGATCGGGACTGCCTGTCGGTGGCGGCCGCCAGCATCCTGGCGAAGGTCACCCGCGACCGGGAGATGCGCGAGCACGCCACCCACTACCCGCAGTGGAGCTTTGACACCAACAAGGGCTACCCGTGCCCCGTGCACAAGGCGGCGCTGCAGGGCTACGGGCCCTGTGTCATCCACCGCCGCACCTGGGTGTTCATGGATCACTACGTACCCTGGCCGGGTGTGCCGCGGGTGCCGCCGCCCGGCACCGTGCCCAAGGCCGAGCAGGCGGCCCTGTTCTGAGGATGTGGGGTGGACGGTTCGGTGAGTGACGTGATCGTGATCGGCGCCGGCCTGGCCGGCCTGCGCTGCGCCGTGAACCTGGCAGGTCGCGGTGCGGAGGTGACCGTCCTGGAAGCTCGCGATCGAGTCGGCGGCCGGGTGTGGAGCCATCGGTTCGCCGACGGGCAGGTGGCCGAGCGCGGTGCGGAGTTCATCGACGGCCACCACACCGAGGTCCTGGCGCTGGCTGCCGAACTCGGCCTGACCGTGACCTCCCGTGCGGTGGAGTTCGACGCCGCGGCCACGTTGGTCGATGCCGGCGGGCGACCCGTGCCGATGCACCTCCATTCCAGCGTGGTGGACGACCTTGCTCGCTGGCACGCCGCGGTGCGCGCCGTCGACCTCGCCGACGCGGACGCCGAACGCAGGACGCTGGCGGACCTGATGCACGACCTGGCGATGCCGGTGATGAGCCGGCTGGTGGTGGGCCGGCTGGTGCGCACCGAGTTCATGCTGCCGCCGGACGAGGTGAGCCAGCGGTTCGCGGCGTTGCAGGCTGCGCACCCGCGACCCGAACCACACGTGCGGCATCGGGTGGTCGGTGGCAACGACCGGCTGGCTCACGGGCTGGCGGCGGGTCTGGGTGCCCGGCTGCGCCTGGGCACACCGGTGGCGGCCATCGATGCCGAGCGTGGGGAGGTGCGCCTGGCGGCGGGCGAGGTGCTGGCGGCGAAGGCGGTCGTGGCCGCCGTGCCGTTGCCGGTGTTGAGCCGCATGTGGCCGGAGATGCCGCTGGAGTTGGGCGCGCTCGGCTATGGGGTGGGCGGGAAGCTCAGCGTGCAGTTCCAGCGGCGCCTGTGGAGGGACTACGGGCGCAACGGCACGGTGCTCAGCGATCGCCAGTGGGGCCATCTGTGGGAGGCCACGGAGGACCAGCCCGGCGACCGTGGGGTGCTGACGAACCTGCTGGCGTCGCATGATGGCGCCGCGTTCGCTGCCCTACCCGAGGCCGGCGACGTGGTGCTGCGCGAGGTGGAGCGTGTGTTCCCGGGCGCCAAGGGCTTGGTGGGCGAGCGGGTGCTGGCGGACTGGACGAACGACCCGTGGGCGTTGGGCACTGCCGTGTGCGCTGGCCCCGGGCAGTGGGCCGCTGCATGGCCGCTGCTGCACCGCCGCCATGGCCGCCTGTGGTTTGCGGGCGAGCATGCCAGCGAGTTCCCGGCCTCGATGGAAGGCGCGCTGAGGAGTGGGGCGAGCGTGGCAGCAGCCGTGCTGGCGTGATCCGGCGGCGGTGATCCGGCGGCGGTGATCCGGCGGCGGTGGTCAGTCGGTGACGGTGATGACGATCTCGCCCTGGGGGTTGAGGTCGCAGGCGCCGGAGAGGGTGCCGGCGCGGGTGAAGCGCATGCCCAGGGTGGAGCCGGCGGCGATGAAGAACGGGCCGACCATGAAGTCCCGCGTGTCCTTGTTGATCAGGCGGATGGAGTCCCCGACCTTGGCGGTGAGGTCGGCGGGCATGATCTCCACGACCTGCCCGGCGTCCAGCGCGATGCCGGTGCCGTAGTCGATGACATACTCGAACGTGGCCACTTCGTCGGCGCCGAGGGCCGCCGTCTTGACGGCGCTGATGGTGTCCGCGCTCGGGCGCTCCTCGCCGACACAGGCGGCCAGCGTGAGCGGGGCGACTGCGGCGAGGGCCGCGAGCAGCGCACGTGCGGTGCCGCGCATGTCAGGCCTCCGCGCCGATGGACTCGAGCAGGATCTCGAGGTCGATCGCCATCGCATCCGATGGCAGGCCGAACGGCCAGGTGAGCACCACGTGGGCGTTCTCGTCGACGATGTAGACGAACGGGGAGTGGCCGACCTCAGGCTCGCCGCCGTCGGCCGCCGGGGTGACCGAGTACGACGCGCCGAACGCCCCGGTGACGGACTTCAACAGGTCCTGATCCGTGGTGCGCAGTGCGTGACCGGCCGGCACGAAACTCTGCAGATAGCCGGTCATCACCTCGTCGGTGTCGCGCTCGGGGTCGATGGTGCCCATCGACACGTCGACGAGGGCTGCCTGGTCGCCCATCTGCTCCAGCGCCTTCTTCAGGTCGTAGAGCGTGGTGGGGCAGACATCGGGGCAGTGGGTGTAGCCGAAGTACACCACCAGCAGCTTGCCGGGCTGCGCCACCAGCTCGAACTGCTCGCCGCCGTTGGAGGCCTCCGGCAGCGCCAAGCCGCTGACATCCAGCGGCGGGTCGGTCTGGTAGCCGCTGAGCACCCGCGGCGCGGCCGTGGTGGTGGGCTCGGCGACGGGGTCGGTGTCGTCGCCGCATGCGGCCAGCGGCAGGGCCAGTGACACCACGAGGCCGGTGAGAAGGAAGGTACGCACGATCAGGGTCCTTGTTCGGGGAAGGAGGAGTTGATGGCGGCGCGCAACTCGTCGGCGGTGTAGGCCCCGGAGTGCACGTCCAGCACCGTACCGTCCGCACCGATGAAGACGGTGGCGGGCAGGCTGACGACGGAGAAGGCGGTCTGCAGGCCGCCGTCCGGGTCGCCATAGATCGGGTAGGTGACGCCCAGGTCGGCGGCGAAGGCGGCGGCCGCAGCCGGCTCGTCGGCCACGCTGACGCCGATGATGGACACCCGGCCGTCCAGCTCCGCCGCGACCTCGTCGAACGCCGGCATCTCCTTCACACACGGAGGACACCAGGTGGCCCACAGGTTGACGACCACGGGAGTGCCGGCGAAGTCGCCGAGACGCGCCGAACCCCCGTCGGCGGCGCTGAACGGGACGTCCAGCGCTGCCGTGCGGGGGTTCGAATCGTTGGAATCGCTGCCGCCGCATGCCACGAGCAGGGCCGCCGCCAGCACTGCTGCCAGCAGGCGCCCGCCGATGGTGGCGTGCGACGGGTGCGACATCAGGCGGCCGGGGCCTCTTCGAGCACCGGGACCTCGACGGTGATCTCGCCGGCGTTCTCGAACACCAAGGTGATCGTGATCGTGGTGCCGAGCTCCAGAGGGGCGACGAGGTCCATCAGCATGATGTGGTAGCCGCCGGGCTTGAGCTGCACGGCCATGCCGGCAGGCAGTTCGACGAACTCGACCTCACGCATGGTCATCTCGCCGGCCGGCATCGTGTCGCCGGTGCCCATGTGCATGGTGTCCTCGGTGCCCATCGCCATCGTGGTCTCGGTGCCCATGGCCATGGTGTCCTCGGTGGGCATTTCCATGACCACTTCGTGCACCTGCACCATGCCGGCGATCGAGGCATCCACCGAGGCGGCGACGAGCTTGTCGTCCACCGGGCTGGTGATGGTCATGTACGCGGCGCCCATCTCGGCCATCATCGGCGAGTTACGCGCCCAGGCGCCTTCGATGAGGATCTCGGCGGCCGGGGCATCGGTGCCCTCGGTGGTGGTGTCGGTCGGGGCCTCGGTGACGTCCGGGGCCTCGGTGGCCGGAGTGGTGTCCTTCTCCTCGTCGTCGCCGCAGGCGGCGCCGAAGACGCCGAGCGAGCCGACGGCCACGACCGCGCCGGCGGTGCGGAGGAAGGTTCGGATACGGGTGGGGGTGTTCTGCTGCTCCATGACCTTCATGTCGTTCAGTCTCGTGGCGGAGTTCCCGCAGGTGAGGGTGACATACCGCACATTGTGATGTGACATTGGTCCTCTTGCGCTGTCGTGCCCTGAGTCCAGTCCCAGGTGCGGGGTGTCAGCTTGCGGGGCAGTTCGGCGAACGCCACGGCCGTGCCGGGCGAGCAACCCTGTCCGACCCCTTCGCTACGGTGACGGCCGTGAGCGACGAGTCGGTGGTCCGGTGGCAGGTGGAGCAGGTGCATGCGCTCGCGCCCACACCGGCCTCGCTGATCGCGGCCCAGCCCGTGGCCGTTCCCGCCCGCTGGAGCCACACCGGGTACGACGAGCGCGGCCTGTGGGGCCGTTGCTCCGGTGGCGCCAGCGAGCCGTACGAGGTGGTGGTGGACCATGTCGGCGTCGGCTTCCGCTGTAGCTGCCCCAGCCGCCGTCACCCGTGCAAGCATGCGCTCGCCCTGCTGTTGCTGTGGGTGCGCGGCCAGGTGCCTCCCGGCGCGGCGGGTGGCGGCGCGGCCACCTGGTTGGCAGGCCGCGCAGCAGCAGTAGCAGCAGCCGCCGCCGCTGGGCCCGCCGGCCCGGCCCCGGCCTCCGCGGCCCCGTCGCAACCCGCCCCGCCCTCCTCGCCCGGCGCGGGGTCGGGCACGGCACCCGCGGAAGGCGGCCCGGCCGACGCGCCCGCGGAGGCGCCGCCGGCACCGCCCCCCTCCGAACCGCCCCGTCCCGGCGACGACCGGGTGGCCCGCATGGCAGCCGGCCTGGCGGAGCTGGAGCGGTGGATCGACGACCGCATGCGCACCGGCCTGGCCGACCCGGCACTGGCCCGCTACGCCACGTGGGACCAACTGGCCGCCCGCCTGGTGGATGCCCAGGCAGGTGCCATGGCCAACCGGGTGCGGCGCCTGGCCGGCCAGGTCGGCAGCGGGCCTCAGTGGCACGAGCATGTGCTGGCCGAACTCGGCCTGCTGCACCTGCTGGCCGTCGCCGGCCGGCACCTCGGGCACCTCCCGCCCGGCCTCGGCGATGCCGTCGCCGCGGCGGTCGGATGGCAGGTGCGCCAGGCAGATGTGCTGGCCGGTGTGCCGGACACGGACCGCTGGGTGGTTCTCGGCCGCAGCGACACCAGGGAGGACCGCATCGAGGTGCGTCGCATCTGGCTGCGCGGTGCCACCACCGGGCGGTGGGCCATGGTGCTCTCCTTCGCCGCCTATCAACAGCGTTTGGACGAGTCGTTCGAGGTCGGCGCCAGCTTCGAGGGCGACGTGTTCCGCTACCCGGGCGCGTCCCGCCTGCGGGTGCTCGTCGGCCGCCGCAGCGACACCCTGCCGTTCCCCACCGACGTGCCCTGGGCCGGGCAGTCTCTCGCTGCGGCGTGCGACGAGGTGGGCGCCGTGCTGGCTGCCGAGCCATGGCTGGACCGCGTGCCCCTGTGCGCCGTGGCGCAGGTGGCCCGCGCCGGGGGCCGCTGGGTGCTGGCCGACCCCACCGGCACGCTGCCGCTGGTGGCCGGCCCTGGCGTGGGCACCCTGCTGGCCTGCACCGCGGCCGGGCCGCTGCCGGTCACCGCCGAGTGGACGCCCCGCGGCCTGGTGCCGCTGGCCGTGCAGCTGGCCGACCGAGTGGTGGACATCGGCCCGCAGGTGGACCCGTCGTTCGTGGGGGCGGCATGAGCACGGCGGAGTACTGGGCGGAGCTCGTGACGGTGGCCCTCCTCGGCACCGACCGGCGCGAACCCCCGGCCCCGCCCCCGGGTGGTTTCGCCGACCTCGCCGCCGACCTCCAACCTGGCGCCACGGCTGCCGGCCTGGCACAGCAGGTGGCGGCGGTGGCCGCCGTGCGCAGGGCCGCGTTCACCCCGGGCGCGCCCGCGGACGTGCTGCAACCTCCGGCCGCGGACGTGCGGCCCGTCACGTCGCCTGCGGCCTGCGCGGCGTGGCAGAAGGTGGTGGCGGACTGGCCGGTCGTGGAGGACGAATGGTTGCTCGCGGTGGTGCGCGGCGGCTGGCGGCTGTCGCCCGAACTGGTGGTGCCGCTGTTGGCTCGCCACCGGGGCGACGAGGTGCGCCACGCCCGGGTGCGCGTCGCGGCCGGCCCGCTGGGGGAGTGGATGGTCGACTGGTCGCCCCCGCTCGGCCGCACGTCCAGGAAGGCCCTGCCCCCCGAGGAGTTGGCGGCGCGCCTGGCGCACCTGCCCGACCTGCCGATCACACCCGACCTCGCCCCGCTCGTCGAACGCATCGGCCCCGAGGGCGCGCGGGAGGTCGCCGCAGCGCTGGCGGGCGGCCTCTCCAACGGCAGCCTCACGGTCGCCAACCGGGCGGTGCTCGTGAACCTGTGTGCCCGCCTGCACCGCTCGGTGCTGCGCCCGGTGGCCGCCGCGCTGTTGCGCGTCGACCCGTCCCGCCCCTCCATCGGCCTGGCGCTCGCCCTCGCCGACCTGCTGTCCCTGCGCGCCCTCCTGCTCGATCAACTGGAGCCCGAATGAACCAGCCCACCGTCCTGCGCCCTCACGCCGAAGTCGAGTTCGCCCACGAGCTCGCAGCACTCGCGGCCACCGACACCCGCGAGCGCCCGCCCAGCTGGCACCTGTCCCCATGGGCGGTGGTCACCTACCTGATGGGTGGCGAACTGCCGGATGGCACGGTGATCTCCCCCAAGTACATCGGCAGCCGCCGGCTGATGGAGATCGCCGTGGCCACCTTGGCCACCGACCGCGCCCTGCTGCTGCTCGGTGTGCCCGGCACGGCCAAGACATGGGTCAGCGAACACCTCGCGGCGGCCATCAGCTGGGATTCCACCCTGCTCGTGCAGGGCACCGCCGGCACCGCGGAGGAACAGCTGCGCTACGGCTGGAACTACGCCCGGCTGCTGGCCGAAGGCCCCTCCGCCGCAGCCCTGGTGCCCAGCCCCATCCAGCGGGCGATGGAACGCGGCGCGATTGCTCGCGTGGAGGAACTCACCCGCATGCCCGGCGACGTGCAGGACTCGCTGGTCACGGTGCTGAGCGAGAAGTCGTTGCCCGTGCCCGAGTTGGGCACCGAGGTGCAGGCGGTGCCGGGCTTCAACGTCATCGCCACGGCGAACGACCGCGACCGCGGTGTGAACGACCTCTCGGCAGCCCTGCGGCGGCGCTTCAACACGGTGGTCCTGCCCCTGCCCGCGGACGTGGACGAGGAAGTGCGCATCGTCCAGCGGCGCGTCGCCGAGCTGGGAACGGCGCTGCGGCTGCCCGACGTGCCGGCCGGGGCGGACGAGATCCTGCGCGTCGTCACCATCTTCCGCGAGCTGCGCAGCGGGGCCACGGAGGACGGGCGCATCAGCCTCAAGGTGCCCAGCGGATCGCTCTCCACCGCGGAGGCGATCTCGGTGGTCGTGGGCGGTGCGGCGCTGGCGGCGCACTTCGGCGACGGCACCCTGTCCGCCGCGGACGTGGCCGCCGGCATCACTGGCGCCGTGGTGAAGGACCCCGTCCACGACGGGGTCGCCTGGCGTGAGTACCTGGAGGCCGTGGTGCGCGACCGCCCGGGTTGGGACGACTTCTACGAGGCCTGCCGCGCGCTGTGAGCCAGGGCGCGGGGAGCCACTCGGAGGCTGGCGGGGTGCACCTGCTGGGCGTCCGCCATCACGGGCCGGGCTCGGCCCGGGCGGTGGTGCGCGCCCTGGAGGAGGTGCAGCCGACGGCGGTGCTGGTGGAGCTGCCGGCGGACTGCGAGCCGGCGCTGCGCTGGGTGGCCGACCCCCACCTCGTGCCGCCCGTGGCGCTGCTGGGCACGGTGGCCGGCCAGCCGGGCCGAGCCGCCTTCCTGCCGTTCGCCGAGTTCAGCCCGGAGTGGCAGGCGTTCCGCTGGGCCGTGGCACACGGCGCCGCGTTGCGCGCCATCGACCTGCCGTTGCAGCACTCGTTGGCGCACGAGCCGGGCGACGACGGTGAGTTGCTGCTGGCGGACCGTGCCGTGGCCGACCCGCTGGCCGAGTTGGCCGCGGCCGCCGGCGACCCGGATGCCGAGCGCTGGTGGGAGGACGTCGTAGAGCACCGCGGCGAGGGCCTGGCCGCGTTCGCCGCGGTGGCTGAGGCGATGGCCGCCGTGCGCGGCGGGTGGGAGGCCGCCACCACACGGGAGGCCCAGCGCGAGGCATACATGCGCAAGGTGCTGCGGGCCACGCTGGCCGAAGGCCACAAGCGGATCGTGGTGGTGTGCGGCGCGTGGCATGTGCCGGCGTTGGCCGCGCCGCTGCCGTCCGCGGCGGTGGATGCCCGCACCCTGCGCGGCCTGCCCAAGGTGAAAGTCGGCGTCAGCTGGGTGCCCTGGACGCACCGGCGGCTGGCCACCGTCACCGGCTACGGCGCGGGCGTCCGCAGCCCCGGCTGGTATGCCCATGTCTTCCGTCACCCGGGCGACGACGGTGTGGCCCGCTGGTTCGCCGGTGCTGCGCGCCTGCTGCGTGAGCACGGCATGTCCGCCTCGCCGGACCATCTCATCGCCGCCACGCGCTCGGCGGATGCGCTGGCGGCGTTGCGCGGCCGGCCACGGGCCGGGTTGGAGGAGATGCTCGACGCCGCGGACACCGTGATGGCCGGCAGCGGTGGGATGGCGCTGATCCACGATCAGCTCGTGGTGGGCGATGCCATCGGCGACGTGCCCGACGATGCCCCGCAGGTGCCGTTGGCCAGGGACCTGGCGGCGCAGCAGAGGTCGGCGCGGTTGAGCCCGGCCGCGGAAACGAAGACGGTGGAGCTGGACCTGCGCACCCCCGGCGGCCGCACCCGTTCCGTGCTGCTGCACCGCGTCGCCGCGCTCGGCGTGCCGTGGGGGACGCTCACCGATGGGCGCGGCAGCAGTGGCACGTTCCGCGAGACATGGACCGTGCGCTGGGAGCCCGAGCTGGCGGTGCGCGTCATCGAGCTCTCCGCCCACGGCACCACGGTGGAGAACGCCGCCACCTCGCGGTTGTTGGAGCGGGCCGCTGCGGCTTCGGCCTTGGCCGACCTCGTGGCCGTGCTCGATGCTGCCCTGCTGGCCGACCTGCCGGCCGTGGTGCAGCCGGTGGTGACGCGGTTGGAGGCCCAGGCCGCACACGACCCGGACGTCGTGCAGGTGATGGACGCGCTCGGCCCGCTCGCCCGTGCCCAGCGCTACGGCGACGTGCGCGGCACCGACGCCTCGTCCCTGCGGCGGATGTTCGACGGGATGGTGGTGCGTGTGGTGGCTGGCGCCGTCATCGCCTGTCGCTCGCTGGACGACGACGCGGCGGCCGTGATGGTGGAACGCCTGGCTGCCACTCAGGCGGCGCTGGGGCTGGTCGATCACCCGGCCCGGCGCAGCGAGTGGCCGGC
>JBPOIX010000378.1:0-2101 GCA_052034175.1 Actinomycetota bacterium
CTTCGCCGGGATCGAGCCACCGCAAACCCATGCCTGGATCGGCTGGCCAATGACCGGTGCAGGCGTCGGCGTCAGAGTGATGGTCTGTCCATCGATCGTGGCGTCGCCGAATCCACGCGCTGTCACGGTAATGACGCCCGTATTGCTCGTCGCGACGCTTTGAACATACTTCGACGGTGCAGACGCAGCAGCAACTTCGCAGCCCCAATCACCGGCCGCAGGTAGTGCGTTCGAAGCGGTGGTCTGAACAGTTTCCGTGATCGCGGTGCGGCAGGTCGATGCGGCCAACAGCACTTCTGATACTTTCGCTTTCTTGGTGTAGTCCTGGTACGCGGGCAGTGCCACGGCGGCCAGGATGCCGATGATCGCGACGACGATCATCAGTTCGATGAGTGTGAAACCTTGCTGGATGCGCTTCATGGATGGAGCTCCTAGTGGATGGGACGGGGACAACACAATCCCTGGAATGCAGGGTCCGTGCCAGGTCTGCAACGGTGGGTTGTGGCCGGTGGTTTGCGCACAACCGCACAGGGGTTGACAGGTTTGGTCAGGTGCCGGTGCCGGTCAGCGGCCCTCTGGCGCCCAGGCCGACCAAAAACGTCACCCGGCTCCAGCCGACGCGCGCGCTTCTTCAGCCCGCGGGGCCGAGGTCCATCACCTGGCCCGGCATCAGCGCGCGGATGTGGTGACGGGTCTCGAGCCGGCCGACCTCGGTCATCACCGCTTCCAGTTCGCCGGGCTTGATGTGCGTGATGCACACCTCGGTGCGCTGCTCGAGCTGGGCCAGTTCGTCCAGCAGCAGGGCCGGGCACAGGTGCTGGCTGAGGCGGGCCAGTTCCTGCTCGTCATCACGAAAGGCCGTTTCGATGATCAACTGGGCCATCGGCAGGCTGGCCAGCCGTTGCCAAAGGGCCGGATTGGGCCCGGTGTCGCCGGTGAAGACCCAGGCGCCGCGAGGTGCCAGCACGGCGTAACCCACCGCCGGCACCGTGTGTCGGGCTGGCAGGACCTCGATCCGGCGCAGGCCCAACTGCAGCACTTGCCCGACCTCGACGGCGTGGAACTCCAGCACCGGCTGGGCCGGATCGGGCAGCCGGGTGAAGTCGGGCCAGATCACGCCGTTGAAGATGTGCAGGCGCAAGGCGGCGATGGTCGCCGGCAGCGCATGCACGCGCACGGAGGGTCTGCCGGCCGCGTGCCGCTTGCGCGTGACGCTGTCGGCCAGCAGGCCGATGGACAGCACGTGATCCAGGTGGGAATGGGTGACCAGGATGTGGTCGATGCGGGCCAGCTCCTGTAGGCTGAGGTCGCCCACTCCGGTGCCAGCGTCGATGAGGACGTCGTCGTCAAGCAGGAAGGAGGTGGTTCGGCTGCCGGCGGCAATCGATCCCGAGCAACCGAGAACGCGAATCTGCATGGGCGTAGGGGCACGAAGTGCCCGCGCGCAGCAGGCAAGATGCCGATGCTGGACTTGCGGGCGGCGCTGCGCAAGGCAACGCGGCGCGTTTCTGCCAGCCCCGGTGACGTGCGCACCGGCGGCGTGAATCAAGTCACGCCGGGGTGCGCCTGGTCAGTTGTGGATGAACTGCATCTGCGTGCCCGCGAGTTCGATCACGTCGCCGTTGCGCAGCGGTACCGAGTCACCCACGATGGGCACGCCATTGATGCTGGGCCTGTTGGCGCCCTCGACGTGCGCAAAGGCATAGCCGTTGGGCCGCTTGGTGATCGAGGCCACCTGCACGCCAGGCTTGCCGACGGTGGTGACCACCTTGGTCAGCGTGACTTCGCGTCCGGCCGCGGCGCCGTTGAGCACCTTGATCGACGCCGGTTGCAGCGGCGCATGGGTGCCCATGGCACCGAAGCCGCCGAGGCTGGCAGCTGGGGCAGCGTGCAGGGGGCTGGGGGCAGAGGCAGGGGCTACCGCACCCGGCCGCATGACCATCGTCTTTTCGTAGTCGCCCGACTCGTCGACCAAGTACTTGATCTTGTATTTGCCGATCTCGACCGTGTCGTTGTGCGTGAGCAACTGCTTCTTGATGGCCTTGCCGTTGATATAGGTGCCGTTGGTGCTGTTCAGGTCTTCGATGAAGACATCGGCGCC
>JBPOIX010000210.1:0-20066 GCA_052034175.1 Actinomycetota bacterium
TGCGATCGTCTCTGGACCCGCCTCGTCACGCTCGTGTTCAAGCTGCGCCGGCGACCCCGCGTCACCGGCCAGATGCCACCCCGCCGCTGAACCTGCCGCCTTCCCCGAGCCGCCGCCACCCGCCCCCATCCGAGTGAGTGGCCGGGGTTCGAGTGTGTCGCCGGGGTTCCGAGTGTGTGGCCGGGGGTCCGAGTGTGTGGCCGGGGTTCCGAGTGTGTGGCCGTGGGTCCGAGTGAGGGGGGCCATTGGAGTGCACACTCCCATCCCGGATGCGAGTGCACACTCCGATGCGTCCTCTCACTCGGGTGTCGAGCTTCTCACTCGGGTGTTGGGCTTCTCACTCGGGTGTCGGGCACTCACTCGGGTGGCGGCCACTCACTGGGGTGGGCCAGGTGGGGATGCCGGGGGCGGCCACTCACTCGGGTCGTGCGGGTCGTACGGGTCGCCGGGACGCCGGCTGTGCGAGGCTGGCGTGATGCGCTACGCCATCTCCACCTCGCCGCAACGGACCACCTGGCCGTGGATGTTGGAGGCCTGGCAGCGCGCCGACACCATCGACCAGTTCGAGAGCGGCTGGACGTTCGACCACTTCTACGCCCTGTTCGCCGACACGTCCGACGACTGCATGGAGGGCTGGGTCACCCTCACTGCGCTGCTCCACGAGACGAAGCGGCTGCGCGGCGGGGTGCTGGTCAGTGGCATGGTCTACCGCCACCCGGGTCTGTTGGCGCACATGGCCACCACGCTGGACATCACGTCCGGCGGCCGGCTGGAGTTGGGTGTGGGCGCCGGGTGGAACGAGGAGGAATGCGCGGCGCTCGGCATCGAGTTGGGCACGCTCACCGAACGCTTCGACCGCTTCGACGAAGGCCTGCAGGTGATCGAGAGCATGCTCGCCAACGACCGCACCACGGTGCACGGGCGGTACTACGACGTCACCGAGGCGATGAACAACCCGAAGCCCCTGCAACGCCCACTGCCGATCTGCATCGGTGGTGCCGGCCCTCAGCGCACCCTGCCGCTGGTGGCCCGCTACGCGCACCACTGGAACTACGGCGGTGGCGATGTGGCCGAGTTCGCCGCGGCCCGCGCGGTGCTGCACGAGCGGTGCGCGGAGATCGGTCGCGACCCGGGCGAGATCGCGTGCTCCTTCCTCGGCCGATGGACGGGCGATGCGCCCCGCCTGCGCGATGAGGTGGCCGCGTTCGCCGCTGCGGGCGCCGACGTGGCGATCGTCTCGCTGGCGAAGGACCGTCCGGCAGGCCAGGTCGAGGAGATCGCCGCCGCGCTGGCCTGAATCGAGGGAAGGTCGGCCGCTTCCGTTGGTGCCATCTGCCTACCCTGCCGCCCATGCTCGACTACGTCACCCTCACCGAACGGGAGGTCGCGCGGTGTGTGCGCCTCGCCCGCGCCACCGACCACGCCATCCCCCTCGACCACCTGCCGGGCTGGACGGTCGGGGAGGTCGTCGCCCACCTCGCGGGCGACTTCCGCTGGGCCACCAAGTTCCTGACGGCTCGGCGCCACGACGGGTCGTTGCTGCTGTCGTCGGAGGAGGAAGGCGAGGCGCTGTGCGTGGAACTGGAACGTGCCGGGGCGTCGATGGTGGCGGCGATGGGTGCGGCCTCTCGGGAGGTGGATGTGGCCTGCCCGAACTTCGCCGAGGGCGACAGCGGGCGGCTCGGGTGGTGGGTGCGCCACCAGTTGCACGAGACGGCCATGCACCGCTGGGATCTCGAGGTGCCTTCCGGCCAGCACCAGCCCATCTCGGCGGAACAGGCGGCGGACGGCATCGACGAGCTGTTGCACATCTACACCCGTCGCTACTCGCCGCACGCCATCACCAGCCCCGTGTCCATTCGCTGCACCGATGCAGGCGAGGCGCCTCACGGATGGACCGTCACGCCCGTCGGTTCCAGGGGCAGGGTCACGGTGGAGCGCACGCCCGGCTCAGAGCCCGCGGACCTCGAAGGCCCCGCCGAGGGCCTGCTGTTGACCCTGTGGAATCGGCTGACGGCGGACCGCGCCGGTGTGCGCTGGGGTGGTTCCGAAGTCGAGTTGGAGCGCTTCCTCAGCGGGCCGCTGACGGCGTGACAAGGGTCGCCGAGTGCTGTCTACCTACCGGTAGGGAGACGCGCTACAGTGGTCGTTGATGACGATCGACGAACGGCCTCCCGTCCTCGTGCGCGAGCACTCCTTGAACGATGTGCGGGCGATCATTCCCCAGGCCTGTTACGACCGCTCGCCGCGGCGTGCGGTGGTGGCGCTGGCCCTTGCTGCGGTGATGTACCTGGCTCCCGTGGTGGCCCTCGCGCTCACGTCCACGTGGTGGCTCACCCTGGTGCTGTGGCCGCTGGCCGGCCTTGGTGTCAGCGGCCTGTTCATCCTCGGGCACGATGCCTCTCACGGGGCCCTGCTGGATTCGCGCAAGTGGAACCGGGTCATCGCCCAGGTGTGCATGGCCCCCAGCGTCCACGCCGAGGCGGCCTGGGACCTCGGCCACAACCGCATCCATCACGGCTACACCACCCGCGAGGGTTTCGACTTCGTGTGGCACCCGCTCACGCCGGCCCAGTACGCCGCGCTCGGGCGGGTGGCTCGCCTGCGTCACCGGTTCGAGTGGTCGTTCCTCGGGGCCGGCGCCTACTACCTGCGCACCGTCTGGTGGGAGAAGATGTGGCGCTTCAACGCCCCGGGCAAGCGGCGTGCGGCCATCGTCCGGGACAAGCTGACGTTGGGTTCGGCGGCGCTGCTGGTGTTGGCGGCCACCGTCACCGTGGCGTGGCTGGCGGACGGGTGGGCGGCCGCGCTGTGGATGCCGGTGAAGCTGTGGGTGGTGCCGTTCCTGCTGTTCGTGCACATCATCGGGGCCACGGTCTACGTGCACCATGTGTCGCCGGAGATCCGCTGGTGGGCGCGCAAGGACTGGAGCCAGTTCAAAGGCCAGATGGATTCCACCACGATCATGCCGATGCCGCGCCTGGTGAACCGGCTGTGGTTGCACAACATCATGGTGCACGTGCCGCACCATGTGGACGCCCGCATCCCGTTCCACCAACTGCCCGCCGCAGCGACGGCGATCGCCGCCGCCTACCCGGACACCGTGCGCACCATCCGCCTGTCGCTCCGCGAGTACCTGCGGGACACCAAGACGTGCAAGCTGTACGACTTCGAGGCCGGCCGCTGGATGCCGTACTCCGCCTCTCGTGCGTGACCGGGGCGGTGCCAACATGGCGCCATGCCCCGCCTGAGTGCCCTCGACGAGTTTCTCGTCCACCAGATTCCCGAGCCGTTGCACGTGGTGCAACAGCACTCTGCGCACTGGCGTGAAAGCCTGTTCTTCGTGGCCCACCGGCCGGACAGCCTCGGCGACATGGTGATCATGACGTTCGCCACCTTCCCTGCCCGCCAGGTGGTGGATTCCCTGCAGATGGGCCGCGTCGGGGGTGTGCGGGTTCTCGGCCGGCACGAGCGGGCCTACAACGGCGACCCGCACACGATGGACGTGGGCGCGGCGCGCATCGACATCGTGAAGCCGTTCGAGGAGATCCGCCTGTGGGCGGACCCCGACATGGGTGAGCTGGGCATCGACCTCACTTTTCGGGCGCGCACCCCGCACTACGGCCTCCGCCGAGGTTCCATGCGGGCCGGCAACGAACCGATCTGGGACCAGAGCCACATGCTGCAGTCCGGCTGGTTCGAGGGCACCTACTCGTTCGGCGGCACCACGCATGAGGTGGACCGCTGGTGGGGGCAGCGGGACCATTCGTGGGGCATCCGCGACCACGGTCGCTGCCCGATGTGGACCTGGTGGCAGCTGCAGTTGCCCGATGGCATGCTCGGCAACTGGCACTGGGAGTTCGCCAACGGCGCGCTCGTCTACAGCGACGGCTGCTGGTCGCCTGCGGACGGCAGCGACCCCGTGCCGATGGTGCGCTTCGAACACGACGTGCAGTGGGTGGACGCCGCCGGCAACCCCGTGGCGTACGGGCAGACCGGCGAGCAGGTGGAAGGCATACGCGGCACCGGCGTGTTCCACCTGGAGGGTGGGCGCCGGGTGCAGGTGGAGGTCGAGGGCGGGTTCGATCGTCCCTACGAGCCGTTCCATCGGGGTGGCCTCAACCAGGTGCGGGTGCGCACCGACGACGGGCGGGAGGGCACCGGGATCATCGAGATCACGGGTGCCCACCACCATCACTTCTTCCCGGACACCACCGGCTTCGGAGCACTGCCCGCATAGGGCCGGGCCTGCGCGCGGTCGCCGTGGTCGGGCGCCCGGGGAGGGGCTGCCCGGGGAGGCTGAAGGGAGGCCTGGTCACCGGGCCCGCGTGGCCGGTGTACGTTGCGCGGATGCAGGTGAACCCGCCCCCTCCGCCGAACCAGGGCCCGGGTGTGCCCGGGCAGCCGACCTTCGGTTTCCCCGTCCAGCCCGGCGGGGCCTTCCAGGGGCAACCCGGGCCCGGCTACCCCGGGCAACCGGGTGTCGGCTACCCCGGGCAACCGGGTGTCGGCTTCCCCGGGCAACCGGGTGTCGGCTTCCCTGGCCAGGCGCCGTGGCCCGGCGCCGGCCACTCGGCCGTGCCGCCGATTGCCAAGCCGCGCCGCCGCAAGGGGTGGATCGTCGCCGGCATCGTGGTGTGCGTGCTGGGCGTGCTGGCGGTGATCGGTGGGGCGGTGACTTCGGGCGTGGCGGCGGTGAAGTCCTCCCTCGACCCCGAGGGCGAAGCACTCACGCCCACGCCCATCCGTTTCGTGGCCGAGGCGAAGGAGTACGACATCGTGCTCCTCGCAGGTCGCCGCGAGGACGCCCGTGATGCCGCCGACATGGAGTGCACCGTGGTGCTCGCGGACGGCAGGGAGCTGTTCGTCGACGGCGACGTGCAGGCTGTGTCCACGGAGGTGGGGAACGCGGAGTCGGTGGGCTCGTTCACCGCGGTGCCTGGCGACACGGTGGTGACGTGTGAGGCGAACGGCGGCCACGTGACCTATCAGGTGCAGGAACCGGCGGCGCTGGCGTCGATCGGCCTGATCATCCTGATCGTCGGCTTCGCCTTGGGGGTGCTGGGTGCCGGCATGATCCTCCTCGGGGCGTTCTGGAAGAAGAAGCCGGCGCTGACCTGACAGCTGCCCTGCTCAGCCGACGGCGCTGACCGCGGCGCGCAGCTTGGCGGACACCTCGGCGGCGAGTTCGGCGAAGGACGGGTCGTTCATCAACATCGAGGGGTCGATGGCGGATACGCGCGTGCCCCCCTCGACTTCCTCCAGGACCACGTTGCACGGCAGCAGGAGGGCCACGTCGCGATCGAGCCCGACCGCGCGGTGTGCGAAGCCGGGGTTGCACGCACCGAGGATCTTGAGGAACGGGCGGTCGACGCCGAGCTTGGCCTTGAAGGTGGCGGCCATGTCGATCTCGGTGATCACGCCGAAGCCCTGCTCAGCCAGCGACGCCCGCACGGCGGCTTCGGCGGCGGCGGGGGAGAGGGTGGTGGTGGTCTCGATGGCGTCCATGGCGGGCTCCTGTTGTTGTGGGCGAACTCTCTTCACTATACCCTAGGGGGTATGTGTATGCCTGTCACCTGTCAGGACTGCGGCCGCCCGGGTTGGGTGGGCTGCGGTGCCCACGTCGAACAGATCCTCGGCCACGTTCCCCACGACGCGCGGTGCCGCTGCGGCGATGCGCCGCTGGTGCCACCGCTGTTCGCTCGCTGAGCAGGACGTCCCACGATGCTCGCGGTTCGCGGTAGGTTCGCCCGATGGCCGGATCGATCCTCGGAACCAGGGTGCTGCGCACCGAAGACCCCGAGCTGCTGACGGGCGCAGCCCGCTATGTGGCCGACCTGCAGCTGGACAGCCCGTTGCACCTGGTGCTGGTCCGCTCGGAGATGGCCCACGCCCGCATCGCCGGCATCGAAACCCGCGACGCCGCGGCCATGCCCGGCGTGGTGGCGGTGCTCACCGCCGCGGACCTCGGGCTGAGGCCGTTCCACGGGATGGCCAAGGTGCACGACCACTTCGCCCGCCCGCCGCTGGCGGACGGTGTGGTGCGGTTCGTGGGTGAGGCCATCGTCGCCGTACTCGCCGAGTCGCCGGTGCAGGCCAAGGACGCCGCCGACGCAGTCGTGGTGGACTACGACCCGTTGCCTGCGGCCGTGGAGCCGGAGGACGCGCTGGCCGACGGGGCGCCCGTCCTGTTCGCCGACCACGGCGACAATGTGGCGATGGCGGTCACCGACCCGCGCAACCCGGCGTTGTTCGCCGACGCCGACGTGGTGGTGCGTGGCCGCTACGTCAACCAGCGGGTGGCGGTGGCCCCGATGGAGCCGCACGGCGCGGCGGCCGTGCCCGAGGCCGACGGGCGGCTGACGTTCTACGGGTCCACCCAGATGCCGCACCTGCTGCAGGCATCGCTGACCCGGGCGCTGAAGGTGGACAAGGGGCTGATCCGCGTGGTCACGCCGCATGTCGGCGGGGGCTTCGGCGGCAAGGCCGGGCTGTACCCCGAGCAGTTGGTGGTGGCGGCTGCGGCAATGCGCCTGGGGCGCCCCGTCACCTGGATGAGCACCCGCAGCGAGGACATGCTCTCGCTTGCCCACAGCAGGGCGCAGGTGCAGTACGTGGAACTCGGCTGCCGCCACGACGGCACGTTCACCGGCCTTCGCGTGCACCTCGTGGGCGACGGCGGCGCCTACCCCGGCATGGGCGCGTACCTTCCGGCCGGCACGAAGCGGATGTCCAACGGCACGTATCGCTTCCCAGCAATCCAGTTCGACATCGCGGTCGCCACCACGAACACCACGCCCACCGGCGCCTACCGCGGGGCCGGACGGCCCGAGGCGTCGGCCCTTCTGGAACGGGCCGTGGATCATGCAGCCCTCACCCTGGGAATCGACCCGATCGAGATCCGCCGGCGCAACCTGCTGGCGGACGACGTGTTCCCCTTCCAGACGCTCACCGGGGTCACCTACGACAGCGGCGCCTACCGCACGCCGCTGGACGCCGCGGCAGAGGCCGCCGGCTACCAGGCACTGCGCGCCGAACAGGCTGCCCGACGCGAGCGCGGCGAGCGCAACATGCTGGGCATCGGTGTGGCCTGCTATGTCGAGGTCACTGCAGGCGGGGGCAGCAGCGAGTACGGCTCGGTGGCGGTGCACCCCGATGGCACCGCCACCGTGCTGGCCGGCACCAGCGCCCACGGGCAGGGGCATCAGACGGCGTTCGCGATGATCGTCAGCAGCCGCACCGGCATCCCGGTGGAGCACATCCACCTCAAGGCCGTGGACACCGACGAGGTGCGCAGCGGCGGCGGCACCGGTGGCAGCCGGTCGTTGCAGCTCGGCGGTTCCGCAGTGTTGAAGGCCACCGAGGCGATGGTGGAGAAGGCCACCGCGCTGGCGGCCCGGCTGTTGGAGGCCGACCCGGCGGACATCGTGGTGGACATCGAGGCAGGGACTGTCGGTGTGGCGGGTGTGCCCGCCAGCGCGCTGGACTGGGGTGCGCTGGCCGCAGCCGCAGAGGCGGACGACGACGCCGTGGACCACGAGGACGGCACGCGCGGGCTGGCCGCCCAGCTGGACTTCGACCAGGGCAACGCCACCTTCCCCTTCGGCGCGCACATCGCCGTGGTGGAGGTGGACCGCGACACCGGCAAGGTCACGCTCGTGCGTCACATCGCCGTGGACGACTGCGGCACCGTGCTGAACCCGCTGCTCGTGGAGGGCCAGCAGCATGGTGGCGCGGCGGCGGGCATCAGCCAGGCGCTGTACGAGGTGGTGCGCTACGACGCCGACGGCAACCCCCTCACCGGCAACTTCAGGGACTACGCCCTGCCCTCGGCGGCGGAGTTCCCCAGCTTCGAGGTGCACAGCACCGAGACCCCCACCCCGCTGAACCCCTTGGGCGCCAAGGGGATTGGCGAGGCCAGCACCATCGGCAGCACGCCGGCCGTGCAGAACGCGGTCATCGACGCACTCGCCCATCTTGGGGTGCGACACATCGACCTGCCGTGCAGCAGCGAGCGGGTGTGGCAGGCCATCACCGCCGCCGAGGCGGGCACCCTTCCGGACCCATGGCGCGAGCCGCCGTCGGTGTTCGCCCGCCTGGCCGCTGGGCAAGAGGTCGACGCCGCCGGGCTGGCGGCTGCGGAAGGGATCTGAGCCATGGTCACGGTGTTTCGGGCGCGAGCCATCCGCACGCTCGACCCTGCTCGTCCGCTGGCCGACCATGTGGCCGTGGACGGCGGTCGCATCGTGGCCGTCGGCGGCGCCGGCGACATGCCCTCTGATGCCGTGGTGGACGACCGCTTCGCCGGGCACGTGCTCGTCCCCGGCTTCGTCGAGGGGCACGCGCACCTCCAGGTCGGGGCGATGTGGCAGTCGTGCTACTGCGGCCGCTTCGCGCGCACCGGGCCGGACGGCACCCGATGGGAGGACGCCGACTCGATCGACGCCGCCGTGGAGCGGCTCGGCCGGTGGGGTGCGGCGCACCCGGAGGACGACCTGATCGTCGGCTGGGGCTTCGACCCGATCTACTTCGGTCGCAGTTGCCTGCGCGCCGACCTCGACCGTGTGAGCAGCGACCGGCCGGTGGTGATGTTCCACGCCAGCCTGCACATCGTGTCGGTCAACTCGGCCGCGTTGGTTCGCCTCGGCCTGCTCGATCAACCGCCTGCGACGGACTCCGTCCCGCTCGGCGCGGACGGGTTGCCCACGGGCGAGCTCCGTGGCCCGGAGGCCATGTACCCGGCCATCGCCCAGCTCGGGCTGATGGGCCGCGTGATGGCCACCAACGACGAGGCGTATCGGGTTGCCGCGGCACTGGCGCGACGCGCCGGGGTCACCACCATGGCGGATCTCGGGTCGGGGTACGGCACGGAGCAGCTCGACGCGCTGGCCCGCCTGACGGCAGAGGCGGACTGGCCGATGCGGCTGGTGCCAACGTTGCTGTCCGATGGCCGGCCCGCAACCGCCATGTTCGAGAAGGCCGATGCCGCGGCGGCGCGGTCCACCGACATGCTGCGGCTCGGCGGCCTGAAGATCGTGCTCGACGGGTCGATCCAGGGGTTCACGGCGCGCGTGCGTGCCGGGGAGTACGTCAACGGCAAGCCCAACGGGCTCTGGTACAAGCCACCCGAGCATGTGCGCGAGGTGCTGGCCCAGGCGGTGGCGGAAGGGCGCCAGGTGCACATCCACACCAACGGCGACCAGGCCAGCGAGCTGGTGCTCGACCTGCTGGACGACGTGGTGCGCACCGGCCCGGTGGCGGCGGTGGACGTCACCCTGCAGCACGCGCAGCTGATGGACGAGGGCCTGTTGCGGCGAGCGGCGGCCCTGGGCGTGAAGGTCAACCTGTTCGTCAACCATGTCTTCTACTGGGGCGAGGCCCACGCCGCGGCGACGGTGGGCGAGGAGAGGGCCGCGCAGATGAATGCCTGCGCCACGGCCCTCCGGCTCGGGCTCACGGTGGCCATCCACAGCGACGAGCCGGTGACGCCGATGTTCCCCCTGTTCACGATGTGGTGCGCGGTCAACCGCCGCACCCACCTCGGCCGGGTGCTCGGGCCCGACGAATGCCTCACCCCGGCCCAGGCGCTGGGGGCCGTCACGCTCGGCCCGGCGCGCACACTCGGCCTGGATGACGAGATCGGCTCGATCGAGGTCGGCACGCGGGCGGACTTCACGGTCCTCGACGCTGATCCGCTCGCTGTGGACCCGACGACCATCCGCGACATCGGCGTGTGGGGCACCGTGTGCGCGGGCAGGGTGTTGCCGGCCGGTGGGTGACAACGGTGCCACCCCCGTCCCGGTGCTCATCGTCGGCGGCTACCTCGGGGCCGGCAAGACCACGCTGGTGAACCATCTCCTGCGGACCAGCGGCCAGCGGTTGATGGTGTTGGTGAACGACTTCGGGCAGTCGGTGATCGACGCCCAGCTGATCGAGGCCAGCGACGGCGACGTGCTCCAGCTGGCGGGTGGCTGCGTCTGCTGCCAGATCGGCGACGAGTTGAGCGCAGCGTTGGCCCGCGTGGCGGACACCGCGCCGGAGCGCGTGGTGATCGAGACGAGCGGTGTGGCGCAGCCGGCGGCGGTTGCGACGATGGTGTCGCTGACCACCGGGCTGCAGCTGGACGCTGTGGTCGTGGTGGCCGACGGCGAACGGATCGACGAACTGCTGGCCGATCGCTATGTCGGCGACATCGTCGCAGCCCAACTCGCGCAGGCGGATCTCGTGGTCCTCAACCGGGCTGAGGAGACTTCCGGCGGCCTGGCCGGCCTTGCCGCCTGGACCCATGCACCTGTGCTTCCCACGATCGACGGCTCCGTCTCGGCCTCGGCATTGGTCGGCCCTGCGGTCGGCGGGCGCGTGCCGGCCGATCTCGGCCCGGCCGACCTCCGCTTCAACACCCTGCGGCTGCCCGGTGAGGGCGATCCGGCCACGGTGCTGGCCGCGGTGCAGGCCCTTCCTGGCCTGGTGCGGGCCAAGGGGTTCGTGCATGCCGCAGACGGCACGGTGCACGTCCTTCAGGTGGCGGGCCGTCGGGCCTCGGTTGCGCCGTGGGTTCGCCCCGGCTCGGTGCCGCCTCCCGGCGTGCTGTGCATCACCCGTCGCTGAGCGACGCCGCGGGCAGGTCGAACCAGCGGAGGCGTTCGAACTCGGGGGAGAGGGTGCCCGCGGCCGCGGAGATGTCCCACTCCGGCGCGGCCTCCAGCAAGGTTCGGGCCTCGGAGAGGTAGCCGACCAGGGCCGATTCGGGCGCCGTGGTGCGGCCGAGATCGGGGTGCACCATCCGCCCGGCCGTGAGGTCGTAGCCCACGTCGCGCAGCCGCAGCGGTGGCTCGACGGCGCCACGGTGGTGCTTCCACAGGCCGCTGACGGGCTCGAAGCGGTAGTCGGGCAACAGCTTCCAGCCGTGGCGTGCCACGAGGTCGACGGCGTCGACGAGGTAGCGGAACACGGCCTCGCTGATGAAGTAGTTGAAGCTGACGCGGGTCCAGCCCGGCTTGATGCCTTCGCATCCGCGGGTGATCTCGTGCTCGAACTCGTGCGAGCGTTCCAGGTCGATGCCGAGCAGCCGGTGCCCGTACGGGCCGGCGCACGAGCAGCCGCCGCGGGACTGGATGCCGAACAGGTCCGAGAGCAGGGACACGACGAAGTTGTGGTGCAGGTAGCGCCCGCCCGGCCGGCGGACCACGAACGAGACGATGCTCAACCGGTCGGCGTCGTGGTTGCCCAGCACCTCCATCGCCGCGTTCTGCGCCCACGCCTCGATGGCGCGGCGCCAGTAGCCCTCCTCCTGCGAGCGGATGGTGGGCACGCCCACCGCCTGCTTCAGCTGGAACACCAGCCCGGCGCGGATGCTCTCGATGATGGCCGGCGTGCCACCTTCCTCGCGGTGCACCGGGTCGGTGAGGTAGACGTGCTCCAGCGGGTTGACGTAGGACACGGTGCCGCCGCCGACAACGTCGGGCACGGTGTTGCGCTGCAGGTCGCTGCGCACCACCAGCACGCCGGGTGTGCCAGGCCCGCCGACGAACTTGTGCGGGCTGATGAACGCCGCGTCCTTGTAGGCCAGCGGGTGTTCGCCGCAGTGCGGGTACATCTCGATGTCCACGTAGGGCGCTGCGGCGGCGAAGTCCCACAGGGACAGGGCGCCGTGTTCGTGCAGCAGGTGGGCGATCGCGCAGGTGTTGGAGATGATGCCTGTGACGTTCGAGGCGGCGCTGAACGAGCCGATCTTCAACGGCCGGTCGGCGTGGCGCACGAGCTCGGCCTCGAGGTGGGCGAGGTCGACATGGCCGTCTGCGTCCTCATGGATGGTGACCACGTCGGCGATCGTCTCGCGCCACGGCACCTCGTTGCTGTGGTGCTCGAAGGGGCCGACGAACACGACGGGCCGTTCGGCCGCGGGGATGTGCGAGGAGAGCGCGTACTGCCGGTCCAGGTCCGCGGGCAGGCGCAGGTTGAGGATGCCGATGAGCTTGTCGATGGCGCCCGTGGAGCCGGAGCCGCAGAAGATGACGCACGTCTCGTCGTCGCCGCCGACCGCGTCGTGGATGATGGTGCGCGCGTCCTCCCGCAGGCGGGTGGTCTGCAGCCCGGTACCGCTGGACTCGGTGTGGGTGTTGGCGTAGCGAGGGAGCACCTCGTCGCGGATGAAGCCCTCGATGAAGGTCAGCGAGCGGCCGGATGCCGTGTAGTCGGCGTAGGTGATGCGTCTCGGCCCGTACGGCCCGTCCATCACCTGGTCGTCGCCGATGACGGACTCGCGTATCAGCCGCAGGATCGGGGTCTCGGCGGCGGACATGTCAGCCGACCACGATCGAATCGTTGCCCCACGGGGTGAGGGCGCCGGGTGCCGCCGGGCCGTCCTGGAACGCGTCGGGCAGTTCCTCCACCATGTGCAGCACGGCCCCGAGGCGGCCGATGCCGACGCACAGGGATGCGTGCAGTGCCAGCTCCACCAGCTGGCCGTCGTCGAAGTGCCGGCGGAGCTCGGCGAACAGCGCATCGTCGATTGCCAGGTGGTCGGTGGCGAACAACTCCCCGTAGCGGATGGCCACGCGCTCCGCCTCCGTGAGGTCGGGTGCGTCGTAGGGCGTGGCCAGGGAGCACACGAGGTCTTCCGTCAGCCCGTCCTCCACGGCAGTGCGATAGCGGATGGCCATGCAGCTGCGGCACTGGTTGTGAAAGGCGATGCGCAGCCGCACCAGTTCGGTCAGTCGCGGGGGCAGGGTGCGGTTGGTGCGCAGCGCGCTGCTGAACGCCTTCAGCCCGAGGGCCAGCTCGGGGCGGTGTGCGAAGTAGCGCATCAACCCGTTCTCCAGCGGCGTGCGGTCGTCCGGGTGGAGTTGTTCTCGCAGGCGCGGGTCCCACTCGGTGGGGTCGATCTGGTGAATGCGGGTCACGTGGCGAGTCTGGCACGCCCGTCAGCGGCCGGCGGCTTGATGGGTGAAGTCGGCGAAGAAGATCTCCACGGCGGTGGCCACCGTCATCCCGGCGATCAGCCAGAAGCGGATGATCACCTTGGTCTCCGGCCAGCCGCCCTGCTCGAAGTGGTGATGGATAGGGGAGATGCGGAACAGGCGGCGCTTCCGGCCCGAGGCGCGGTACACGCCCATCTGCAGCGCCACCGAGCCGATCTCGATGACGTTGATGCCACACATCAGGGGGAGCAGGAGGGACGTGTTGGTGGTGAGGCCGAGGAGGGCGAGGGCGGCACCGAGCGCCAGTGCACCGACGTCGCCCATGAAGATGTCCGCCGGGGCGCCGTTCCACCACAGGAACCCGGCGGACGCACCGGCGAAGGCCGCGGCGAACACCGTGAGGTCGTACGGGTTCACCACCGCCGGGTAGATCTCCGGGTTGCGGAACGCCAGGTAGGCGATGACGGTGAAGGCCACGAAGGCGAACAGCGCAGCACCGGCTGCCAGCCCGTCCAGCCCGTCGGTGACGTTCACCGCGTTGGCGGTGGAGAACACGATCAGCCCAGCCCACACGACCCACGCCACCTTGCCGATGTCCCAACCGGGCAGCGCGGCGCGGGTGAGGGAGATGCGCGTGTCGATGTCCGTGACCACGATGAGGGCCACGCCGATGCCGAGCGCCAGCGCCAGCGTGATCCACCCCTTGCGGCTCCAGAGCACACCTCGGTTGTGGCCGCTGCGCACCTTGAGGTAGTCGTCGAGGAAGCCGATGCCGGCCATCGCCAACACCCCGCCCCACATCACCAGGGTCTGGTTGCTGAACACCACCCCGGCGCGCACATGGCTGACGAGGTAGCCCACGAGCGCGGCGCCGACGATGGCGAGACCGCCCATGGTGGGCGTGCCCTTCTTGTGGGCGTGCTCCGGCACCGTGATGTTCGCCGCGTCCTTGGTGAGGATCGGCTGGCTCTGCCCCCGGGAGCGCAAGGCACGGGCCATCCAGCCGGTACCGGCGATGGAGAGAACCAGAGCAACGGCGGCGGCCAGCAGAGGGGCGATCATCCGTGGCTCGCGATCGGGCGGAGGTGGAGCTTCGTGAGCTCGACGGTACGCCCGGCTGGCCGCCGGGCGCGAGGGCCGTTCGACCCTAGGCGCGGGGCCGTCTATCCCTAAGTCTTTCACTATGAGATTAGAGGTCTCCCGCCGGGCCGATCTGGCGGTGCGCGCCCTGCAGGTGCTGGCCGCTGCGGACGGCCGGGTGAAAGCAACCGCCCTGGCGGAGGCGCTGGGCACCACGGCCGGTTTCGTGGCGCAGGTGATGGCTCCGCTGGTGCAGCAGCACTGGGTGCGCAGCGAGCCCGGGCCCACCGGTGGCTACGCCGCGCGGGCGGGCGTGCACGAGGTCAGCGTGCTGGCAGTGATCGAGGCGGTCGACGGGGCCACCGATCGTGGCCGCTGCGTGGTGGAGGCCAAGGAGTGCGACGGCAGCTGCCCGTGTGCCTTGCACGAGGCGTGGTCTGCGGCCCGGTCGGGGCTGATGGATTCGCTCGCGGCCACACCGGTGACCTCGGCGTTCGCCGCAGACCGGGCCGGCTGATGGGCCGGCCTGCCTCCATGGTGGACACCCCCGCCGCGGGGGAGCGCTCGGCGCTGCGCGCGGTGGCGATGCCCGCCGAGCACGGCGGCTGGGGGCTGACGCTGGAGCCGGTGCTGCTGGGGCTGCTCATCGCGTGGTCGTGGCCTGGCCTGCTGCTCGGGCTGGCGGCGTTCCTGGCCTTCCTGGCGCGCACGCCGGCCAAGTTGGTGGCGGTGGACCGGCGCCGTGAGCGCTGGCTGGATCGCACCCGGTTGGCGTTCGTGGTGGCGGCGGGCGAGGCGCTGACGATCTGCGGGCTGGCCGCAGGCGCGACTGCTGGCGCGGGCTGGCGATGGTGGCTGGCCGTCGTGCCCGCAGCGCCGCTGGTGGCCGTGGAGTGGTGGTTCGACATCCGTTCCAAGGGCCGGCGGCTGGCGCCCGAGTTGTGCGGAGCCGCGGGTGTGGCCGCGTCGGCGGCGGCCATCGTGTTGGCGCGCACGGACGACCTGCGCCTCGCCGGCGGGGTGTGGCTGGTGCTCGCGGCTCGTTCGATCGGGGCCATCCCGTTCGTGCGGGCGCAGAGCATGAGGGCGCGCCGCGGCATCACTGCGACCCGCGGCAGCGACCTGGCCCAGATCGTGGCGGTCATCGTCGGCGCCGTTGCCGCGCTCCTGGCTCATCGGCTGTGGGCTGGCGCGGCAGGCCTGCTGGGGCTGGCGTTGCTTCACACCGTGTGGGCCCGGCGCGACCCGCCGGCCATCAAGATCGTCGGCCTGCGCCAGATGGCGCTCGGCCTTGCGCTCGTCGCGCTCACCGCCGCCGGTTTCCATCTCACCTGACATCGAAAGGGACCTTCCATGCCCACCGTGGCCGACATCGTCATCGCCAATCCGTCCGCCGCCCGTGTCTTCGAACGGCACGGGATCGACTACTGCTGCCACGGCCGCCGCCCATTGGCGGAGGCCTGCGCCGAGGCGGGGGTGGCCCAGGCCGACGTGGAGGCCGAGTTGGCCAACCTCGACCCCGCGCCCGCGGCAGCCGCGTTGCCGGCGGACATCGGCGGGCTGATCGGGCACATCGTGGCCAGCCACCATGTGTATCTGCGCACCGCGCTCCCGCGGCTGCGGGACCTGATGGACAAGGTGGTCAACGCGCACAGCGCGGCGCACCCCGAGGTGCGTGTGGTGTCGGGTGTGCTGACGGAGATCACCGATGACCTCTTGCCTCACCTGTTGAAGGAGGAGCGCATCCTGTTCCCGCTGGCGATCGAGCTGCTCGGTGCGGTGGGGGCCACGGAGTTCCACTGCGGTTCGGTGCGCAACCCGATCAGCGTGATGCACATGGAGCACGACCGTGTCGGCGAACTGCTGGCGTCCCTGCGGTTCCGCACCGACGGCTATCAGCCACCCGCGGACGCGTGCCCCACCTGGCATGCGCTCTACGCCGGGTTGGCGGAGCTGGAAGCGGACACGCACCAGCATGTGCACCTGGAGAACAATGTGCTGTTTCCCAAGATCGTCGAGCTCGAGGCCCGTCTCGGCTGACCCCGCTCGGCTACCGTCCGACCCCGGGAGGCGAACATGGGGGACCAGCCGGAAGTGATCGTCGAGCGCGAGGGCGCCCGCGCCGAGATCGTGCTCAATCGGCCCGAGCGGAAGAACGCGGTCGTCCAGTCGATGGCCGTCGCTTTGGGCGCGGCGTTCGGTGAGGTGGGCGTCGACCCAGGTGTGAGGGCGGTGGTGCTGCGTGGCGCGGGTGGTGCGTTCTGCTCGGGTATCGACCTCAAGGTGGCCGGAAGCGACCTGCGTGCCGAGCCGATCACGGCGTGGGCCGCGGTGCACGCCGCTCGCTATCGCTGCCAGGCCCCGGTGGTGGTGGCGGTCGAGCGCTTCGCCATCAATGCCGGTGCGGCGTTGGCGCTCAGTGGCGACCTCACCGTGATCGGAGAGTCCGCGTTCCTGCAGGTGAGCGAAATGGCGATGGGTGTCGGCGCACCGATGTGCCAGGCCTGGCTGCACCTGCGCGGCCACAGCGCGGCGGTGGCCGACAGGGTCACCTTCCTTGCCGACCGCATCCCTGCCGCGGAGGCGCTGCGGTTGGGGTTGGTAGCAGAGGTGGTGCCCGACGACGAGGTCCTTCCCCGGGCCCGCGAGCTGGCCGACCGCATCGCTGCCTACCCTCCGGCCGGGCCGGCCGCGGTGGGGGCGATCTGGCGCCGGTTGCGCGGCGAGCTGGCCGACCCCGAGGCCTGGTTCGCGGCCCTCGCCGGAGGCGTGCGGTGAGCGGGGTGGACGACCTGCGGGCGCGCGTGCGGGCGTTCTTCGACGGGCTCCCGACGGTGATGGATGCCGCGGCTCCGCCGGCCGGGGGCGACGACGACGGCCCCGCCATCGTGGCCCGCGCGAAGGCCTGGCGTGCCGCCCTCTTCGACGCCGGCCTGGCCGGGTTCGGCTATCCGGCCGAGCTCGGCGATGCCCCCGACCTGCCCGGGGCCCACGGTGTGTTCGCCGAGGAGAGCCGCGGCCGGGTACCACCGGAGGACTCCGTCTTCGGCATCGGTGTGGGCATGGCGCTGCCGGTCATCCGCGACCACGGCACCCCCGAGTTGCAGCAACGGTTCCTCCGCCCCGGCCTGCGCGGTGAGGAGGTGTGGTGCCAGCTGTACTCGGAGCCCAACGCCGGCTCCGACCTCGCGTCGCTGGCCACGCGCGCCGAGCGCGACGGCGACGAGTGGGTGGTGACGGGGCAGAAGGTCTGGACCAGCGGCGCGCACCGCGCCGACCTGGCAATCCTGCTGGCCCGCACCGACGCCTCGCTCCCGAAGCACCGGGGGATCACGATGCTGGTGTTGCCGATGCGTCAGCCGGGCGTCACCGTACGGCCGCTGCGGCAGATGACCGGCGTGGCCGAGTTCAACGAGGTGTTCATCGACGAAGCCCGGGTGCCCGCGGAATGGGTCGTCGGCGACATCAACGACGGGTGGCGGATGGCGACGGCACTGTTGGCGCACGAGCGTGTCGCCACGGGCACGGCCAGCGTGGCCGGCAGCCGCGACGAGCAGCGCAAGGCCGGCCGCAACCCGCTGCCGACCAAGCAGCTGATCGCGCTCGCACGACACGCCGGGGTGAACGACCACCCGGTGGTTCGCCAGCAGTTGGCGACGGCGTGGACAGGGGAGCGGATCATGGGCTGGCTCGGCCAGCGCAAGGCCCACCCGTCGATCGGCAAGTTGTGGCGAACCAGGCAGGGCCGCTTCGCCGCGGACGTCGCCGCGGAGCTGCAGTTCCCAGGCGGCGTGGCGTGGGAGCGCGACGACGTGACGGCGGACTACTGGCAGTACCACGTGCTCAACTGCCGCGGCATGTCGCTCGGCGGCGGGACCGATGAGGTGCAGCGCAACACGCTGGGCGAGCGCGCGCTCGGCCTGCCGAAGGAACCCGCGGCGGACAGCGACGTGCCCTACAAGGACCTGTTGCGGAACATCTGACCGCGGCCGGCTGCCCCCCGTCGGCGATCAGTGCGCGGCTGCCGGCACGCTGACGCGCACCGAGATGCCGGTCATGTGCGCTTGGCTCGAGAGCGGCTCGTAGCTGCCGAGGCCGGTGGGCAGCAGCACGTTCGGGTTGGCGCCGGGGTTGGCATGGGCGACGCGCAAGCGTGGGCTGGCCGCGTGGCCCCACCCGTGCACCATCGACACCACGCCTGGCATCAGGTCGTCCACCACTTCGACCACGGCGCTGATCTCGCCGTGTTCGCTGGTCACCCGCACGGAATCGCCGTCGGCCAGGCCGCAGCGCGCAGCGTCCGCCGCGTCCATCCGCAGCGGGTTGGTGATGCGGCCGCCCTTCTTCATGCGCGGCAGGTTGGCGAACCAGCTGTTGTGCATCCACGGGTCGCGCTGGTGGATCAGCAGGAGTTCGTCCGCAGGGCGAGTGGCCGCCTCGGTGAACAACGCCTGGCACCGTTCCAGCGCCTCGGCGAACACGGGCGGGCAGCAGTCCACCCGGCCGTCCGCCGTGTGCACCTGGCGCTCGTAGAAGCCGCCGGCCTCGGGGGCCGGTAGCAGCCGGGCCACGCCGTCGGCCAGGTCCGCGAGGTGGAGCCCGCTCCCGCGTTCCAGCATGTGGCGCCACTTCGACCAGGGGTCCGGCTCCTCGCCGGCCGCGACGTCGAGGCCGTCGAACAGCGAGGGTTTGCCCAGGGCCTGCAGCAGGCGATGGGCGATCCACCACTCGGGCTTGCGGTCAGCGGCAGGCGCCACCACCGCCGGGGTGTACTGGGCGTACGGCTGCGCAGCGGTGCCGATGTTGACGATGTTCAGGTCGTCGCGCTCGTACATGTCGGTGGACGGCAGCAGCACGTGAGCCAACTCGCTGGTGGCGCTGGGGTAGATGTCGATCACCACCAGCAGCTCGAGCTGCTCGAACGCCTTGCGCAGGCGATCCTCCCCGGCGATCGAGAGCAGCGGATTGCCGGCGACCACGATCAGCGCCTTCACCGGGTGATCGCTGTCCAGGATGGCGTGGGACAGCAGGGTGCCCGGCAGCGAACCGCGGCGCAGGGTGCCGAACTCGGTGTCCACGTAGGCGCGCAGCGGGTCGCCGGCGCCGGCCTTGGCGTTGGGGTAGAAGCCGTCGCTCTTGAAGTTGCCGCCCGGCACATCCAGGCGCCCGGTGACGAAGGCAAGCATGTGCACCAGCCAGTAGGCCAGGGTGCCCTGGCGGCCCATGTTGATGCCCGTGGAGGCGTGCACGGAGGCCCGTGGCGTGGCCACCCAGGCCGCCGCTAGCTCGCGCACCGTGGCTGCCGGCACGCCGGTGACCGTAGCGGTGGCGTCGGCCGGGTAGGCAGCGAGGAAGGCCCGCAGCTCCGCAACCCGGGTGCCGTGGGTGCGCAGCACGTGCTCGTCGAAACCGCCGAGGAGGTCGATCTCGTGCAGGAGGGACGCGAGGAACCACACGTCGGTGTCGGGGCGCAGTTGCACCGTGTCGCCGATGCCACGGTCGGGCGTCTCGATGCGCCGTGGGTTGACGAACACCAACCGTGCCCCGCGTGCCGTTGCCCGGCGCATCTCGCCGAGCACGTTGGGGATCGAATAGAACGACGCCTGCGACGCCCGTGGGTTCTCGCCGATGATCAGGCACAGGTCGGTGTTCGCGAGGTCGGGGATGGGGTGCACGAGGGAGGAGCCGAACACGGCTTCGCTGGCGACGAACTTGTTGGCGCAGTCCTGCGTGCCGGAGGAGAACGTGCGCTGCACGCCGAGGGTGCGCAGGAGGGTGGTGGTGTGCAGCTGGCCCAGCGCGTTGAACGCGGTGGGATTGCCCACGTAGGCGGCCACAGCGCCGGCGCCGTGGGTGTCGATGACCGCCTGCAGGCGGCGGGCAGTGGTGGCGAGGGCGTCGTCCCACGTGGCGGTGGCCCATGTGCCATCGGCGGCGCGCAGCTACGGATGGTCCAGCCGGTCGGGGTCGTGGTGCAGGTACACCGCGGCCAAGGCCTTGTTGCAGGCGATGACCTCGCTGTCGGGTTGGTCGCGGTGCGGGGTGAGCTTGGTGAGCCGCCCGAGT
>JBPOIX010000401.1:0-4981 GCA_052034175.1 Actinomycetota bacterium
CGACAACACCAAGGTCTACGGCCAGTTCCCCTTGGGCGCGGAGGGCGGCGACCAGTGGGGGCTCCTCCTGGTGAAGGACAACCCGCTCGTGGAGTGCGTGGACCTCGCACTGGCAAGCCTGGCGGCGTCCGGCGAGCTGGACACCATCACCACGGAGTGGATGGCGGACTACGCCGAAGCTCCGCTGCTGCCCGAGAGCTGAGCCTCTAGCCTCTCCCACCATGACCACCGACGAGGGCGCCGACCAGCGGTCGGCGCCCGCGCGCGTCCGGCCGCCTCTCACCCGCCGGGAGGAATGGCTGCGCCGCCGCCGCCGGCGCTCCACGATGGTCGCCTCGGTGTCCACCGTGCTGACGGTGGTGCTGCTGCAACAGCTGATCACCCGCTCCAGCGGCTGGCCCAAGGTGAAGCAGATCTTCTTCAACGGATCACGCTTCGGCTCGGACTTCGTCGAGCTGCTCGGCTACCTCTGGATCGACGTCAAGCTCTTCCTCCAGTGCGCGCCGTTCATCCTGCTGTGGGGAATGGCCCTTGCCCTGTGCCGCAACGCCCGCAGCCCGGTGCTGTTCCCGCTGCGGGTGTTCGCCGCCGCCTACACGGACTTCTTCCGTGGGGTGCCGGTGATCCTCACGATCTACCTGGTGGGCTTCGGCATCCCCAAACTGAAGCTCATCGAGGGGGAGTTCCACTTCCTCGGGATGGGCGGCGCGTGGAACTCGGTCTTCCTGTGGGGGCCGGTCGCGCTGATCCTGTCCTACTCGGCATATGTCGCCGAGGTGTTCCGCTCGGGTATCGAAGGGGTGCACGAGAGCCAGCGGGCCGGCGCCCGCTCCTTGGGCCTCACCCAGGCCCAGACGCTGCGGCACGTGGTCCTGCCCCAGGCCGTGCGCCGCGTGGTGCCACCGCTGATGAACGACTTCCTCTCACTGCAGAAGGACGTCGCCCTGCTCAGCATCCTCGGGATCTTCGAGGTCTTCAACCGCACGAGCAGCATGAAGAACATCAGCGGCAACTTCACCCCCACCGTGGCCGCAGCGCTGATCTTCCTCATCCTCACGATTCCCGAGACCCGCTTCGTCGACTGGTACACGGCGCGCGAACGGCGCCGCACCGGTGGGTCGGTGGTGGCATGAGCCCGAAGGTCTCGATCCGCGGGGTGCGCAAGTCGTTCGGCACGAAGGCCAACCGCCGCACCGTGCTGCACGACGTCTCGCTGGACATCGGCGAGCACGAGGTGGTGTGTCTCATCGGCGCCAGCGGTTCGGGCAAGAGCACGCTCCTGCGGTGCATCAACATGCTGGAGCCCGTCGACGACGGCGAGATCTGGCTCGATGGGCCGGGCGGCCCTGTCGACCTGGCCGAACCCGGCCTCGACCCCGACCCGATTCGCCGCCGCATCGGCATGGTGTTCCAGAGCTACAACCTGTTCCCGCACATGAGCGTGCTGCGCAACATCACCCTGGCCCCCACGAAGGTGCTCGGCACGCCGCCGGCCGAGGCTGCGGACACGGCGCGCCACCTGCTGGAGCGCCTCGGCCTGGCCGACAAGGCCGACGCCTACCCGGACCAGCTCAGCGGCGGCCAGCAGCAGCGTGTGGCCATCGTGCGCGCCCTGGCGATGCAGCCGGAGCTGATGCTGCTGGACGAGGTCACCGCTGCACTCGACCCCGTGCTGGTGGGCGAGGTGCTGAACGTCATCCGTGAGATGCGCAACGACGGGATGACCATGGTGCTGGCCACCCACGAGATGGGCTTCGCCCGCGAGATCGCCGACCTCGTGTGCTTCCTCAAGGACGGCGTGATCCTCGAGTCCGCGCCGCCGGGGCAGTTGTTCACCGCACCGAACCAGCCCGAGACACGGGACTTCCTGCAGCGCGTCATCGCCAGCGGCCGACTGTAACGCCGGCGGGTGCCGTCAGCCGGTCTTGCGGCCGCTGGTGATTCCGCACACCAGGTCGCGGTGGAGGCAGAGCGCGATCTCGCTCTCCAGCTTCGCCTGGTCCCAGCCGTTCATGAAGTCCGCGTGCCCCGTGAGCAGGCCACCGCTGGCAAGCACCAGCCCGGTCGGGTCGCCGTGCACGGGGTACTCCACGCCGAACTGCAGCTGCGGCACAGGTACCGGGTAGCCCTCGGGGCAGAGGCCGCCGCTGCTGTAGGCCACGTGGGCATGATGATCGGGGCTGTCCAGGTTCACCCCGTCCCAACAGTCGGGGAAGGTCACCAGCAGGCGCAGGGCTCGATCCTCCGAGCACGTCGGTGGGGTGACGGCACGCTCGATGCCGGCGCCACACGTCCAGGCGACGATCTCCACCGGCTGTTCCGCCACGGCGCCGGCATCTCCCGCCACCATCACCAGACCGACCGGGTATGGCTGCACCGTCGTCGGGTCGACGTCCAGGCCGGGCCGGTAGTACGCGGTGCTCTTGATCGGCGTGAGGTTCATGCCGTTGCGCATCAGTGCCGGCGCCCAGTACGCGGCGGTGTCCTGCCGTTGGTCGCACGTGGTCTCCCCGCCCACGAGGTCGGCCGTCGTGGTGAACGCGTCGACATCGGTGTTGCCGAAGAACACGTGGAGATGGCTCTGCCCCGGCTGGCCGGGGAACACGATCGGGTCGTCCATCGCCGCGTGGCTGTAGAGGCACTCCACCAGGAACTGCGCCTGTGTGCCCTGCGGGCCGGCGATCGGCCGGTCCGGCTTGCCCAACGACGTGGCCTGGGTATGGGTGTGCAGGGTGGAACCGCTGGCGACCCCGCCATCGTGCCCCTCGTCGCTGCACGCGCCGAGCAGGAGCGCCACCGCGGCCGCAGCCGCGGTGGCGAATCTGCGCTTCATGCGGTCAGGGCTTGGCGGGGGTCGTGATGGCAGCGATGTCGATCGGCGCCGGCACGTTCGTGGCCGGGTTCGCCGGTGCGTTGGCAGCGTCCGGCATGTTCTCCTGCGGCTCCAGCTCCGGCAGCGAGGCCGTCTTCCAGTCCACCGACGGCGGGTGCTCCTCGCCCAACCAGGCGGCGATGTTGTAGACGCCGGCGTTCCAGTCGCCGCTTCCGGTCGCATCGCACGGTGCGAGCGTCTCCAACGCCGTCGGCGCCGTCTGCCCGGCGGAGCCGAACACATTGCCCGCGAAACAGTTGCCGAGCGCGCTCAGGTCGGGGTTGAGGCTGGCGAGGATGATGTCGAACTGGCGGCTGTCGCTGATCTCGTTGCCAATCACCCGGTTCTCGTAGGCGTCCCACAGGATGGCTTCACCCGGGTCCACCGGGCGCACCTGCTTGGCTTCCTCGCAGGTCATCTCCCACTCCTCCACCGTCGGCAACTCGTCGTTGGGGTCCTCCTCGAGGAACGGCACCAGGGCGATGCCGGCCTTGTCGTGGTCCCAGATCTGGTTGCGCTCCACCGTGTTGCGGATACCGCCGGCCACCACGATGCCATTGCCCATGGCCAGCAGGGCCACGTCGATGGCCGGGGTGTCGCCCTGGTTGTTGGAGTACACCAGGTTGCCGACGATCGTGGTGTCCCGCTCCGGGTAGCACAGCTCGTAGCTACCGCTGTTGGGCACCACGCCGGCGCGGTTGAAACGGAACGTCGAGTTGACGATGTACAGCTCGCCGCCCGAGTTCGTGCCCGAGTAGCCGAGGCCGTTGTGCTCGCTGACCACATCGGTCATCACCGTGTTGCACGGGTAGCAGTTGCCGATGTAGACCCCGGCGTCCGGGCTGCCGGCCGCGTAGATGTGGTCCAGCTGGCCGTTGACGGCGTCAAAGGCGTACACGCCGTAGTCGCCGGTGCGATAGGCGGTGAGGTACGAGCCGCGGTAGCCGACCGTACCCGTCCAGAAGAAGCCGTTCGAGGTGTAGTTCATCGCGGTCATGTTCTCCACGGCCACACCCTTGGCGCCGAGGACGCGCACCCCGTTGCCCAGCTCGAACTCGCCATCGAGCACGACCTCGTTGCGGTCGAGGCCGCGGATCGTGAGGTTGTCCGTGGTGACGTTCACCGCCTCGTTGTAGGTGCCCGGGCCGACGAGGATCAGCGCGCCGGGTGCCGCGGCGTCCACCGCGGCCTGGATGGTGTCGAAGTCCTCCGGCACATGCAGCACGCCCTCGGCGGAGCTGGCAGCCGTGGTGTCCGGCGCGGGCATCGTCTCGGTCACCGGCGGAGCGGTGTCGCCAACCGTGTCCGGCACGGACGCGTCGAAGGCGATGGGATTGTCGGTCGGCTCGGATGCCGAGTCGCCGTCGCCGCAGGCGGCGAGCACCAGGCCGACGGCGACCGCCGCGGCAATGAATCGATTCCTCATGATCTCCCCCTTGATCGTCACGGTTCGGTGACGATGATCGTGCCGAACATACCTGCTGTCGACGTGCCGTGGATGCTGCAGTAGTAGACGTACGTGCCCGGAGTGGTGAACACGTGCGAGTAGGTGTCGCCCGGATGGAACCCGTCCTGCAGCACTCCGTACGCGGTGAGCTCCGGATCGCCCTCGGGGATGATGTTGTGGTCGTTGCGGCCGTTGTTCACCCAGCGGATCTCCGTGCCCGCTGGCACTTCGACCGTTTGCAGGATGAAGTTGTTGTCCAGCGACAGCACCTCCTCCACCTTGCCATTGGCGGGGAACTCCTGTGGCCCACCCTCGGTCGGCGGCGGAGGCTCCTGCGGCGACGTGGGTGCCGTCGCGGTCTGCCCGGCGCCATCCGCAGGCTCCGCACGTTCCTCGCCGCAGCCGGCCGCCAGCATGGCCATCGCGGTCGCGCAGCAGCCGACCAGCACTCGTACTCGCTTCATCGCTCTCCCCCTGTCGCGCCCCGGCGACCCAAGCAGCCTAGTGTGCACCCCCGAGACAGAGGCCGACCCAGAACTGCCCCAGGCCACCGCCGACGTCCCTATGGGGTACACCCCCTACGCCGAGGCGCGGGCACCGCATGTGGTGCCGGCGCACGGGCCGATCTGGCTGGTGTCGTTCGTATGCCTGCTGATCGCGGC
>JBPOIX010000395.1:0-1987 GCA_052034175.1 Actinomycetota bacterium
CGCGGGTCGTCCACCACGCCCTCCACCACGCTCACCAGGTCCAGCACGTAGGCCGGTTCCGTGTGGTCGAGGGTGGCAATCACTTCGATGGCGAACGGCATCAGCGGCGAGGAGAACCGTAGGAAGCGATCGTCCTCGCCCTCCATGAACGAACCCACCCGCACGCCGGCGCAGCGGCCGTCCGGCCCGCGCAACCGCTCTGCAACACCCGCGGCCTCCAGGCTGCGGTAGATGGCGATGGCCCGCTTGGTGTGCTGCCGTCGCTTCGGCGCGGCGTCGTGGTTGGTGCGCAGGAGGTGCTTCAGCGCGGCCGGGCCGTCGGGCCGGGACAGCACGCTGGCCACGAGGTCGGGGCTGACCGCGAACCGCGACACCAAAGCCTCCGGGCTGGCGCCGATCAACCGCTGGAACGTCGCCTCGTCGTAGTGCACGAAGCCGTCGGGCGCCTTGGCCTTGGTGGCCTTGCGCCGCGCCTTGGGGTCGTCGCCGGCGCGGCTGAGCGCCTTGGTGTTCTCGATCACATGGTCCGGCGCCTGCGCCCACACGTGGCCGTCAGGGTCGAAGCCCGGGCGCCCGGCGCGCCCACCGAGCTGGTGGAACTCGCGCGCGGTGAACACGCGCACCTTGGTGCCGTCGAACTTCGTGAGCGCGGTGAGCAGCACGGTGCGGATCGGGATGTTCACGCCCACGCCGAGGGTGTCCGTGCCGCAGATCACCGGCAGCAGCCCCTCCCCCGCCAGCCGTTCCACCAGGCGCCGGTAGCGGGGCAGCATGCCCGCGTGGTGCACGCCCACCCCGTTGCGCAGCAGGCGGTCCAACGTGTCGCCGAAGCCCTTGGCCATGCGCACCGGCTTCAGTGCCGCGGCGATCGCTTCGCGCTGTTCGCGGGTGGTGACCTTCAGGCTCACCAGGCTCTGCGCCCGCTCGATGGCCGCGGCCTGGGTGGCGTGCACCACGTACACCGGGCTGAGCCCGTCGTTCACTGCATCGGTGACACTGTCCGCCACCGTGGTCAGCCGCCACTGGTGGTAGAGCGGCGTCGGCCGGCGCACGCTCGTCACCTGCGTGACGCTGCGGCCGCTGCGCTGCTGCAGGTCGGCGGTGATGGCGGTCATGTCGCCGAGCGTCGCCGAGGCGAGCAGGAACTGGCAGCCGGTGAGCTCCAGCAGCGGCACCTGCCAGGCCCAGCCGCGATCGCGTTCGCCGTAGTAGTGGAACTCGTCGAGGCAGGCGAACCCGAACTCGCTGCCGGGCCCGGTGGCCAGCGCGTGGTTGGCCAGCACCTCCGCGGTGCACACCAGCACGGGTGCGTCGCTGTTGATGGCGGCGTCGCCTGTGGCCAGGCCGACCGTCTCCGCGCCGAGCAATTCCACCAGGTCGAAGAACTTCTCGGCCACGAGCGCCTTGATCGGGGCCGTCCACACCGCCCGCCGGCCGGCGTTCATCGCCAGCACGATGCCGGCCACCGCGGCCAGGCTCTTGCCGGACCCGGTGGGAGTGGCTAGCACGACATGGTCGCCCGCGGCCAGCGCCAGTGCCGCTTCCTCCTGGTGGGGGTACAGCGGGCGCCCGCCGGCGGCGGCCCAGCCGGCGAACGCATCCAGCACGTCCTCCGGGTCGGCTCCGGGCGGCGGAAGGAGGTCGGCAAGACGTGCGCTCATGGCCCCGCCAGTCTGCCCGGTCCGCACCCGCCGCCCCCGGACCCCGCCCACACCCGGGCCAGCCGCCCCTCACCCATCCCCACCGGGCCTACCCACACCCAGGTCAGCCGCCCCTCCCCCATCCCCAGCCGGCCCGGCCAACCCCGCTCCGCGTCACCCCCGTACGCGCCGAAACGGCGCGTACGGGGGTGACATGGTCGCAAGGGAAACGCGCTTGCCCCTCACCCAGAGGGCGGGCGTAGGCTTTCCCCCGTGACGAACCAGGCCTTCCCTCGCCGAATGTGCACCGGCTGCTGACCCAGTCGTTGTCCGCCATTCCTCGAAAG
>JBPOIX010000300.1:0-8933 GCA_052034175.1 Actinomycetota bacterium
CACCGCCCTCCAGCAACAACCGCGCCACCCGGCCGAGGCCCCTGCGCAGCTGGGCGCGATCCCCCCCCGTGAGCCGTTTGGTCACGACGGGGTCGCGCATGCCCGGGAAGGAGCGCACACGACCGCGACCCTCGCTGGTGATGGCTGCGTAGTAGACGCTGATCCGAGGCCAGTCCACCACCGCATCACGGAACGAACGCCATTCGTCCAGCAGGCTCAGCGCCACCAGGCCAGGGTTGCTGGCCGAACCGCCGAACGACAGGTGCGGGGCAAACTCCTTCACCTGATGCACCGGCACGTCGTCGGGAACGTTGAGCGCCTCCGGGAAGCGGGCGGCAAGCTTCACCGTCGGGTGCACCGCCAGGGTGCGCCCGATCTGCCCGCGGACGCCGCTGCGCTGCAGCAGTGCGGGGGACTGGATGGCGCCTCCACAGACGAAGACATGGCGGAAGCGGATCGACCCACGGCTGCCGTCGGCGAGGGTGGTCGTGGCCGAGGTGGCCCGGCCGGAGGTCATCTCCAAGCGGTCGACCCGGCACCCGACGGCAAGCCGCGCCCCTGCCGCCGCGGCGCGGGGCAGGTAGGTGCGGGTCATCGACTGCCGCTGGCCGTTGGCAGCGTCGCCGCCCTCGTAGCGCATCCAGCGCGGGATCTCCCCGTGGCGCCAGTTCAGGGCTGCCGCGCCACGGCGCATCATCTCGCTCGGCCGGCTGGGCTCGCCGGGCACGTTCTGCACGCTGAGGGCCGCTTCCACCTCGTCGGCGATCGACAGGAGCTCGTCGGGGTCGAAATCGGCGATCGAGAAGTCGTGCCGCCAGCGGTCCAGCAGGTCGCCCGGCGGCCGCCAGTACAGCCCACTGTTGACCTCCGTGCCGCCGCCCGCACAGCGCCCTTCGGTGTAGGCGATCGAGGGCAGGCCGAGAGCCACGGTGACACCGCCGGCGCGGTACTGCTGATCCATCTGGTCGAGCGAGAACGGAACGACGGACCCCTGCTCGACCCACTGACCCTCTTCCACCACCAGCACGTCCACGCCGGCCTCGGCGAGAATCGCGGCGGTGGACGCGCCGCCGGCGCCCGACCCGATGATCAGCACATCGGCGTCCATCGACGTCGTGGCGGGGCTGGCGATCACGCTGCCGCCCCCTCAGTGGTGGCGGCGCCCGTCGGCCCGGTGCGCGGCCAGTGCTCCCAGACGTAGGCAAAGCCGAGGGAACGCATCAGCCGCGGGTACTCCGCCACCAGCGGAAGCGGCAGGCGCAGCACGATGCGCGCCATGCCCCAACCCCCAGGAAAGAAGAGGATGCCGCGGAACAGGGTGCCGATGGCCAGCACGCCGAAGCGCGTGAAGCTGGGCAATTCGTCCACCCGCCGGGCGATGAACGCCACGACTTCACGCCGCTGCGGCCCCGGAAGGTCGGGAAGATCCGTCGCCAGCAGGCGATCGGCGAAGTCGCCGACGACAGGGAAGGCACGGATGGACGGCATGGACAGAGGCATCGTAGCGGTGTGCCGCACGGCTCCGGGGGTAGCATCGGGGGCCGTGCGCAGCGTGGTGGTTCTCCCGACGTTCAACGAGAAGGAGAACATCTCCCGGATGCTGGAGGCACTCCGCAGGGAGGTGCCTGCCGCCGACATCATCGTCGTGGACGACCTCAGCCCGGACGGCACCGGCCAGCTCGCCGAAGACGCCGCCGCGGCGCTGGGGCGGATCACCGTCGTGCACCGCCAGGGCAAGCCCGGCCTCGGTGCCGCCTACCGCCACGGCTTCCAGCTCGCCTTCGATGCCGGCTACGACATCATCGTCTCGATGGACTGCGACTTCTCGCACGACCCGGCCGTCATCCCCACCATGCTGCGCGTGGTCGAGGAAGGCGCCGATCTCGTCATCGGCAGCCGCTACGTGGAGGGTGGTGGCACCCAGGACTGGCCGCTGCACCGCCGTCTGCTCTCCAAATGGGGGAACCGCTACACCGGGATGCTCCTCGGCACCGGAGTGCGCGATTGCACCGCAGGGTTCCGTGCCTATCGGGCCAGCATGCTGCAATCCGTCGACCCGGCCAGCACCACGGCCGAGGGGTACGCCTTCCTCACAGAGCTGACGCGCCGCTTGGCACGCGCCGGCGCAACGATCCGCGAGACGCCGATCCTGTTCCGCGATCGGGCGTACGGCACGAGCAAGATGTCGCCGCGGATCATTGCGGAGTCCATGCTGCTGGTCACCCGCTGGGGCCTCGCCGATCGTTGGCGTTCGCTTCGGGACCGGCGCCGGTCGTGAGCGACCGCGCCCTGCGGTGGTGGCTGCGGGGTGCCATGACGATCCCGTTCGTCGTGGCGCTGGTGGTGATGGCCGTGCGCGGCTGGACCCCGGTGCTGGACCTGGCGATGACGGAGTTCCGAGTCCGCGATGTGGGCGGCCGGCACACCCCGCTGGTCGGCCTCCCTGGCCGCATCGGCAGGCTGCCGGAGCAGGGCAGCCACCCCGGCCCGCTGAGCTTCTACCTGTTGGCGCCGGTGTACCGGCTGTTCGGCGCATCTGCCGTCGGTCTGCTCGTCGGGGCAGCCGTGATCAACCTCGCGGCCGCGTGGCTGTGCGTGTGGGTGGCCCAACACCTCGGCGGGCGGCGGCTGCAGGTGGCGCTCGGCGCACTCGTGTGCGTGGCGCTGTCGTGGTACGGGGCCAGCATCCTCACCCAGCCGTGGAACCCGTACTTGCCGCTGGTGCCGTTCCTGCTCGTGCTGCTCGCCACCTGGGCCATCCTGCTCGGCGCACACCGGCTTCTGCCGCTGCAGGTCGTCGCCGCGTCGTTGTGCGCGCAGACCCATGTGCCGTACCTCAGCCTGGGCGTGGCGCTGGTGGCGTTGGCGATGGGGCGCGTGACGTGGCAGTGGTGGCGGCACCGCACGGAGCCCTCCACTGGGCTCGGCCGTTCAGCCGGCTGGGCGCTGGGGGCGGGCGCGGCCGTGTGGCTGCCGGTGTTCGTGGACGAGTGGCGGCATCACCCCGGCAACATCACCATGCTGCGGGAGCACTTCCTCGACCCGCCGGCGGACCCGGTCGGGCTGGTCGAGGGCGCCAAGGTCGTCCTGCGCCACTTCGATGTCCTGCAGATCGTGCTCGGCCTGTTCGATCGGCCGTCGTTCTACCTCGACGCACTCGACCAGCGTGCCGGCGGCAGTGCAGTGGTGGGTGCCGTGGTGCTGGCGTTGTGGCTGGCGTCCGTGGCGGTGTGGAGGAGGACGGGTGAGCGCCGGCTGGCATGCCTTCACGCGGTCATCGGTGTCGTCACGGCGCTGGGCATGCTCTCGACCGGGCGCATCTTCGGCAAGGTCTGGTACTACCTCACCCTGTGGGCGTGGCTGTTCTGCCTGCTGGCAGTGTTCGCTGTGCTCTGGACCGCGGTGCTTCTCGCCGGGGATCGCGTGCGGGGCATTCCGCTGGAACGGTTGGCCGGGGGAGTGGTCGTGATCGCGCTCGTCTCGTTCGTGGTCGATGCCGCGCGCTCGGAACCGCCGGAGTACCGGCTCGGGAACACCCTCGAAGCCGTCGTCGGGCCCACCGCTGCGGCCCTGCGCGCCGGCACAGGTGCCGCCACGGGCGCCGACGGTGCCTATGTGGTGGTGTGGAACGACTCGTTCTACTTCGGCTCGCAGGGTTTCGGGTTCGTCAACGAGCTGGAACGGCTCGGCCTGTCGGCGTTCGGGCAGCCGTACTACGCGGTCGCCTTCACGCCGCGGCGTTCCATGGAGCCGCGGGCCTCCACGGCGGAGGTGGTGTTGGCCACGGGCGTGTACATCGAACGCTGGCGCGAGGTGGACGGTGCGGTCGAGGTGGCACTCACGGACCCTCGCTCCGCTGGTGAGGTGGCCGAGTTCGAACGCTTGCGCGCCGAGGTGATCGCACTTCTGCAGGACGGCGGCTGGAACGACGAGGCGGAACAGGTGGACACGAACCTGTTCGGACTGTCGGACCGCGACGACCTCCCTGACGCGGTGGCGGTGAGGGTGGCCCGGATGCTCTACCTGGGCCAGGAGACCGCCGTCTTCATTGCTCCGGCAGGCAGCTTCGATGCCCAGGGCTGAGCGCCTGCTGCGCACTCTGCGCGGGTGGGACCCCGCTCGCGTCGCGGTGTCGGTGCCGTTGGTGGCCGCCGCGGTGCGGGCTGCCGCGAGCGGATGGATCCCGGTGGGGGAGAACGCCGTCATCTCGCTGAGAGCAGCTGATGTGGGCACGGCCAACCATCCGTGGCTGGGTACGGCGTCGTCGGTGTCGGTGTCCACCGGGGCCTCCGCCAACCACCCCGGCCCTCTGTTGTTCGACCTTCTTGCGCTCCCCGTGAAGCTGCTCGGGCCGCGCTGGGGGTTGGTGGTCGGGGTGCTCCTGCTGCACCTCGTGGCCGCTCACGTCACGGTCGTGGCGCTGCGCCGCGTGGGCGGGAGAACGGGGGCGTGGGCCGCGGCGGCGATGGTCGTGGGGTTGTCCTGGCTTCTCGGGCCGCAGCTCGTGCTCGACCCCTGGAACCCTCATGTCCTGCTGCTGCCGATGCTGGCGATGCTGGCGTCGGCGACCGCCGTGGCGGCGGGCGAGGCCGCCTTCGCCCCCTGGATGGTGCTCGCCGGTTCACTCGTCCTGCAGGTCCACCTCAGCCTGATCGTGGTCGTGCCCGTGGTGCTGGCAGCAGCGGGCGGATGGGCGTGGCGGTTCCACCGCACCGGCTCCGCCCGCAGCTGGCAGTGGGCGGCGGCGGTCGCCGCAGCCGTCTGGTTCCAGCCGTTGTTGCAGCAGGTGTTCGGCCCGGGGCGGGGAAATCTCTCGGCGCTGGCCGGCGGCTCGGACGGCGGGCCCCGCGTCGGCCTCACCCTCGGTGCGCGGTTGGTGGTGGACGTCGTTGCCGTACCGCCGTTCTGGCTGCGGCCATCCTTCACCGACACCCTGTCGGACATGCCGCTGCGAGCCGCTGACGGGAGCGCACTGGCGACGCCCGGCTGGCTGGTGGGCGCGGCACCGGCCCTGGTGCTGCTGGCCGTCGCGCTCGGCCTCCTTGGCTGTGCCGCGGTGCTCGCGCACCGCCGCGGCCACACCGGGCCGGCGGCGGCGTGCGGCCTGGCGATCTGCGGGCTGGCTGCGGCGGTGGTGTCCGCGGCAGCCATTCCCGCCGATGGCTACGGGGTTGCACCACATCAGCTGCGCTTCCTGTGGCCACTCGCGCTGTGGTGGCCGGGCGCGCTGGCCTGGGCTGCGTGGGCGCTGTGGGGTGTCCGCCGAGCGAGGGCTCGGCGCTGGGCGCGGCCATCGATTGCGGTGGCGGTGGTGCTCGGTGTGCTGGCCAGCCTCCCCGGTTACCCCCAACCGGTGGGGGTGGCGCGGGGTACACCGTCGATGGCCGATGTGCGGAGAGTGCAAGACCAGATCTCCGCCGCCCGGGTTCCCGAGACCCTCTTGGAGGAAGGCGGGTTGTGGATCGGGGAGCCGTACACCATCCCCGTGCTCCAGGCACTGTGGCGCAATGATCAGCCGGTGGTCGTGGATGCCAGTGGCGCCGTCCAGTTCGGGAGCGCCCGGGAGGTGGGTGCCGTTCCTCCGGACATGGTGCTGTACCTGCGGGCCGGTGCGGCCGCACTGAGCTGCGCGCCCGGTGTGGTGCGCCTGGCGCTCGTCAGCCCGCTCGGGCCGGACGACCGCTCCGAGTTCGACCTGCTGCAGCGCGACGTGCTGCACAGGGTCGCTGCCGCCAGCGGCGAGGCGGAGGATCGGGCACTCCTGGATCGGCTCGCCGCCGGCGACGGCGCGGTGCTCGTGTCCGCCGGGGCCGACGGCGCCGCAGCCGTCGGCGCCGCCGGTGGCAGCGATCTGTCGGCGCTGCTGGCGGAGTACGACGAGGCACGCGCCGCGCTGGGCATCGACACGGTGGCGGTGTTCGTTGCAGGTGCGACCACACTGTCGCCGGTGGTGAGTGGTGCTGCGGAGGCCGCATGCGTGCCGTGATCTCGGCCGCGCGCCGCCGGCTCGGCGGCCGGCTGCGGGTGCTGGACCGCTGGGTGGTGGCCGCGTGGGCTGCCGTCGTCCTGCCGATCGTCGTGGCCACCGGCCGGGCTGTGGCAGGTGGGTGGCTCCCCATTGGCGACAACGCGCTGTTCTCGGTGCGCGCCCTCGATGTCGGCACTCGGCACCATCCGTGGCTGGGAACCTGGAGCTCCGCCAGCATCGGGGCGGGCCACGACGTCAACCACCCCGGCCCGATCCTCTTCGACGCGCTGGCCCTTCCCGTGCGCCTGTTCGGGACACACGCGGGGGTTGCAGTGGGTGCGGCAACGGTGAACGTGGTTGCCGTCACGCTGGTGGCGGTGCTCGGCTGGAGGGTGGCAGGCCGCGCCGGTGCGCTCACATGCCTGCTGCCGACCGCGTGGCTGGCGTTCACGATGGGCAGCGAGTTGCTGTTCGACCCGTGGAACCCACACATCCTGCTCCTCCCGTGTTGTGCCCTGCTGGCCGCCGGGTGGGCGACGGCCTCCAACGTGCGCGGTGGCTGGCCCTGGCTGTTGGCCATCGGCTCCTTCGCCGTGCAGGTGCACCTCGGCTACGTGTACATCGTGGCCGGCCTGGTGGCCGTCGCCGTCGGTTGGCGACTGTGGGTTGCCCACCGGCTGGTGCCGGCGGGCGGCTGGCGCCCGGCGGCACGGTCGCTCGCCGGGCGTGCTCCGCTGGCGGTTGTGGCCGCGCTCTGGGCGCAGCCGCTCTGGGATCAGGTGGCGGGCGAGGGCAATCTCCTGGCGCTGGCACGCGCCGGTGGCTCGGGCGACGAGGCCATCGGCCCGACCCGAGGCCTCCGGATCCTCGGCTCGGTGTGGCTGCAGACGCCGTGGACGGCACGCGGCCGGTTCGTCGATGCCGTACCGACCACGTTCTACGAGAGCCCCGGCCGGCTGGCCCCGTACTCGATGACGTCTCTCTGGGCTGCGCTGGCAGTGCTGGCCCTGGCCGTGGCCGCGACGGCAGCCGCGCTGCGTGTGGCGGCGGGAAGGGCCGACCTGCATGCGCAGGCGCTGCTGGTCGTGGTCGGGGGCGTGCAGCTCGTCGCTGCGCTGGCGGTGGTGGTGATGCCGCTGGGCGCTCTCGGGCTGAGCGCGCATCAGATGCGTTGGCTGTGGCCGATCGCCGCCTACCTCGTTGCGGCCGTGGGGTTCACCCTGGTGCGCGCGGCGATCGCCGCACGTATCGCAGGGGGTGGCGCATGGAGCGCCACGGCTCCGCGTGTCGCGGCGGTGGCCATCTGCCTCGGGCTCGGCGCAGGCAACCTGCCCACCACCGTGGTTGCCGCCGGCCCGGCCGCGCGCAAGGACCTCCAGCCGGCCCTCACGACGCTCGTGAACGGAATGGACCGGGCCACAGAGCTCGGCGTGGTGTGGTTCGACGCCAGCACGGTGCCGGTGTTGGACAACACCGCGGCCACCGTGCTCGCCGAACTGAGTCGCCAGGGAGTGGAGTTCGTCGTCGACGACGCCTCGCTGGTGCGTCAGTTCGGCTCCACCCGTCGCTTCGTCGGGGTTGCCGACACCTGGATGCAGCTGGCATTCGGGCGCGACGCGCTCGTGCCGCCCGAGGGTTGGGTCGTCCTGTCGGTGGTCACCGTGCTGACCCCGGCGGAGCGCTCCGAGTTGGAGAGCCTGAGCCCGGACGACCCGCAACGCGAGGCGTTGCTCACCCGCGCCGACGGCGGCTCGTGGGCCGTGCTCGTGCGTCCGTTCGAGGGGGACGGCGATGGCTCGCAGTAGCCTCGGCCTGGTGCCGCCCGCCGCGCCGACCAAGCTGATCATCCAGATCCCGTGCCTGAACGAGGCGGAGTCCTTGCCGATCACGCTGGCGGACCTGCCGCGGGAAGTCCCCGGCTTCGACGTCGTCGAGTGGCTGGTGGTGGACGACGGCAGCACCGACGGCACGGCGGCAGTCGCACGAGCTCACGGTGTGGACCATGTGGTGCGCCACCCGCGCAATCGGGGCCTGGCCGCGGCCTTCCTCACCGGGCTCGATGCGGCCTTGCGGGCGGGTGCCACGGTGGTGGTGAACACCGACGCTGATAACCAGTACCAGGCGGCGTGCATCCCCGCGCTGACGGCGCCCGTGCTGGCCGGCGACGCGGACATCGTGATCGGCGCCCGCCCGATCGGTTCGATCGACGAGTTCTCCCGCGTCAAGAAGCTGCTGCAGCGCGTCGGCAGCCGCGTCGTCCGCTGGTGCTCGGGCGTCGAGGTGGACGACGCGCCGAGCGGGTTCCGGGCCTTCAACCGCGAGGCCGCGATGCGAGCCTTCGTGCACGGCAAGTACACCTACACGCTGGAGACGCTCATCCAGGCGGGGCGCCGAGGGCCTCACGGTGGTCTCCGTGCCGGTGGGCGTGAACCCGCACATGCGCCCGTCCCGCCTGGTGAAGAGCAGTGCCTCATACGTGCGCCGGTCTGCGCAGACGATCGTGCGCAGCTTCGCCCTGTACCGTCCGTTCCGCTTCTTCACCGCCATCGCCGCAGTGCCCTTCGCCGTCGGTCTTGGCCTGGTGCTGCGCTGGCTCGGCTACTACCTGTTCGCCGACGAGTACCGTTCCCGGCTTCCCAGCCTGGTGGCCGCGGTGGCACTGCTGCTGATGGCCGCAATGTTCATGGTGCTGGCCTTCATCGCCGACCTGATCGCCGCGTCGCGCCGCCTGCAAGCGATGGCCAACCTGCGCCTGCGCCGCCTCGAGCTGGCGTCAGTGGCGGGGGCGAGCGCGCAGCATGGTCCAGGGCAGGGGGCTGGCGATGGCCTCCACCTCGAACCGGGTGGCCACGAAGCGACGGAATGACCACCGGGACCAGTGGTTGACATGCCCCGGCGTGTTGCCCAGGTCTTTGAGGTAGCGCCCGCGGGCCATGTTGCCGAGGCGCCACACGGGCTCGAACGG